>DATHEQ010000189.1:0-11229 GCA_035318505.1 Polyangiaceae bacterium | reverse complement strand
GTCGAGGAACCAAAGACCTTGAAGGTCAGGTGACTTGGTGTGAATGCCATGCCGCGGGCCGTTTACGCCGCCGTCGCGGCTGGATCGGCGCCCCCTTGGCATTCGTCGAACGCCTGACGGATCTTGGCGCGCGCTCGGGTTTCCAGCTGTCGTGCGCGCTCGCGCGACACGCCCAACTTGCGGCCGATGTCCGCCAGCGAGAGCTCGTCCGTGGAATCGGCGAGCAGGCGAGCTTCGGCGATGAACCGCTCGCGCGCGTCGAGCTTGGGGAGCGCCTTCTGCAAGGCGGCGGCGACACGGTGGCGGCGCGTCTTCGCCTCGTAGTCCTCCTCGGCGTCGTCGGCGGATGTCAGCGACTCTCCCAGGGAAGGGGAATCGGGATGGCTCGGTGCATCGAGCGACAAATCGCGACCATCGAGCCGTTCCACCATGTGCCCGAGGTCCTCTTCGGAGACGTTGAGCCTTTGTGCGAGCAGTTCGGTCAATTGGCTGCCCGATCCGTGTAGACACTCGAGACGCGCGCGTTCGCGGCGGAGGCGGAAGAACAAATTGCTGCGCAGGACGCCCGTTCGGCCCCCCACCAGCGTCCACGAGCGCAGCACGTGGCTCACGATGAAGGAGCGGATCCAGTGCGCGGCGTAGGTGCTGATGCGCACGCCGCGCTGCGGCTCGAATTTTTCGAGCGCGCGCATGAGACCGAGCACGCCCTCTCCGATCAGATCGGATAGCGGCATGCCGTAGTAGCGATGTTTGCGCGCAATGTAGACGACGTCGCGCAGATGCGCTTCGACCAAGCGATCCGTGGCGCGCCGATCGCCGGCGCGGGCGCGGGCCACGAGCTCCGTCTCTTCTTCGCGGCTCAAGGGCGGGAAGCGCTGGGCGGTTTCGATGTAACGGGTGCTGGCGGCGTCGAGGAATGCGTTCATCATTGTTGAACACATGTTGAACAGTATTTGAACCAAGTCAAGCCGGCGCCAGCGATCCCCCACTCCGCCCTTGGTCGAGGGGAAAACGGGGCGCGGGTGAACGGCTCAGCTCGCGCGCGGCTGAAGCTTGCGCACCCACTTGGCAAAATCGCCAAGCTCGCCTTGCAGCTTCACCCCGGGCGGCGGCGGCTCGAAACCGGCCCCGCCGACGATGACCGTCACATCGCGCGGCAAGGCGCGAACGAGCGCCTTCACGTCGCGGTCCAGCGCCTTTCGGTTCACGCCCAGCGCTGCGCTCAGCGCCACGGCGTTCGCTTCCTGTTCGCGCACGGCGAGCACCACGTCCTCGACGCGCGTCTTGGCGCCCAGGAAAATGGCGCGCGCGCCGGCCAGACTGAGCGCCATCGCCGCCATGTGCAATCCGAGGACGTGCTCTTCGCCGTACAGTGCCGCGCACACGATGCGCGGACCGTCGGCGCGAGCGCTCATCGGTCGCCAGTGTGTACTCAGGAATTCGCGCACGTACTCGCTGGCAAAATGCTCGTGTCCCACCTCGATGTCGCCGCGGCTCCAGCTTTCGCCGAGCGCGCGAAGGAACGGCCCCAAACTGCCGGAGAGAAACTCCATCGCGCCGAGATCGCCAAAGGCCCGGTCGAGTTCCTGCGCCAGCCCGTCACCGTCGAGCCGCTTGACGCAATCGAGGCATCGCTCGATGAAGGATCCATCGGAGCGACGGGGCGCGGGGCGCACCCGCGCCGGCGGTCCCTCGCCGCCGAGGGCGAGGAGATCGTGCAGCGCGGTGGACGAGGCGGGCAGGACGATAGAAGGTTTGTGCCCGAGCCCGAGGGCGCGCACGACGAGGCGCAATCGTTCCACGCATCCGATCGGATAGCGACGATGTCCGGAGTCGATGCGCTCGACCGGCGCAGGAAAGCCGTAACGTCGCTCCCACGTTCGCAGTGTCTCCACCGGCACGCCCGTGGCACGGGAGAGCGCCCCGATGCTGAGCACGGAGGCGGAGTCGATTCCGGCCGGCTCGTGGTTGCGGGTCTGAGAAGCGCGGATCGGGCGATGTCGAGCAGTTCTGTCCAAAACCTGTTCAGATCATAGGCGGGGTGGTCGCTTTGTAAAGCGCGTTCCCCCGCCCGCGGCGCCAGAGCCCGACGCCCCTCTTGACGGACCCTGGCTGCAATCTACGAGGCTGTGATGTTGCCGAGAGCGCGATCCGCTCGCGGAAGGAATGCGGACCGACATGCGAAAGAAGATCTTGTTCGTGTCCGAGCGCGTCACGCTGGCGCAGCTCGTGCGTCTGGTCTCGCTGGCGCGCTCGCTCGAACGCTACTTGCCGGACGTGCGCCGGCACATCGTCACGAAGCGCTGGTTTACGCCCCGCGACTTCCAGAGCGAGCTCGCGTCGTACCAGGGTTCGGCGTTTTCGGTCGCGCCGACGCTCATGCAAAGCGCCTGGTTCGACCACATAATCGCGATGAAGCGATACCGGGGCTCTACCTCGTCGGCGCGGGTACGCATCCCGGAGCGGGAGTTCCGGGCGTGGTGAGCTCGGCCAAGGCGACCGTATCGCTCGTGCTGGCCGACCTCGGCGGGGAGGTGGCCGCATGAACGGTGCTCTCGTTCAAAGCCGAGCCAGCATCGCACTTCACAGCAAGAGCTTTGCGCTCGCATCGCGGCTTCTGGCGAGCGAGGGGCGTGATGAGGCAGCGGTCGTGTATGCCTTTTGCCGGCGCGCCGACGACGCGGTCGATCGCACCCTCGGAACATTTCATTGGAGGAGATACGTGCGCGAGCGGGCCGATCGCGTGGAGATGTGGAGTCACGTGGGCATTCTCGTCGGGCACGGGACGATGATGACCGCGTGGTGGGTGTGGTTTTTCGCGGGCTACCCCGGCGTCAAAGAGACGCTCGCCTCTTGGTGAACGAACGCACCTCAGCGCGTCCCGTCCCGGCGAACAGCGCGGCTATCGATGCGCTAGCGATGTCGCGGACAATCAACGAATAGTACGGAGGGCCTGGTTATTTCGGCCGTCCGATCTTCGTCCGAGCCGAGTGGTCACGCACCGGTTGAGCCTGATTCTTGCTGTAACCTGTAGCGGAGGCAGAGAGCGTCAAATGAACACAGCAACCTTCCTTCGTGGCGCGGCGGCGCACGCAATTGTCGCGGGGTTTTTGGGGACGGCAGTCCTCGGCGGCTGTGCAGCGCCGAAGCAGATGGCAAAAGGCGCGACCGCGGGCGCGCTCGAAGAGGTGAAAGAGCAAAACCAAGCTCGACCGAACGGCCCACCGCCGATCCAGGATCTTGCCGGCAACATCGTGAAGGGGACGGCGGCCGAGCTCGATAAGCCAGAAACCCGCGCGCAGCTAGGACGCATCGTCGAGACCACGATGCGAAGCGCCATAGGCTCGGCGCTCGGCGAGTTCACTCATCCGCAGTGGGGCAACCAGCGCTGGGGCGATTCGATGCAAGGCTTCCACGCCGGAACGACGGCGGGTCCGACGCCTCCGGCGACCGGTCCGCTCGCCGCGATCGGCCCCATCGGCGCGCTCGGCGGTCGCATGGCGGAGGGGTTCACCCTCGGGATGAGCCGGCAACTTCAGATTGAGCTCGGTCCCAACGGCCAGGGCCCTCTCGGGCAGACCATGGCCGGCGTCATGAAAGAAGCGACGCAAGCCGCCATCAGTGGAGCCACGGCAGAGCTGGTGCCGGCGGATTGCGCAGGTTTGGACAGCCGAGAATGTGCGGACCGTCGCGTCCGGGACCTCAGTCGCTCAGCGGCGAAGGGGTTCGTGGATGGGCTCGGCACCGCCCTTCAGATTCCGCTTTTGGCCGCCGCCTTCGGCGCGGGGGTCGTTGGCGCGCTGGTCGTCTTCTTGTTGCTGCGTTTGCGCCGCCCCGTGCTCATCGCCACCGACGCGGGATCGATTCATCAAACGCCGCACGCCCACGGCACCTGAATTCTGACGCGGTCAGTGCGATGTTGCCGGCGCGGGCAGCTTGGGGATCGCCTTGGGCGACGCCGGCGGCGGAGCCGTGGGCAGCGGGGCACTCGAGGTGGCCGGGTTTGCCGAACCGGCGGGCGAAGACGGTCCGCCGGCGGCGGGCTCGAGGGGAGCGGGCGGCGGGGGAGCGTAAGCGGGTTGGCGCGCGAGCTTGTCGCGAAGCGTGTCCGCCTCTCTTGTCCCGTTCAGCTTCACCAGCGATTTGACGTAGTGAGCGAGGGCCCAGATGTCCTTGTCGCCGTCCCACTTCTCGCCGGTATTGGGATCCGTATACGCCGCGGTCGCCTTCCACGATGGCATCGCGGTGCCGCCCACGCCCGCGGCGATGGTGCGGAACAGGTCCTCGAGCTCAGTGCCCGATCGCAGTGGCGACCGCGTGAAGTCGGGGGGCAGAATGTTGACGAAGTAGTAATTCGGCTTGGCTTCCGTCTTGGCGGCCGGCTTCGCGAGGTGCCCTTCGTCGTGCGCCGGGTTCGCCTTTGCGCCGTGCCCTTCGGCCTCGTGCTTGGCGTGCGCCGTCGCCGGGGGTTCTTCGGCGGGGGCGAGCGTCGTGCGGTACTCGCTCTCCTTCAAGATGGCGCCGTACATGTCATCGCGGAAGTTCGTCACTTGGAACTTCTTCAGTCTCATCGTGACGGACGCGATGTCGTCTCTGGTCGCGTAGTTGGGATGGCAGCCCGCGCACTGCGTGGTCACGTGGTAGAGCTCTTTGCCGCGCTGAATGGCGGCTTGCTCTTGTCCGTTCCAGGGGTCGGGCGGCGGCACGATCGGCGTGCCCGGCTTTTCCTTCAGCCATTTGGGCGAGAGCGTTTTGATGTACTGGATGATGCCCGTGAGCTCGCCGTCGGGCACGTCCCACTCGAGCATCGCCGTGCCGTGCAGGCCCTTCTTGACGATGCGGCGGAAGTCTTCGTCGTTCGGGAGTGAACCGCTTTCGACGGCTGCGAATTTGAATTTGCCCTGCGTAAAGTCGCGCGGAGGCGGTCGCAAGCCGAGGGCCGCCGGACCTTTGCCGTCACCTTTGTCGCCGTGGCAAGCGCGACAGTAGTGCATGTACGCTTCTCTGCCGGCGTTGAGCGTCTCGGCGGAGACCTGTTTGCCCCCCAGCGTCATCGACTTCGAGAACGGCTCCTCTTCGCAAGCGACGAGGGCGATCGACGACCCGAAGAGCACGGCGACACCGAGCAACGACCCAAGAATTCGCGATCCTGCGAAGGAGGGAATCATCGCTCCCGCTCGTAGCAAACCACCGTCCCTGTAGCAAGCATCTCCACAGCGAGACGCGCTCGGGGCGCGTCAGTCCCCGCGGTTGACGAGCATGCCCACATGATAGAGGAGGGTGTCGATGGCGGTCGGATCGGCGAGATCGTAACGACCGCGCACGCGCATTTTGGCGTCGACGACCGCTACCGAAAGCGGACCAGCCTTGGTCTCGAGCTGCGAGGCGGCGCGCGGGCGGCGTGCGCCGGCGGATTCCGCAGGCGCGGGCGCGACGAGCTCGAGGCCGAGCGCCGCGTGCGCCCGGCTCAATGCCGCGTGTTCGCCGCCCAAAAACGTCCAGATGCGGGGGCTGACGCGATGACGGTTGCTGAATTCGAGCAATTGGTCCGGCGCGTCCGAGACGGGATCCAGGCCCACCGTCACGATACGGAAAGCGGGCACGAGATTACGTACACGGTGTTGGATTTTACCGAGCTCCTTGGCGAGATCGTCCGCTGCCGGCGAAGAAGTGTGGATGGCGCTCAGCACCCACACACGCCCCTCAAGCTCGGCCGTTCCGAAAGGGTGATCCATTTGATCGACGAGCTCGAACGCACCCACCGTCGCGAGAACGGGCAATTTCGGAGGCATCGCTTTGCGGACGACGCGCGAAAGCGGCCAACAAAATGCGACGAGGACGAAGAGCGCCCAGAACGCGGGTCGGCCGAGCAGACCGGCAACCCAACGCTGGAGCGGGTTCTCACGCGGAGCGGGGTGCGACGAAGCAGCGACGCGCCCGCCGGTTTGCGGAACGTTCGGCGAGGCTATGGACACCGCGCCGGTTTAGCGGATAAGAGTGGCCCTAGCAAACGGTGCATAGCGCACAATTTTCGCGCTCCCGGCGCACGACGAGATCGACGAAAACGCGCTCCGAAACCAGGAAAAAACTCTTGCCGTCCGAAAGCTCGCGTATTAACGAGTGGGCTCGTATCGGCTGAGAACCCAAGGGAAAACCGGCCCCATGAGTACAACCGCTGTCTCCGCGAAGGAAGCCGTGTCCAAGCACGGCGCTGCGCACCACGGCGCGCACGGCCACGGCCACGACATGCAGGGTGATGAACACGAGCACTGGCCCCCGGACGCGCAGTTCGGCAGCGCGAGTCTCGGCAAGATTGGGATGTGGTTTTTTCTTTGCTCGGACGCGCTGTCGTTCGGCGGATTGCTGCTCGGCTACGGCATCCTGCGCGGTCAGAGCACGCAGTGGCACCACCCCGGCGAGCCCGAGCTCGGCATCAACTTCACCGCCGGTCTCACGTTCCTTCTCATCTGCTCGAGCGTGACCATGGTGCTGGCCCACGCGGCCGCGGTCGAGAACAAGCGCAAGGAGATGCTGCTGTTTCTCGGGCTCACCGTCCTCGGCGGCGCCCTCTTCTTGGTCGGCCAGTTCAAAGAGTACTTCGGCATTGGCGGCCCCGGTCTCATCGACGAAGGTCTCGTCTTCGGCCACTCCGCGTACGCGAGCACTTTCTATCTCATCACGAGCTTCCACGGCTGCCACGTCTTGACCGGCGTGATCTACCTCTCCGTCATCTTCATTCGCGCGCTGCTCGGTCAATTCGAGGGCGGCAAGCACAACCACATCGAGATCGCGGGTCTCTTCTGGCACTTCGTCGATCTGGTGTGGATCATCGTCTTCACGTTCGTGTATCTGGTCCCCAGCACCCCGAGCTAATTTGTCACCGTAGGTAAAGGGTTTCGACCATGGCGTCGCACGTCAACCGCAAAGAGTACTGGATCATCTTCGGCGTTCTCTTCGCCCTCACGGTCCTCGAGGTGGGCGTTGTCTACATGGGTATCGCAAGGACGCCGCTCTTCGTCGCACTGTCGGGGCTCGCGCTCGTGAAGGCCACGTGCGTGGGGCTCTTTTTCATGCACCTCAAGCACGAGACGAGCATTTTGCGGCGCAGCATCGCCATTCCCATGTCGATCCCCGCGTTCTACGCACTGATTCTCATCGCCGAAGGCATGTGGAGGCGGCTTCCGTGGTGAATTCACGGCTCGCTCGGGTGGCCTGCCAGGCGAGCGCGCTGCTCGCCGGCTTCCTCGTTTTGTGCCTGGCTTCCCCGGCGTGGGCTTGCCCGGCCTGCACGACGCGCAGCGGCGGCGGATGGATGATCCCCATCTTGTTGGGGGCGATGATCTTGACCCCCTACGTCGTCGGCACGGTGGTGGTCGGCATCGTGCGCAAGGCAGAAGCCGCGCGGGCCCTGGAGGATCAAACGGCGGCCGGCACGAGCCATTCTCACGCGGACCCGGGCGCCGACGGCGCGCCGGCCCGAGCCTAAAAACTCACCCTACGCAGATCGACATCGAGACGGAGAGCATCGGGATGAACAGTCAAGCTCGGCTCATCAAGCAGGTGACGGCGCTCCTCGCAGCAGCGCTCGCCATGGTGACGACCGGCCTCGCCGGCGCGGCGCCCAAACCGGAGGCCGGCATCGGGCTGCCGCGCGATGTGTCCGAGTACGGGCACCACATCGACTGGCTCATCGAAGTCACGATGGTCTTCGTCGTCATCCTCTTCGTCATCATGGTGATCTGGATGGTCTGGGCGTGTCTCGCGCACAACGAGAAGCACGTGGCCGAATACGATCACGGCGACTCCAAGCACTCCGTCAAGACGGCGCTCGCGCTGTCGGCGGTCATCTTCTTCGTGGTGGACGGCAACCTCTTTTACAACTCGACGACCGACACCTTCCGGCTCTTTTGGAACCACGATGCGCTGGAGAGCGACCCTAAGGCCGTGCGCATCGAAGTGAACGCGCACCAGTGGGCCTGGGACGCGCGGTATGCCGGCCCCGACGGGAAATTCAACACCAAAGACGACGTCATCACGCTGAACGACATTCGCGTTCCGGTGGGGGTGCCGGTGCTCCTGCAGCTCGTATCCCCCGACGTCATCCACAGTTTCTTTCTGCCCAACCTGCGCATCAAGCAAGACGCGATGCCGGGCATGACGAACCGGCTCTGGTTCCAGGCCCGAGAGACGGGCGAGTTCGACATCGGATGCGCCCAGCACTGCGGCGTTCATCACTACAAGATGAAGGGGATGCTCACCATCCTGCCTACCGACCAGTTCACGAATTGGGTGACCGAGCAATCGGCCATCGCCTCACGTGGCTACGACCCGAAGGATACCGAAGCCCATTGGGGCTGGGAATGGCGGGCAAGGAATTAATCCATGGAACTTCAGCACATTCATCCCGAGCCGGCTTCCTTTCTCCGGAGGCACGTTTTTTCGACTGACCACAAGGTCATCGCCAAACAGTTCCTCTGGGCCGGGCTGCTCTTTCTCGCCTTCGGCGGCGCCCTGGCGATGCTCATCCGGTGGCAGTGGGCGTTTCCCGGCGAGCCGGTGCCGGTCGTGGGTTCGCTGCTCTTCCCGCGCTCGGGCGGGGCCATCACGCCCGCCAGTTACAACTCCATTTTTACGATGCACGGCCTCATCATGATCTTCTTTGCCATCACGCCGATCATGATCGGTGCGTTCGGCAACTTCTGCATCCCGCTCATGATCGGAGCGCGGGACATGGCGTTCCCGTTGCTCAACGCGCTGTCGTTTTGGACGTTCCTCGTCTCGCAGGGGATGATCATCGCCTCGTTCTTCGTGCAGCTCGGCTCGGCAGCGGCGGGTTGGACGACCTACGCGCCTCTTTCGACGAACGTCGGAACGCCGGGCCTTGGTCAAACGCTCGTCGTCGCAGCGGTCTTCGTGACCGGTATTGCCACCATCATGGGCGGCATCAACTACGTGACGACTGTCGTGCGATTGCGCGCGCCCGGCATGACGTACATGCGCATGCCCGCCACCGTGTGGGCACTCTGGCTCACGGCCATCCTCAACGTTCTCTTCGTCCCCGTGCTCGGCTCGGCGGCGCTGCTGCTCCTCCTCGACCGTGCTTTCGGCACACAGTTCTACATCGCCGGTTCGTCAGCCGTTCGCGGCGGTGGTGACCCGATCCTGTTTCAGCACCTCTTCTGGATCTTCGGGCATCCAGAGGTCTACATCCTGATTCTGCCGCCCTGGGGCTTCGTCACGGATCTGGTCTCGTTCTTCGCGCGCAAGCCGGCCTATTGGTACAAGGGCTCGATCATGGCGATGACGGGGGTCACCGTACTCTCCGCCGTGGTCTACGGACACCATATGTTCGTGACGGGAATGAATCCGCTCCTCGGCCAGTCGTTCATGACGCTGACCTTGATCATCAGCGTCCCGGCCGAGCTCCTGTTTTTGAATTGGCTCCACACGATCTGGAAGGGATCGATTCGTCTCACCGCGCCGATGCTCTTCGCGCTCGGGACGGTGTTCGTATTTGGCCTCGGTGGTCTGACCGGCCTCTTCTTGGGCACGATTTCCACGGACCTCTACCTGCACGACACCATGTTCGTCGTAGGCCACTTCCACCTCACCATGGCGGCCGCCGCGTTCCTCGCCAGCTTTGCGGCGATCTACTTCTGGTTCCCCAAGATGTTCGGGCGCAACATGAACCAGTCCCTCGCCAAGTGGCACTTCTGGTTCTCGGCTATTTTCATCACGCTCGTCTTCTGCGGGCAGCTCGTCGCCGGTTACGGCGGCCACCAGCGCCGGCTCTTCGATCCGTACCAGTACACCTTCCTCCAGCACCTTCAGCCGCTCAACCGTTGGACGAGCTACTTCGGTTTCATCCTCGCAGCGAGTCAGGTCACCTTCGTGGTGAACTTCTTCCAGAGCGTGTTCGCCGGATCGAAGGCGGAGCAGAATCCGTGGGAGGTCGGCACGCTCGAATGGACGTTGCCGTCACCCCCAGTGCACCACAACTTCGACGTCATCCCCACGGTGCATCGCGGTCCGCACGAATACGCGAACCCCGAGGTCAAGAAGGCGCTTGGGCGCGACTGGATCGGACAGACGGAGGAGCTCCCCAAATCAGACCAAGCTCCGGCTGAACCGGCGGTCGCCGCCAGTTAACGGCAGCGACTTCCATCAGCATCGCGCGTTACGATTGGGAAGATGTCACTTCCGATGGGTGCGATCGTCCCTTATCCGCCGCCACGAGCGCGCCAAGAATGGACGGCGTACCTCGGTATGGTCATCTTCCTCGGATCGTGGGCGATGATGTTCGGGTCGCTCTTCTTCGCTTACGGCATGGTGCGCGCTCGCGCCAACGCCTGGCCGCCCCCGGATCTCCCAGAGCTTCCGCTTCTTCTGCCGGGTGTGAACACTGCCGTGCTCGCGGCGAGCAGCGCCCTTCTGCAGCTCGGCGTGCGATGGTTGCGACTCGGCCCCATGCGCCGCGTCGGTCCCGCGCTCGGCGCGAGCTTCGCCCTCGGCGCCGTGTTCCTGGTGCTTCAGATGGTCACCTGGCGAAGTCTGCTCGATGACGGGCTCACGCCGGCGGGGGGCCCCTATCCGTCCGTTTTCTACGCGCTGACGTGCATTCATGCGCTTCACGTGCTGGTCGGCATCGGCGCCCTCGCCTGGCTCTGCCGTGGCGTGTTCATCGGTAAGTATTCGGCGGCGCGGTTTCTCCCGATCCGGCTCTGGGCGCTCTACTGGCACTTCGTGGGAGCGGTCTGGGGCATCATGTTCCTGACGGTTTACGTGCTCTGAGCGCGCCTATCGCCGAAGAAGAAGTGCTTTGAAGCCTCGCTGAATCATTCCAGCTGAACGGCATATCCGTTTCGCGCGCGGAATGGGAGCTGGGGCGCTTGGCCCAGGTGAGACGGCGCCGTTTCGACGCAGTCACCTAACTGTGCCATACCCCCAGCGAACTCGATCGCTCGTCGTCATCTTGGTTTCGCTTATCCGGTCGAGTGGGTGCAAACATGAAACACTTTTTCTTTCTTGGCAGGACCATGGGGTCGCACCCCGCAGCGTTGGCGCTGGTTTTCTCCGTGTTGCCGGTGGCGTGTGCCTATGGCGTCTTTGAGGACCCGCCCGATGGCGGAACGGGCGGCGGATCAGGACGTGGCGGTTCGAGTGCGACGGGCGGCACCGGTACGATGGGCGGCACCGGCGGAACGGGTGCGACGGGTGGAACGGGTGCGA
>DATHEQ010000188.1:0-3605 GCA_035318505.1 Polyangiaceae bacterium | reverse complement strand
ATCGGGAGGGGGCATCGAGCAGGCGAACACTTCAGCGCGAATCGTGGCCTTCCACGTGACCACGTGCTCGAAGTCGGTGAACCCCCAGATGGGCGTGTTTAGGTTGTTCGGGTCCGGGGTCCTGTCGTTGTGACAAGCGTCGACGCATCGCTTCTGGAAGATCGGCGCGACATCGCTGTAATTGACGGGCGGATTCGGGCAACTCGTCGGCGCTTCCGTCAGGCATCCCACCGTGCCGCCCGCGCTGCCCCCGGCCGCATCGGTGACGCCGCCCGAACCGCCCGAGCTTCCTCCGCTGCCACCCGCGCCCCCGCTACCGGCGGCAGCCCCGCCGCCATCGTCGCCCGCGCAGCCCGCCGCCGACCAGCAGCCCAACGCAAACACCAACGCCGCGGCGATTCTCGAAATGCTGCTACGCATGGGCGCGAGTCTAGCGCGGGAGAGCGACCCGCTCCAAGCGAACGCGCGATAAAATCATGACGTGCGACAATTCGCCGCGCGACAAGAAGCCGCATGTTTCTGACATCGAATCGCGCTATCTGGAAGGACGACGGAGGTGTTGTGCCCATGAGACGATCGGTCGAAGCAATCCTACTCGGAGCGGCAATTTCTTTGGTGCCGGCAATCGCTGCCGCACACATCTCGATCACGTCCGGCGCCGGCTTCGCCAACACCACCCAAATCATCAAGTTCGGCGTCGGCCACGGATGTGAGGGACTCGACACCTACAGCGTCAAGATCGACATCCCTGCCGACGTGACGAGCCCTCTTCCGATGCCGAGCGACTTCGGTCGCATGTCCGTCGAAACCGATGCGACCGGCACGGTCACCGCCGTCGTCTGGACGCGAAGCGAGCAGGAATCGTACAGCAAGGACTTTGCCTATTACGAGCTGTCGCTTCGCGCCAAGCTGCCGAACAAGGCTTTTACGACCACCTACTTTCCGACACACCAGTTCTGCCGATCCCCCGACGGAGGCGTGGTCGTCACCGATTGGATCGGAACCGATCCCGCTGACGCGACGGTGGAGCCGGCGCCCGCGGTCCGCGTCGTCCCCGCCCGTCGCGCCGGCTGGAACAAGTTCAGCGTGGCGGCCGTGGTCGCGGAACTTCCGACCTTCTTCGGCGACGCGCTCATCGTGTGGAAGGGCAACGCCGCGTTTAGCCCGAATCCCACCACGACCGAGCTCATCAAAACGACGAGCGGCGTGACCCCGCTCACGTCACTCGACGCCAACGACGAGATCTGGGTGAAGTACTGATGCACCACCGTTTGCCATGGCAATGGTGGCCGCTTCTCTTGGTCGCCGTCGTGACCGCCTGTGATGACGATAAAACGCCGGCGAGTACGAGCGGCGCGGGCGGTGCGCCGGCAAAAGATAGCGGCGCCGATACGGGAACGCCCTCGCCCGGTGGACGCGGCGGCGGTGGAAGCGGGGGGAGCGCCGGCAGTCCGGCCGACAGTGGCCCGTCCGATGCGACCACGCCGCCCCCGGGCGACGGCGGTCTTGCGCCCTGCCTCGACCTGCCGACCGATCTCGACCGGCCGCCTTCCGGCCAGCTTCCCTGCGATCTGCTGCCGCCGGGATTCGTAGCGCCGTAACGACGTTCAGGTGCGCGGCTTGGGGCTGCGCGCCGCGATTTTGCCATGCTTGCGCTCAGCGTGCGATTTGAAGGCCTGCAGTTGATCGCCCCAAAACGCTTCGACCTCGTCGAGCCACGATCGCACTTCGGCGAAGGCCTCCGATCGAAGACGGTAGACGCGCACGCGAGCATCATCGTCTTCGGACGTCTCCTCCACCAAGCCGGCCCGCCGCAGGACGCGAAGGTGCCGGCTCGTCAGGGGGCGGCTCAGCGATAGGGCGGTGGCGACCTCGCTCGAGCGCAAAGGTCTTTTGCGGAGGAGACGAACTGCAGCCAGGCGGGCCGGATCGGCGAGGGCGAGAAAGATCTGTTCGAGATCTTGGCTCAACGAAGCATGCCTCTCACATGCCGGGGCCGCGCATCCTCTGCATGAACCACCACTGATGACCCTCGAGATCGGCGGCGCGGTAACCACGATCGGTCCAGTATTCCTCGCCGTACTCGGTGGTGGTCGGCGGCTCGATCACTTTGGCGCCCGCCGCCTTGGCTCGCTCGCAATGGGCATCCACGTCGTCGACATAGACGCAAAGCGCCTGGGTCACCGCACCCCCGAGCGATCGCGGGCTCTTGCCCGGCAAGGGTACAGGGCGCGTCGATTTGCCGCCGGTCATGCCGACCATGATGAGCCCGTCGCCGAAGACGAGCTCGGAATGCTCGATGCGGCCCCCTTCGCCTTCGATCTTGAGACGCACCTCGAAACCGAAGGCGCGGCAGAGCCAATCGATGGCGCTGGCGGCATCGTCATAGAAAATGGAGCTGGAAATCCGAGGCCAGCCGGGCGGGGATGCTTTCATGAGACCTCCTCGTTGATGAATGTAGTTGCTGCTTGCCAACATGATGTACGATTTCTGCAACTATCGTCAACCCCTGACGTTTGCCCTTGGATCGCGCCGCACCCAAGACGCCGCGAGCTAGGGGGGCGATGGGCGTGGTGGTAGGTATCCTTGACGGCATTGCCGGGGCCATGCTCACCATGATGGAGTTGGGGGAACGCGGGAGAGGGAGCCATGGCAATCAGGCAAGTGGTGACGTTCCGAATCAAACCCGGGCGGGCGGGCGCTTTCATGGAGGGTTTCGCACCCATCATCGAGAAGGTGCGCGCCGAAAAGGGCTGTGAGCAATACGAGCTCTTCGTCGGGGTGGGCGACCCGAATGTCATGGTGATGCTCGAGCGGTGGCGGGATCTCACCTCGCTCGAGGCGGCCCTCGTGCATAACTACAAAGGGCCGAGCGACGCCGGCGCCGGGTTCATCGAGAACCTCGCCGGCCCCCCGACGCGCGAGCGGTTCGAGGTCTGACGCCGCTATTCCGGGTCGTCGATCGGTTTGCAGTCCCAGTCGGCAAGATCGATGTACCCGTCTCCGTCGTTGTCGCGGCCGTCGGCACAAGCGCACGCTTCCTCGGCGAGGTCCGTCTTGCCGTCGTAGTCATTGTCGATACCATCGCAGCACGAGCCACTGCTGCAGCTGCCCGAGCAATCCTGAGCTGGCGCGCACACCGACGACTCGGCGCTCTCGGCTGACACGGTCGTGCAAGCCGGGACACCGCTGAGGTCGGCCCATTGCCGTTCGAATTCCGCCTGGAAAGGGGCGGCGAAACCGTCGTTTTTCACGTAGAGCGTGTTTTCGTCGTTGTCGCTGTCGCCCGCACCCGTCCAGTTCATCGAACCGAAGACGACCGCTGCCGCTCCCGCGTGCGCTGCGTCAGCCACCGCCCATTTGCTGTGCGACTTGCCGCCCCAGTTCTCGGTCTTGACCGGGATGCCGCCGGCGCAGAGTTGCGGATGCTTGGAGTACGTATTGGCGGCGCCTCCCGCGTCGAGGATCATGCGCACGGCCACGCCGCGCCCTTGGGCCGCGACGATGGCGTCGGCGATCTCCTGGCTCGTGAAATAGAACATGGCGATGTCGAGCGTGGCCGTCGCCGCATCGACCAACGGAATCACCGCGTTGTCGCGGGCGTG
>DATHEQ010000187.1:0-4753 GCA_035318505.1 Polyangiaceae bacterium | reverse complement strand
TGACCAACGGCGCCGACGAGTCGATCATGATCGTGGAGACCAGCTCGGTCACACGCATGCCGTCGCGACGGCAGCACCCCGGCAAGCCGCCCGCGCGCGTCAAGAAGGGCGTGCAGGGGGCACCGCGCCAGACGGTCAAGGGCGCGGCTGCAGCGAAAGGAAAATCGGCAGGCAAGAGCACCGCGCCGGCCAAAACAAAGGCCCGCGCAGCCGCAGCGAGTGCCAAGGGAAAAGCAAAAGGGGGAACCTCGGCAGGTAAGGGGAAAACCGCCAAGGCGAAGGCGCGCAAGAGCGCTCCCGTCAAGGCCGCACCCCAAAAGCGTGCACCAGCCAAGACGGCCGCCAAGAAGAGCGTCGCCAAGGGTAAGAGCGCGGCTCGCGCACCCAGCGCCTCGAAGGGGAAGGGCGTCCACGCCAAGACGAAAAAGAAGAACCGCCGCTAGACCGCGTTTTTGCTGCTGGGCGCCGCGTTTGATTGCTGAGAGTTAGAATCGGCTGAAGAAATTCCAGACCCCCGTTCCGAGAAACCGGGAGGTGTGTGACCGCCACCGAACAGGCACCAGTGCAGGGGGTAGCCTTGATCGCAGCCCGTCATAAGCAATGCACGGGCTGGGGGTGGTGGCGGCTGCCCTCGTCCAGCGACTGCTCGCCGCGAAGCGCGACCTCCGCCTCGAGAAAGAGCTCGCCGCACTCGATGCCTACGACGCGGTGATCCTCGACGACATCGGGTACGTGCAGCAGAGCCGTGAGGAGATGGAGGTTCTCCTCACATTCCTCGCGGAGCGCTACGAGCGCCGGACCGTGATCATCACCAGCAACGTCGTCTTCAGCGAGTGGGACCGGATCTTCAAGGACCCGATGACGACCGCCGCCGCGATTGACCGCCTGGTGCACCACTCGGTGATCCTCGAGATGACCGGAACCAGCGTCCGCGCTGACGCCGCGGAGCAAGCGAAGAAAGAGGGAGCGACGACAGTCACCGGAAAGACGATCACGAAGCGCAACCAGTCTGCGAACGAGGTCGATGGGGAAGTGTAACTGTCGTTGATGGGAGTTCGTAATTGACGTCAGCCACGGATCATTCGCACCGGCCCTCGCGGCGGGCTTCATGTCCCACCGCTCGCAAGCGGCCAAATTGATGAAACTCGATCGCGAAAAGGAGCGGCGTTCGCGTGCGAGATCCCGTGGCATCCGGCCACGAGCGAGCCGATCATCATGGAGATGGAGAGGTACGGAGTCCTTGTGCGCGGGCGCCGTTGATTGCCGAGCGCGGGCCGCGTAACCTCGGAATCCGATGGGAAAACCCTTTACCGTGCTCTCGCATCCGGCATCAATCGCGAGGTGTCCTACCGTGAAAATCGAAGATCTGCAGGTCGACACGCACGTCGCCGGCATCGAGCCATCCGGTCCCGTTAAGGTGCTGTACCTGAAGAAGACGGGCGAGGACACCGCCGACATCACGTACGAGCTGCTGAACGGCCAGGTTTTCAAGAAGGCCCTGTTTCGCGCCGACGAGACGAAACTCTCGGTGGCCAGCGAGACGCGGACATGGCCCTTCGACGCAACGCCCGAGTCGATCAAGCTGGCCGCCGAGCCCCCCGCATCAAGCTCGCATACCTTTCGATCCGATGATGGCGGTGCACACCTCAGATTCTGATACTGATGCGGGCCAACCCGGTGCTCTGCCTCTTATCGTTACAAAGTTACAAATGCGGGGCGCGAGAGGGCCAGAGGGCCAAGCAAGTTGTTGCGAGGACTAAGGTCCGATGTTGTGGTTGCTCTGTACGACTACGGCAAAAGTTGTGCGAATCGAGCACTGGTCAATGCGTACCATTCCGCGCTGGTGCGGGTTCCCAGCGTTTTGTCGACGAAACACCCTTGCATAAACGGCGGGAACCAAGAGCCAAGCTCGGCGTCGACTATTGTTCGCCCGATTGAGGGAAGAATGCTCTTTGGAATTTAGAGCATTGGACATCGAAGAAGGAGTCACCACCCATGAAGACAACGGCATTTGTACTTGTGTCGGCCGCCAGCTTGACCGCTGCTCTGTCGGTTTCATCAAATGGAGCAGCGATACCTCTACCGGACACTGGCACCTGCAACAGTCACCCCTGTCTCAAGATAAGTAGCACGCTGAATAGCGGAACCGCATTGTATGCCCGCAATGACAATTCGATTGGTAACGCAGTCTACGGCGGGGTTTTTGACGGCGTGGCAATTTGGGGAGAGGGCGGTTCCGGAGAGGCCATCCGCGGAAATGCCGCTTTGAGCGGTGGTATGGGCGGCCACTTCATTGCGAACGCTTCCGGAGGCACCGCTGTCGTGGCAGAATGCCCTGGAGGAACGGCTGCATGGTTCGAGGGCAATGTGTTCTATACGGGTACTTTAAGCCAATCCTCAGATGCCCGCCTGAAGAAGGATGTCCGAGACCTTCAATATGGGCTGAACGACATGCTCAAGCTCCGGCCAGTCACGTACAAATGGAAACGTAGCGACGAAGGCAAGGACCATCTGGGGCTCATTGCGCAAGAAGTGGCGAAGGTCGTTCCCGAGATCGTTTCGCTCGCACATGATCCCTCAGGCTCTGACATGATGACTGTCAACTATGTGGAGCTGCTTCCCCTTCTGATCCAGTCCGCCCAAGAACAGCATCGGTTAATCGCTAAGCAAGAAGCACGGATCGCAGAGCTGGAGCGAGGACGCTCCGCGGTTAAGGGGTCGTCATTAATAGGTGGTGCCATGCTGGGGCTGATCCCCGTGGGGCTTGTCCTCGCCACCCGCCGTCGCAAGGGTCAACAATTGCCCGAACGCCAATGAGTCAGATCGAAGAGCGGAGTTGCACGCCCTTTGAACGGACCATCTAGGCCGCATTATTGCTAGTGCCACGACCGCCGTTGTCATTGTGAGGCTTTGAGTTCGGACGCTCGAGAGATCCACTCGCGAGGAACGTCCAGGCGGCGGCGGTTTTTGCCCGCCCCCTATGGGGGATTTCAGCGCAAGTGCGCCCCTCGCCGGTAGTTGACGGTATGGACGACGGCGCTCAAAAAATTCGTAGCGGCGAGCACCATCCAGAGCCGGGTTTCCGTAACTCCTCGCCGCGCCCCGTCGTGACGTCGAAGGCGAAGCCGTCGAGACTCGGGGCATGAACCGAGAGCAAGACAGCGAAGCGAAGACGACGGTGGTGATTCGGCGGCGGCCAACGACGCAGTATTCTGCGGCGAAGCGGACGCAATTGATGGAAGCCGCGAAGCGGCGGTGGTCGGAGGGCGCATCGATCCGGGCGGTGGTCGATGAGCTTGGGGTGAGTGCGCACACGCTGTCGTATTGGCGTGCGGTGGAGGGCATCGGTAAAAAACCGAAGGTGCGGCGCGTGGAGACGTGGAGATCGTGAAGGCAGAATCATCACGATCGGTCATGGCCGTGGGGCCGCACGGTCTGCGGATGCAGCTGACGCTGGACGAGATGGCGGAGCTTCTGAGGAAGCTCGGATGATCGGCGTTGCTCGAGGTGTGTCGGTATTCGCGTACGCGGAGCCGTGCGACATGAGGAAGAACTTCGACACGCTGTCGGCGATCGTGACGGAGACATTGCGGCGCGACGTGCTGACCGGTGACCTGTATCTGTTCGTGAGCCGCAATCGGAAGCGGGCGAAGGTGCTCTACTTCGATGGGACGGGGATTTGCCTGTTTTCGAAGCGCCTGGAGAAGGGGCAGTTCGCGGCGCCCTGGAAGCGAGCGCGCAAGAGCACCATCGAGATGACGCTGAGCGAGTGTCGTTGTTCGTCGAAGGCAGCGAGGCGATCGGCCGGATGGAGCTAAGTCCACCGCTCTTGACGAAGGTGGACTTGCGGACGAAGTTTCCGGAAGCGACGCCGTAAAAAAGATCGTCGTCGAGGAATTTTTTCTCGCCCTCGGACGTCTCTCATTGCATGACGCTCTACGACGTGAGCGACATCGAGACGGTCCGCAAGGTGGCGTTGCTTCTGGAGGCAGAGAACCAGAAGCTTGCGCGCGAGGTCGCCAAACTACGTCGTGAGGTGCACGAGCTGCGCGGGGGCGACCCGGAGCAGCTCGCTTTGCACCTTGCGGGTCTCGAAGGACAACTGGCCGCGCTTCGACAGAAGATCTTCGGCGACTCGAGTGAGGCGTGGAGGACCGGGCGGATGGATCATTCTGAACGAGCCGGAGCTTCATTTGGCCGACGATATACTCGTTCCTGACCTGGCCGGTTGGCGGCGCGAACGGATGCCGGTCGTCACGACGGAACAACCCTACTTCACGCTTTCACCCGATTGGGTTTGCGAAGTGCTTTTGCCCAGCACCACGGCACCGATCGCGTGCGCAAGCTGCCCATCTACGCGCGCGAAAACGTGGGGCACGTTTGGCTGGTCGACCCATTGCAGCGAACGCTGGAGGTCCTGCGGCGGCAAGAAGCAGCGTGGCTCATCGTCACGACGTACCAAGGCGACGCGAAGATCCGAGCCGAACCGTTCGACGCCATCGAGCTCGAGCTTGGAATCCTCTGGGCCGACGTGCAGCTGTGAGCAGAGCCGCCTCGCTGAATTGGCCGATCGCGATCTGGTATGGCGAAGAACGAACAGCGTAGTGGTAGGCGCCCACTCACTTCGCCTTCGCCGTCAAATCCAGCGTAATTTGCACGGTGTCGTCGATCTTCTGACCGATCTTCTCCAGCGCTCCCGACACGAACTTACCGGCGAGGTCGCGCGGCTTCACGTCGTGCTCTTTGAGCGAGA
>DATHEQ010000186.1:0-4015 GCA_035318505.1 Polyangiaceae bacterium | reverse complement strand
CTCGTGACCGTTCAGCATCGCGGTTGGAGCGCCATCCGACCCGATCATCCGGCTCGCCACGGAGAGGACGTCCCCGCTTTCCTTCGCAGCATGGGCATGTGGTGGGGCGATCTTCTCACGAGTTTGCGCGAGCACGCGGCTGCCCGCCCCTCACCGCCGGCCTCCGCTAGTCCAGAGTGACTGCAATCGGTTGCCTACTGTCATTGCAAGCGTGAATTGTCGTTTGCAATTACGACGTCGCCCACATTGTCGTCTGGGGCAATGCTTCGTGATGCGGCAGAAGCAGCTCCCCCCATCGAACCACCGCCGCCCGTCGCAGATGGGGGTGGGGGAGGCGGTTCCGATGGCGGGCTGCCTTCCGTCGACGTCAGCCGGAGCAACGACGCATTCAATGATGTCAGCGCCGCGGACCGCGCCGTCGCCGATCAGACCGACCGCGCCGTCCCCGATATCGTTACGGCCGACGTGCTTGCCGACGCCGGACCGCCGCGGCTCGATGGTTGGGGGTGCGCCGTCATGAAAAACGTTCTCGTCTTCTCGGCCATCACCAACGGCGAAGCGGGCGAGTCGAATCCACCGTCCGTATCCATGGCCGCACCCCAGTTCGGATCGCGCTACCGCATCCAGACGGCGGGTACGGCAACAATCTCTACTGCATGCTGCCGAGCAGCGGTCACAAAGTCCCGCGGACCCACGCCAGCTATCCGAGCGGCGCCCGGCCTTCGCTCCTACGCCGCGGCGTCGACGTTTACGTAGTTGCTCGTCTACCGGCTGGGTGGCCCCATCCTCTGACCTCGAACGACTGCGTCCCCCCTCGCTCCGGCGCGACTTTCAGAGACTCCGGCCATCGAGAGGCGTCACCTTGAGCTTTTCGATGTCGACGCCTTCGAGACAGCGCACGTTGATCGCCATCATCGGTTTGCCCTCTTTCCCTTTGCCGCGCGAGAACGATTGGATCCCGCACGACGAGCAAAAAAGATGATGGATGTTGTGCTTGTTGAATTGATAGTCGGTGAGCGATTCCTCGCCGGAAAAGAGGCGAAACTGCTCGGGGGGCACGAACGCGAGAATGTACGCCTTCTTCGAGCAAATGGAACAATTGCAAGAAAAGACCTGCCCCAGCTCAGCCTTTACCTCGTAGCTCACTTTGCCGCAGTGACAGCCGCCCTTGTAGCTCTGCTCGTTTGCCATTCCGTTTTGAAAGCATCCGGTTCGGCGTCCGTCAAGAGCTTTAGAACCTTAGCCCCCCTGTGTGAAACGGGGCTCAGCGACTCGACGGAGCCCCCTCGGCGCGCCAGTCGAGAACCTCGCGCACCTTTCGCAACAGCGCGTCGGGGGTGATCGGCTTTTGCAGGAACGCGATGCCGGCGTCGAGCACGCCGTGATGAACCACCGAGTTCTCGGTGTAGCCGGAAACGTAGAGCACGCGCATGTCGGGGCGCATCGGCCCCAAGCGCTCGGCGAGCTGCCGGCCGCTCATGCGCGGCATGACGACATCGGTGACGAGCAGATGGATCTTGGCGGTATATCGTTCGCAAATGAGAAACGCTTCGCCCCCGTTCTGTGCTTCGAGCACGTTGTACCCATAGCGCCGCAGGATGGTGCGCGAAATGGCGCGAACCTGGTCTTCGTCTTCGACGAGCAGGATCGTCTCTACGCCGCGCAACGTGACGGGCGACGGAGGCAACGTGGCGGGCGCATCGGTCGGCCCATCTTTGCGGGGGAAATAGACCTTGAACGTGGTTCCCTTGCCCGGCTCGCTGTACACCCAAATGTGCCCGCCGCTCTGCTGCACGATGCCGAACACGGTCGACAAGCCGAGCCCGGTGCCTCGCCCTTTCTCTTTGGTAGTGAAGAAAGGCTCGAAGATTCGAGTGCGCGTGTCGGCGTCCATGCCGATACCGGTATCGGTAATGGCGAGCATGACGTAATCGCCCGGCCTAACGCCGAGGTGCAGCGCTGTATAAGCGGCGGTCAGCTCGCAGTTGCCCGACTCGATCGTGACCTTGCCCCCCTGCGGCATCGCGTCGCGCGCGTTCACCACCAGGTTCATGATGATCTGCTCGATCTGCCCTGGATCGGCGAGGATTTTTCCGAGCATGCGCGAGAGCAGGAGCGAGAGCTCGACGTCTTCGCCGATCAGACGGCGCAACATTTTCTCCAAGCCGATGACGATTTGATTGAGGTCCAGCGTGCGCGGCTCGAGCATCTGCTGTCGGCTGAAGGCCAAAAGCTGGCGCGTGAGAGCCCCGGCGCGCTCGCCCGCTTTGAGCACTTCCTCGAGCTCGATGATGATGGGATCGCCGGGCTTGAGCCCCTCCAAGATGAGGCTCGTGCCGCTCAAGATGACGGACAAGAGGTTGTTGAAATCGTGGGCGATGCCGCCCGCCAGGCTTCCCACGGCTTCCATCTTCTGCGCTTGACGGAGCTGCTCCTCGAGGCGCTTGCGGCTGCTCACGTCCATGGCCATGACCAGGGCGCCCTCGTACTGTCCAGTGCCATCGATGACGGGCGTCGTGTCGAGAAGCACCCACGTGGCTTGATCGTCTTTGCGCTCGAGCTTGATCTCGCCGTGCTTGGCGGAGTGCGGCTCGTGTTGCTGCAGCGCCGTGACGATCGAGGGGTCGCGCACGAACTCGAAGATGGACGTGCCGAGCATCGCTCTCGGTTCGAGGCCGACCATGGCTGCCATCCGCGGATTGACGAACGTCGTCTTGGAATCGGCATCGACGATCCAAACGCCCTCGTTGGTGGTTTCGATGATGCGACGGTAACGACGTTCGCTTTCGCGCAGCGCGTTTTCAGCTTCACGCCGCGACGCCCGCTCGCGTGCTTCGCGCAGCTCGCGCTCGACGACGTGGACGAGGCGCGCCAATCGCCCTTTGACGAGAAAATCGTGGGCGCCCATCTTGAGCGCTTCCACCGCGTTCTCTTCACCGATGGTCCCGGAAATGACGACGAAGGGAATGTCTTGGCCCGATTCTTTAAGAATCGCGAGTGCCTTGAGCGCATTGAAGCCAGGCATCGCGTAATCGGAAATGATGATGTCCCATGCGCGTCGGCCGAGCGATTCTCGCATGCCTTCCGCGGAAGCGACGACCTCGGAGTCCGCTTCGAATCCGCCGCGCTTCAATGCAGTTAAGAGGAGGGCAGCGTCAGACTCGCGGTCTTCCAGGACCAGCACGGATAGGGGAGTCGGCATCAGCTTTGGCGCGTCCGTTGCTCACGTAAAACCGAACGAAACCACGCTTCGCGCGCCGGCTGGGACCGGTCACCCAACGGAGGCAGAAACGCGTCGCGTCGGCCCTCTGTCGGACCTTCATCGGTGCCTTGCTCCCAATCGCCCCTCCGCACAATCCCTCGACCTCCCCACTTGCCACAGCGCATTTCGAGCACCGAGATCGTTGCGGCCTTCCGCTCTTTCCCGAGCACGAACACGCCACAAGAAACATAAACTTTGGCCGGTGTCCAGGCACATCGCCGAGCGCTGCGGGAAGGCAAGCCGGTGACATCAGGCCGAACTGCGTTGAAGCGTAAGAAGAAACTGCGTTGAAGCGTAAGAAACAGAAAACGCGAACGAGCGTTCGTTTTACTATTGAATCATCACATACCGTGTGGTTGAGTTCAGCGCATGATGATGGCTTATCTCAAGAGAGTCGGCGTTCGCACCAAAGGCGTAACGGCGATGCTGGGTTTGACATTGCCGCTCCTCGTGGCGGCCTGCGGCGGCGACACCGACAACGGCACGAGCGGTTCCGGAGCCAAGGGCGGTAGCTCCGGTTCGGGCGGCAGCACCGGTGGGTCCGGTGGCAGCACTGGCGGTTCGGGCGGTAGCACCGGTGGTTCGGGCGGCACGGTCGATGCCGGGGGCAAGGGCGGAACCGGAGGTAACACCGGTGGAACGGGCGGCGCGGCCGGAACGGGAGGCGCGTCCGGAACGAGCGGCGCGGCCGGAACGGGCGGCGCGGCGGGCAAAGCCGACGGCGGCGCGACCGATGCAGGAACCGGAGGAACG
>DATHEQ010000185.1:0-4726 GCA_035318505.1 Polyangiaceae bacterium | reverse complement strand
CCGACGCCTCCGGATAAAGCACGCTGTCCGGAACGAGGAACGTCGTGAACCCCGCCGCTTCGGCGGCACGCGCCAGCGCGACGTACATTTTTGGATCGCACATCGACTCCGCGTAGGAAAAGCGCATGGTCGCCTCGTCTTCGCACTGTCTCGCGTACGAGCCCCGCGCTCACCTGCCCTTGAATTCCGGTTTGCGTTTCTCGGCGAAGGCGCGCGGACCCTCTTTGGCGTCCTCTGTTTTGAAAATCTCCGAACCTATCTCGAGCTCTCGTTTCAGCGCCTCTGCCTCGGGCATCCCTTCCGTCTCTTGCACCGAGCGCTTGATGGCTTGTACCGCCAAAGGCCCGTTGGCCGCGATCTGCTCGGCGACCTTGCGCGCTTCGGCGAGGGCTTGCCCGTCGGGGACGACCCGACCGATGAGCCCGATGCGAACCGCTTCTTCGGCGGTGAGATGTTTGGCCGTGAGCAAGATCTCCATCGCTTGCGTGTACGGGATCTGGCGGCGCAGGCGCACCGTCGAGCCCCCCAGCGGAAAGAGCCCCCAGCGCGCCTCGGCGACGCCGAATTTGGCGCTCTGCCCGGCGATGCGGATGTCGGTCGCTTGCAGAATCTCGGTGCCCCCCGCGACGGCGGTTCCCTCCACCGCGGCGATGAGCGGCTTTTTCAAACGATAGTGCCGGAGCAGCGCCTTCCAGTGAAGATCGGGATCGGCCTTGAATCGCGGCGACCAGGTGTCGTCCTTCCATCCGCCGGCCATTGCCTTGAGATCGCTGCCGGCGCAGAAATGGCCGCCAGCGCCGGTCAGGATGCAGACCCGGATCTCGTCATCGCCATCGGCCAGCGTCCATGCGTCGGCGAGCCGCACGAGCATTTCAGGGCCGAAGGCGTTGCGCGCTTCGGGCCGGTTCATGGTCAACGTGAGCACGTGACCGTCGCGTTCCACGACGAGATGCGGGTTCTCCGACACGGGACGACCTCCGCGCCGGAGAATAGAACATGTTTCAGTTTCGTGTCAAAGTGGAGCGCTCGTTAGACCACGCGGGCAAAGAGCCGATCCCATTGGACGTGATGCTTGACGTCGGCGTTGCGGCTGCCGGCAAACGTCTCGTCGAGCACCTCGAAATTCGAGGCATGGCCGAGCATGACCCAGCGCCAGGCGGGCAGCTTGCCCGACTGACTCTCGCCGCGCACTTGGTACACGAGTAACTGCGGCGCGCCGTTGCGGATGCCGTAGTCGTGTGGCTCGACGATTCGCACCCTCCCGTAGAGCGAGAACTTCAACAGGTGCTTGGTCGTTATCGCATGGCGAATGCGCTGGTCGTCGTTTCCCTCGCCGCTCGGTTCGCCGCGCGCTGAAGCAGGGACCGCATTGCCGGGGGCTCCGAATTCATAGGCTTTCGTCACGGCTCCTCCCTCGCGTGAGGGGCACGGTACCCCAAATCGATCGCCCGGCATGGCCGTACCCGCTACACCATTGGACCGAGTAGCGACGGATGAGGTGCCCGGGCCCACGTGCCCGGCGTGCCCGACCATGGTGGCCGGGCGATGCGCCGAGGCGCGTCCGAACATGCACGCGGAGTCGATGGGCGGGCTCTCGAGGCGGCGAGCAGCGCGGAAACGACGTTCGCGTCGCGCTTACGAAGACGGCAAGGGGTTTGCTCTTGCTCTTTGGCTAGCGATGAAAGATTCGCGATTCGACGAATCCGTTACCACCACGCAGGGTGCAACCGCACCATGGAGATGAACCATGAAGCCGAGCGGCGCTTTCGCATTCGCCACGTTGCTTGTAACGACGCCCATTCTGCTGGTCGCCTGTGCCGTCGAAACCACCGACGGTGCGCGCGACGAAGAAACTGAATCGGTCGGTCAGGCCATCGGAGGCCCACCGCCCTGCAAAGCATTCCTGTCCAACGGCCAGCCGAACCCGGCATGGCCAGCGTGCCTGAGTGGTGGCCCCAGCATCCCTCCGCCCAGCTGTTCGGGAGCAGGAATTTGCTATTGCGTGTGCCGCTGGAACCATCGCTGCGATCAGACCCCTTCGGAGTGCGGGGCGCTCAGCCAGTGCCTCAACGGGTGCGACCAGCAATATCCGAATTGTCCCCATCCGGGGGGCGGGTATCCGCAGAGCCTCGCGGCCTGTTACACGGGCGGGTGAATCGACAAAAGTAGTCATGCTGCGCGGTTATCCGCACAAAACGAGCTCTCCGGGGTCGCACCCCGCCGCGACAGGGTGAGGACCCTCGCGACGCGTGCGGCCCCGCTCGCCGTCCGCGACCTTGGCCAAATAGAACATGTTTCACTTTGGGCCCGCGGGGCCCTTGCGCGAGACAATGAAACAGGTTCTACTTGGGGCATGCAACTCGCCGAGGTCGAACTCTACAATCCCGATGTCTACACCAGCGGCGTTCCTCACGAAGCGTTTCGTCTCCTACGCAAAGAGGCGCCGGTCTTCTTCCAAAAAGAGCCGAAGGGTCGCGGCTACTGGGCCATCACCAAGTACGAGGACATCGTCAACATTTCCAAAAATCCGAAGACCTTCTCTTCGTATCACGGGACGAACATCGAGGACTACACACCGGAAGACCTCGACGCGGTGCGGATGCTCATGGTCAACATGGACCCGCCCCAACACAACAAATTCCGCAAGCTCTCCAGCGTCGCCTTTACGCCGCGGGTCGTGAACAAGCTCGAGCCGCGCATCCGCGAGCTCACGGGCAAGATCCTCGATCAGGTGGCGGAGAAGAAGGACGTCGACGTCGTCGCCGAACTGGCCGGCGAGCTCCCGCTGCAGGTCATTTGCGAGCTTGGCGGCGTGCCGCACGACGAGCGGCATCTCGTGTTCAACTGGTCGAACCGCCTCATCGGCTTCGACGACCCCGAGTTTCAGACCAGCATGGAAGACGGCAAGATGGCCGCCGCCGAAGTATGGGGGTACGCCAACCAGCTCGCCGAAGGCCGTAAGGGCAAGACCGGTGACGACTTCGTTACCCTGCTCGTGAACGCCGAGGTGGATGGCACCCGCCTCACCGAGATGGAGTTCGATGCGTTCTTCCTCATGCTCATGGTCGCGGGAAACGAGACCACGCGTAATCTGATTTCCGGCGGAATGCTGGCGCTGCTCGAGAATCCCGCCGAGCACGCGCGCCTGGTGCAAAATCCTTCTCTGATCCCCGCCGCCGTCGAGGAGATGCTCCGCTGGGTGACACCGGTGATGTACTTCCGGCGCACGGCCCAGAGCGATGTCGAGATCCGCGGCACCAAGATCAAGCAGGGCGAGAAGGTGGTCATGTACTACCCGAGCGCCAACCGCGACGAGGACATCTTCACCGACCCCTACAAATTCGACGTCGGACGCAGCCCCAACGAGCACCTCGCCTTCGGCACGGGGCAACACTTCTGCCTCGGCGCGAGCCTGGCGCGGCTCGAGATCCGCGTGATGTTCGAGGAGCTCTTGCGGCGCTTGCCTAAATTCGAGCTCACCGGCAAAGCGCGACGGCTTCGTTCGAACTTCATCAACGGCTACAAGCAAATTCCGGTGACCTTCGCGCCTGCCCAGGCCTGAGCAACGCTCGAGAATTAGAGAGGAGCGCGCCGTGTCCAGCCTCATCAATGTCTACCCGCGTGGCTGGTTCGTGGTTGCGTTTTCCGACGATCTCGCCGTCGGAGCGACACGCTCGCTGCAGTACTTCGGCGAGAAGCTCGTCGCGTACCGCGGTGAAGACGGCGTCGTCCACGTGCTCGACGCTTTTTGCGCGCACATGGGCGCCGATCTCGGCTCGGGGGGGCGCGTCGTCGGAAACACCATCGAATGTCCGTTTCATGCGTGGCGTTACTGTGGAACGGGCGAATGCGTCGCCATCCCTTACGCCAAGAAGATCCCCGAAAGAGCGCGCCAGCGCGCGTGGCGCGCCCGCGAGGTCAACGGCCTCATTCTGGTGCATCACGATCCGGCCAGTCGCGAGCCCGACTTCGAAATCCCGGTCATCCCCGAGTACGGGACGAGTGAATGGCTTCCGTGGACGACCAAGATGTACCGCGTCAAGACGCATCCCCGAGAAATCGTGGAGAACCTCGCCGATCGCGCGCACTTTCCGCGCGTGCACGCGACCGAGATCGAGGACTTTGCTTTCGAGGTCAATGGACACACCGCCACCCAGCGGGTCAAAGGGCGCGCCATCTTGCCGGGCGGGGGCGTCGACAATTTCTCCTCCACCACGACCTACCACGGGCCCGCTTACTTGCTCATGCGCATGAGCGGCATCTTCCAAAACTACATGCTCGTCGCGCATACGCCGATCAATCATGACGAGCTCGACCTCCGTCTCGGCGTGAGCCTCAAGGTGGCCGGCGACCGCAAGAAGACGGAAGCGCTCGTCGAGCTTTACATGAACAATTTGAAGTCCGGCTTCGAGGACGACCTGCGGATTTGGGAGAACAAGCTCTACCGCGAGACGCCCGTGCTCTGCGACGGCGATGGCCCCATTACTCAGCTCCGGCGCTGGTACCGGCAGTTCTACGTCGCTCCGGAGCAGCCCGCGGCGGCCAGCACCGCAAGCTCGTAGCAAAACGGAGCCTGGTTTCGCGGCCGGGCGAGTCGATTGGTTTGGAGGCAAGACGATGAGCGCAGCCAGCGATCAAGGTGCAGAACTGATAGCGAGCGCGCGCGCTCTCGCCCCCACGCTCGCCCTCCGCGCCGAGAAGACGGCCGAGGAGCGTCGCATTTCGG
>DATHEQ010000184.1:0-11563 GCA_035318505.1 Polyangiaceae bacterium | reverse complement strand
CCCCACGTTTCTGCGCGCCGTGGGGGTGCTTGGCCTGGGGGCGGCGATCTTCAACTGTACGGTCGGCGGCGGCATTTTCCGTTTGCCATCGGGAGCGGCGGCAGCGGCCGGCAGCGCGGCGCCTTTCGTTTATCTCATCTGCGCGGCCGTGATCGGATGCGTGGTCCTTTGTTTTGCCGAGGTTGGTAGCCGGGTGCCGCGGACCGGAGGTCCTTATGCCTACGTCGAGGCAGCCTATGGCCGCTACTCCGGCTTTCTGGCGGGCGTGTTGCTTTGGATGATCGGCACGACGGCGGTAGCTGGTGTCGGCTCGGCCTTTGCCGAGGGATTGGCGGCGCTCGCGGGTTTGCCGGCGATTCGAACGCCCGTCATCGTCGGTACGTTCGTGCTTCTTGCAACGGTGAACATTCGCGGAGTCGAACAAGGCGCGCGGCTGGTCATGATCGCCAGCATCGCCAAGCTCTTGCCGCTGCTGGTCTTCGTCGGCGTCGGCGTGTTCTTCGTCGAGCGGAGCAATCTGGTCATCGAATCGGCGCCGCCGGCCAGCGACCTGGCCCGCGCCGCGACGATCCTGATCTTCGCCTTCATGGGCGTCGAGACCGCGCTCGTGCCGAGCGGCGAGGTGAAGGATCCCGTTCGCGCCGTACCGCGTGCGCTGGCGCTGGCGATGATCGGCGTGACGGTGCTGTACTTATGTATCCACCTCGTCGCTGCTGGCCTCTTGGGCCCGCGCTTGGCCACGGCGACCATCGCGCCACTCGCGGTTGCCGCCCAACGTTTTCTCGGTACGCCCGGCTACCTCTTACTGATCATTGGCGCGAGCATCTCGATGTTCGGATACCTGAGCGGGATGACATTGGCGGCGCCGCGCGCATTGTGGAAGTTTGCCGACGAGGGATTGCTGCCGAAATCGCTCGGCGCGATTCATGTCCGCTTCCGCACGCCGCATGTTGCCATCGTGGTGCAATCGCTGCTCGTGACCACGCTCGCCGTGTTCAACTCGTTCGAGCAACTGGCGATCATCGCCAATCTATCGGCGCTGCTTCTGTACGGAGCCGTCGCCGTGGCGACCCTCGTGCTTCGCCGTCGCGACGTACGCCACGAAGGCACCACGCCGTTCCGCGTGCCGGGCGGGGCGCTCGTGCCGATGTTGACGGTAGGGCTGATTGCTTGGCTATTGACTTCGATCACGCAAACCGAATGGGCGGCCTTGGTGACCACGCTGTTGGTCGCCAGCATTTTTTATGCGGTCCGATCACGCCTCGCCGCACACGGCGCATCACGACAGCGGACGATTGACGATAAGGGCGGGCACGCTCCTGCCCGCGAGAGGTAGTCACGAAGTGGGCTTGTGCGCGATGTTCATCGATAGCTGCCTGATCGCACTGCTCGTCCGCCCGCAGGTTCTCTCGGGCCCGGACTTTCGGCCGGCCGATGAACGCAACACCACCGCGGTGCATAGAAACAGTGCACGGCGCAGATCAGATCGGCTTGGCGCAGCCGAGAGCTCGATTGCGCTTCGATGCATGGTTGCTAGGTTTCCGGCTTGATGTTCGCGATTCGCATCTGCGTCGGGCCGCTTCGATGAGCTTCGCACAACCGACTCGTCCTGCGCCGACGAACACGGGCGACGCACGTCAGGGAGGTCATATTTGAATATGCAGAGCGTCGGTTCGCCGGCTCTGTGGGTTGGGTTCACGGCATTCGTCCTTACCATGCTGGTGCTCGACCTCGGCGTCTTCCACCGCAAGGCCCACGAAGTCCGAATCCGCGAGGCGCTCGGCTGGACAGCGTTCTGGGTTTCGCTCGCGCTCGTCTTCAATGCGGGAGTGTACGTCTTCTTCGGACCGGAACGCGCGCTCGAGTTTCTGACCGGGTACTTGATAGAAAAAGCGCTGTCGGTCGACAACATCTTCGTCTTCATCGTCATCTTCTCGGCCTTCTCGGTGCCCGCCAAGTTTCAGCACCGCGCGCTGTTTTGGGGGATTCTCGGCGCGCTCGTCATGCGCGCCATCTTCATCGTTTTCGGCGCGGCACTCCTGCAACGGTTCCACTGGATTTCGTATGTCTTCGGCGCGTTCCTCGTCTTTACCGGAATCAAGTTGATGGTGCAGCAGGGGACGCAGGTGGATCCGCGACAGAACCCGCTCTTTCGACTTTTTAGCAGGATCGTGCCATCGATCGACGAATACCGGGGCGGGCACTTTACCGTCGTCGAGGGGGGCAAACGATATGCGACGCCACTCTTACTGGTGCTCGTCGCGATCGAAGCCACGGATATCGTCTTTGCGGTCGACTCCATCCCCGCCATCTTCGCGGTGACGGGCGACCCTTTCATTGTCTACACGTCCAACATCTTTGCAATTCTCGGCCTGAGAGCAATCTACTTCGCGCTCGCCGGAATCATGGGAAAATTCACTTATCTGAATGTCGGTCTATCGCTCGTCCTCTCGTTCGTTGGCGTGAAGATGCTCATCGCGGGAGTCTTCAAGATCCCCATCGCGATTTCACTCGGCGTCATCGCGCTACTCCTCGGGGGTTCGATCGTAGCCTCGTTGCTGCGCGCGGCGCGAAAGCCACCGGAGCATCACCCCTTACCGCCCGGCTCTACCCGCGAAGCTGAGATGAAGCACTGATCGCGCGACGACGGGCGCCGCGACGTGCGACCGGGCCACGGTGAGACCGCATCTTCCGTCGAGGCAAGCATCGAACCGCGGGACCGGAACATCGACGCGATCATCGACGCACGACGCGTGTCGCCGAAGGTCCTCCCGCCGGATTGCGGCACGGTCGTGTTCGCGTCGCCGTGGTGGACCTTGCATTGAGCGCAGATTAGAGAGAGTCGAACGTCGGCGTTTTGACGAAGCCCGCGAAAGTCGCAGTGTCAGCGCAGATTTGGCAGCTGGGTCCGACGAACACGTCGTGACCAGCCTTGTCGCCCATGAAGCGCCGACGCATCCACGCAATGTACCCTTCCTGTGCTTTGGCATTGCCGGCGACGCGATTGTGATCGATGCCGATGAGGACAGCGCCAAACGCCGGCTGGGTCGAACTCGTCACCGAGGTGCTGATGGCCGTCCAGTCGAATGTCGTGTCCATGTCGCCGCCGATGACGCCCCAGGGGGCTTTGAGGTTCTTGACGCTGCCGTTGGACGCGAAGAAGAAGGTCGATGTGATGCGGGCGTTGCTGCCGACACTGATCGCTCCGCCGCCGCCGCGTGAATATCCCGTGGAGCCGATCTTGGTCGTGTCGATCTTCCCGCTGTCTCCGCTCGTCGGATCATTCGCCAAGCGGAGCACGTAATCGATGGCCTTGTTCATATGGTCGGCCGTCACTTGGGTTTGCTCTGGCGCGACAACGACGAAGCCATACGTGGCGACGCGCGCCAGGAAGCCTTGCCAGATGTCGACGGTATTGGTCGACCCATTGCCCCAAACGATGATCGGATGCGTCACGCCGCCTTGTCCGTATTTGGCGGCGGCAGGGCGGAAAATGGCGACCTTGTTGGCACCCCCGTCGGGATCGGTTCCAAGACCTCCGTCGCCCGTATTGCGCGTCGTCACGCGGGACCATACCCGCCGTCTTTTGCGGTGTAGCTCGTCAGTGGCGGAAAAGAAGAGCCGGTGCCCGTCGAAGCGTCTCCGCACATGCCGGGCGGAGGCGTGGAGATGTCCGCTGCGGCGTCCATGGGAGAGCCCGAATCGACACTCGTTCCGGCCTGCCGCCCTTTCCCGCTGCGCCGCTGCTTCCGCTGGCCCCTGCCTTTCCAGCGGTTCCGCCGGTCGCAGTCGTACCAGCGGTTCCGCCGGTCGCGCTGGTTCCGCCGACACCGAGCTCGTGCGCGCTTTTGGACGTGGCGAAGGCTGGGCTGCGCGCGAGATTTGGCGACGCCATGCGCCGATGGTCTTTAGGTTGCTCGAGCGCGGGCTCGGGCCCGCCGGTGAGGCCGAAGACTCTCACGCAAGACGTGTTCCTCAGTACCTTCGCAAGGCTGCCGATAGGAGGTCGTCATTCGGGACATCGATTCCACGGGGGAGACTGGCGCCTCGACGCCGGTTCCAGCTCGACCATCGATGCAGGACGTCGACGACTCACCGTTTTTGCACGTCGAGGCGCCTCCGTCTGCAATGGCTGCGCACCGGCCTACCGCACGGCCACCGACGAAGAGCGCATCACCTACGACCAACTGGACGGCAGAGCGCGCCGCCGGTCACTTTGCTGCGATTTTGCGGCAGGCCGAGCAGCGCGGTCGGCCGCTCATTGGACGACGCTTCGAGCGACGATTTGTCGGCTCTCGCCGATGCCGCCCGTTACAGCCGCCGAGAAGACAACTTCAGCGGTCTCGCTTTCACCGTGGAAAGCAGAAGAACTCTTTTTTCACGACGCTGCCCGTGCCGTCGTGGATCGTGATGCTGACGGTATTTCCGATCACGTTGATGTTCGTTCGAATGAACCAGTGACCTGGGCGACCGAACCACCCCTTCTGGTACTTGATCGAGAAAGGCTCCAAAAAAGGCCATTGTTCGGCCTGCGCCGTGCGCCGCGCCAACTCGAGCGCTTCGTCCTTCGTCATTGTGTCGTCGGCGGGAGGCCGCTCGGCGGCGCGCTCGAGACGGCCACATGAAAAAGGAGTCCGCCGAGCATGATCGAACCGATGGCGTTTCCCTCGGCTGCGAGCTGCGAAAGGGTGACGTACCCATACGGAGGAGGACCAATGGGAAAGGTCACCGCCTTGAGGGCATGCACGAGGCCGCGCACTCTGAACTGACCAAAACCTTCGGCAAGCGTTTCCTCGAGGTACCTGAGGAGCGCGGATCTCCAATAGGCCGACGCCTTCAGCCTTGCCCGAAGTTGCCGAAAATATTTGAACTTCGGCGAGAAGAACGAGTGCACGGACTCGTGGAAAAGTGTGACTTGCTGTTCGGTGAGACTTTGCGCGCGCGCCACGTAGACGTCGCCGTACCAGTCGCAATATCCGAGGGTGCCCTTCGGCAGGGTGGCCGGCCGGCTCACTTTGGGGCGATAAAAAAGCTGACCAGGCTTCACTTCGGGTGGAGGCCCCACTTGCAGAAGCCCTCGTTCGCGGGGCTGCGGCACGCGAGCGCGCACGTCACGCAGGCTGCGCCGCAAGAAAATCGCGGTGATGATGTCGACGCCGGCGACGACGACCGCCTTGGCGAAATGCTGCGCCGCTTCGTCGAGCTCGCGGTCGGTCGTGCCGTTGATGGTCAGGGTCGCAAATTGCCAGATCTCTTCTCCGAGATCCAAAATCGACTTTCCGAGCAAGAGCCCGCCGACGACGAGCAGGACGATGTCGACAATCTCTCCCACGCCGAAGAGATGAGAACCTGCCCACAGCGTCAGCGTACCCGTGACAATGAGGATCGACTGGGGCGAGATGAGTGCTTCGACGAACGCTACGGCCTCTTGCGGTAAGAGCGGAAGAGAACGGCGCATCGCCTCTGCAACGCGCTCTGTCGGTGACATCTTCGAGCCAACGCCGCTGGAAACCTGCACCTGCATGTAGGCCCACACGCTGCCTTGGCGATTCTTTGCCTCGAGCATGCTGTAGCCGGGACCGAGCCCTTTCAAACGGAAGACCCGAACGTCCTTGTCGGCAGCCTTCTGCTCCTCGAAGGAGACGATACCGGAGTTGTTCACGAGGACCCGCAGCGGCGAGCCATCGATGTCGCCACCCCACAGCGCGATCTCCGCGACGCGATCGCGTAGGAGGGTCTGCTTGTTCACTCCCTTGTCGTATCCGGTAGCGTCCATGCCCGGACCTTTGAAAAAATGCGCCATCGCCGATCTTTCTCCGTGTTGTGCCTATCACGGTCCACGATCAAGGCAAACGCCGCCGTATAGCGTCCGGCGTCTCGCGGGCGGCGGCACGGTCGCGACGGGCCAGAGACGAAAAACACGCATCGTTACCAGCGCGCGCTCGCTGCAAAGCTGTACTAGGCTGCGCGCCCCATGACGCTCCCTCCTCCTCCGTTCTTCCGGTTTCGGCCTCACCCCTGGCACGGGCTCGAGACGGGCAAGATGGCCCCCGCGGTCGTCAACGCTTACGTCGAGATCACGCCTTTTGACACGATGAAGTACGAGATCGACAAGGCGACGGGATACCTCCGTCTCGACCGCCCCCAGCGCGGCTCGGCGCAGCCGCCGACGCTCTATGGCTTTATCCCGCGTACGTACTGCGCGGCGCGCGTCGCGGCGCTTTCGCCCGACGGCGTCGATCGTGCAGACGGCGATCCGCTCGACATCTGCGTCATCAGCGAGAGGCCTATCACGCGCTCCGAAATCCTCTTGAGCGCGCGCGTCGTGGGCGGCATCAAAATGATCGACGATGGCGAGGCAGACGACAAGATCGTGGCCGTGCTCGACAATGATCCGTTCTGGGACGCGGTGCAAGAGCTGGCGAGCGTGCCAAAAGTATTGGTGGACCGCCTTGTCCACTACTTCACCACCTACAAACTGATCCCCGGCGCGGAAAATCGCGTCTCCATCGTCGACGTGTACGATCGCGAGCACGCCCGCCTCGTGATCGAAGCCGCGGTAGCCGATTACGCCGAGGCCTACGACATGGCGCCGCCGACGCTTCGTTTCTAGGCGGTGCAAAAGTTGGCGGGGCGCCTGCCGTTCGCTATTCTGAATCACGATGCCGCGACGCTCCCGCCTATCTTCCTTAGGCAGCCACCAGCGAACGCATCTGCTGCGGCGACTGGCTTTTCTGACGGCCGCCTCGAGCGCACTGTTCGCCACGCCCGCCGTGGCGCAGAGCACGGATGCCTGGATTCCCGGCGTTGGTGTCTTCGTCGGGTATTCATTCGGGACCCGAACCGGGGTCGAATGGGGACTCGAGACGTTCGCCACCTATCGTTTCGAGGGGCGCGGATGCTCGAGTACAGCTCGCTCGGGGATGGGACCCTTGGTCCAGCTTGCAGCCGTCAATCTCGACGAGCCACGAGTCACGCTCGCCTTGCAAGGTGGCGGAGAACTATCGGTGTCATCCTCGACCGCTCTCACCGGCGAGCTCGGAGCAACCTATCGATTCGGAAGCCGGCCAGGCTTCGCGATTCACACAGGGATCACGCCAGAGATCGCTATTTTCAATGTTTCGCTTCGAGCCCAATGGCTGCAAGAGGACTACGCGCTGACGGGAGGCGCTCGCTACCTCGCGACCTACGGGGGACCTGGTTATTGCGTGGAGGGGCGGCCGCTTCGTACGCCGTCGGGCATGGCCGAGGTGAGCGCCCCTCTCCATGGGTCCGGTGGCGGTGCAGTGCCGGATGACGATGCCGTTCTTCTCGCGGGGGCGAGCTGGGCGAGCGCTGCGCAACACGAATGCGCTTCCGTACCCGCGTTCCTACAGCTCGCAGCCGAGCTCCTAGCGCACGATGCACCGGATGCCTTGGTGGAGCGCGCGCTGGCGGCGGCCGAAGACGAGATGAGGCACGCGTTTCTATGCGCGGACGTAGCGTCGCGCTATCTCGGCGTCCGCGTCGTGCCGACCCTTCCCGACGCGCCGGGGCGCCCTCCGCTCACAGGAACCGCGGGACTCGTGCGGCTCGCGACCGAAAGCTGGCTCGACGGCTGCCTCGGGGAGGGCGTTGCGGCCAGCCGCGCCGCGCGCGCCGCGCAGCTTGCGACCGATCCGGCAGGGCAGGGCGCTCGCCGTACCATCGCGTGCGACGAAGCCCGGCACGCCGAGCTCGCATGGAGCATCTTGCGCTGGGCCGTCGACCGCGGTGGCGACGAAGCGCACGGCGCGGTCCGGTCTCTGCGCAACGCGGAAGTTGCTGGTGTCACCGAAGTGACGTGTGCGGCAACGGAGCGCTATGGCGTGCTCTCCGCGTCGCGCGTCAACGCGGTGACCGAGCGACATTGTGCGCACAGTCGGGCGCGTCTCGACGCGCTCGTGTAACGGCCGGTTCGCACTTCCGGCCCGCCTCTTAGATTGGAAAGAGGCGGGCCGGAGGCGCGTCATCGCACAGGACAACTCTCATCACGTCGAGAGCGGAGTGAGGTCCCGCGGGGGCGCGGGTCGCTCGGCCCAAATGCGTTGGCGCTTCGAGACGCCGGCTGTCGCACCCGCGATCGAAGAAGCGAGTCCGAGAAACAGCGCGCCGAAGATGCCCCAGAACGCCTTGCCTGTCGTCTCGGCTGCCTGCAGCGCACCGGTCTGTACGGACTGGGCGGCGCCCGACAGCTTGTCGCCGATATTTGCCCTGGCCGTACTGAACTGCGTCTCGATACCCGTCGCGATCTGTTCGGCATCGGCTCGCGACAGTGCGGTGTTTTGCGTAATGCCGCTAATGAGCAGCGAACGATCGACGCGTCCTTGCGCCCACCCCTGCTGTACGACGTTGCTGGCCGCCGCTCGGAGCTGATCGGCGTTGACGGTCGGCTTGCCTTCCGCGTGAAGTCGCTGGTTGATAGGTCGGAGTGCATCGTCGACGTCGAGGCCAAAGCCTCCCGCCACTCTCCCGACCTGATCGCTATTTTGAGCTGCACCCATCGCCACGCCGGTGCCTGCCTGTACGGCGGTCTTGCCCACTGCGGCGACGCCGCCGACCATGGCGGTGACGATGTTGACGAGAAGCCAAACGCCCGCAACCGTCGTCAGCCCCCACACCACCAAGCCGTGGATTGCGCCGCCCATTTTCGTCACGATGCCGGCCCCACGCCCCGCAACCATGCCTCCGACGAAGAGGGCGGCGAGCGGCGTGATGAGCCCCCAGATTCCGGTGAAAGCGCCGGAAGATTTGAGCGTACTCGGATCATGTGGATCGAGCGACGAGAGCCCGAGCGCAAGACCGAGCGCGTACAGCATCATCCAGACGCCGAGCGCCGCGACGGCGCCGCCAAAGATGGCGCCCCAGCTCATCTTTGCGGGCGGGTACGAAAGAACGTCACCTCCCGCCGAGAGAGAGCCGCCACGGACTGTTTCATTTTCACTCGCCATATCGTCACCTCCAATTCTGCGATCGATACAGGCAGATTCCGGGCCGCATCCGCGAAGAACGAGCTCACCCATGAGGAGCATGCGCACCAGCGAGCTCACGCCGCTCGGACGATCGTAGCTGAGCGACACGGCGCGAGGACGTGCGGAAAGAGCGAAACCGGGGCGTCAATGAATGCGTAGTAAAACCAATGTCGGGGTAAACTGACGGCTGAGTACGCAAAGTACGGCGGCGCACCAAACGCAAACGCAACCTCAAGGAGAACTCCCATGGCGATGATTGCGCGTTTCTCGTTCGACGTTCACTTTGGAAAGAAGGCGGACCTTCTCAAGGTCATGAAGAAGTGGGAATCCATGGAGCGGGACCTCGGTTTCCCGAAACCGGAAGTGCTGATCGGATCGATCGGCGTACCCGAGTCACGCGTCGAGCTGAATCATCGATTCGCGAGTTTGGCCGCGCTCGAAGCCACCTGGGCGAAGCTCGGCGATCCGAGAATGGCCGAGTTTCAGCGGGAAATTGGGCCTCTCATCGTGCCCGGATCGCATCGCTGGGACATCCTTCGCATTCAGGAGGCGTGAGCACAGGGCGCGCGACCTCGTTGCTCGCACAGGAATGGACGGCGAGCGACGATCAGCCATCGCCGAAGCCGTGGACGGCGGGTCTTCGATACTGAGGCGCGTCGCGCGCAATCGGGGGGAACCCTCACGAATCGCTAGTCGTTGGATCGTCCTCAGGTCTAACTTGTGTCGTGCTCGTCGGACGAGATGCAGAGCTTGCGGAGCTGGGGGCTGCACTGTCGCGGATCGCGACCGGAGGCGCTCTCTACCTATTTACCGGGGAACCAGGAATCGGAAAGACGCGGCTCGCCTCGGAAGTGACGAGCATCGCACGCGCGAAAGGCGCTCGCGTCTCCTGGGGTAGGTGCTGGGAAGCGGGTGGCGCACCACCGTTCTGGCCATGGCGCGAGGGGCTCGAGGGATGCGGCGTCGCGTTTCCCGAAGCTGCCACGATGGCGTCGATGGATCCTGCCGAGGCGAGATTCGCCCTGTTTCGCGAAGTCGCGAGCGCATTAGGCCGCGAGGCCGCGCGCCAGCCTCTTTTGATCGTGCTCGAAGATCTGCATGCGGCGGATCAGCCGACGCTCCTGCTGCTCGAATTCCTCGCCAATCAGCTGCGGGCGCTACCGATCGTCGTCGTGGGAACATTTCGCGATCGCGAGGCCCATTTACGGCCGGAGGCGGGCGAGGCGCTTCTGCGGGTGGGACGATCGGGTAGGGAGCTTCGGCTCTCGGCGCTTTCCGAAGCGGAAGTGGGCACGCTTCTCGGCGACGCGATCGAAGGCGCCGACGCCAAGCTTGCCGCCACGGTCTACGCAATCACGCATGGCAACCCCCTTTTCGTCGACGAAATGGTGCGTGACGTCAAAGCCCGTGGACGGGTGATTGGGATTTCTGTGATCGCTGGTACGAGCGCGCACTGCTTGCCGTGGAAGGCCTAGGGGGGCAACTTCTTGCGAGCATCTGGCGACCAAGTCGGAACAGCAATTCTTCGATGTGCTCGGTCAGATCGCCGAGCGACGTCTCGGCCAGTCGAATGATGCACGATGGTCGCTCGACGGCGCGACGCTCGGTCAGGCGCTCACCGCGGCCGGCTTCACGGACGTTCACATCGAGACGGTCTCCCTGACCGATCGATTTCGCGAATTGCCCGTGCGGATGAACGTCATGGCCGCCAACTTCGACTTGAACCCGCTTTCGGAAGCAGAAAAGGAGCGTCGGTTTGCTGCCATCGAAGCGGAGAGCATGGAAGCCGCGACGCGTTTCGCGCTCGACGGGGGCTTCGGCGCGCCGTCGGTCGCTGACGTCGCCAGGGCGTTCGCACGGCGAAACGTGTGAGCGTCGCCAACGTAGAACGACACGAACTGTTTTCGTACCGAGACAATGGAGGAAGCCCCATGACGTACGCGATCGATGAAACGCTGGTAGCCAAGGCTCGTGAGCTCGGACCTCTCATCCGCGAGCATGCCGCCGAGGCAGAACGAGAACGGCGGTTAGCGAAGCCGGTCATCGACGCGATGAACCGCTCCGGCATTACCAAGATGCTCCTACCCGAGTCTCTGGGCGGCCTCGAGACCGATCCGGTGACGATGCTCCGAGTCGTCGAGGAGATCGCGAGCTTCGACAGCGTTGCCGGTTGGCTGCTCATGGTTTCCAACGGCGGCGCGTTCATCGGGGCGCGCTTTCCTGCCGAAACTGTGGAGGCGCTTTTCCGCGACCCCAATGACTGGTTCATGGGTACGGCGTTTCAGCCGCCCGTCGAGGCGCGCGAGGTCGATGGCGGCTACCGCTTGACGGGCCAGCGCGCCCTCGCGAGCTTTGCGCACGCCTCACGATGGATCTGTCTTACCGGTCTCGTCATGGATGGTGAAAAGCCGCGTATGGCGCACGGGATGCCCGAGCTCGTCATCGCCATGATGCCGGCGAAGGGCGTCGAGGTGCTCGACACGTGGCACGCGCTCGGCATGCGAGGAAGTGACAGCACCGACGTCGCGGTGCGCGACCTCTTCGTGTCAAAGGCGTTCACTTGCCCCCTCGTC
>DATHEQ010000183.1:0-10407 GCA_035318505.1 Polyangiaceae bacterium | reverse complement strand
GCGGTCGTCGGTGAACACGTGGGAGTGCGACAACATGGGGCACATGAATGTGCGCCACTACTCGGCCCGCGCCGCCGATGGGCTCGCGCGGCTCGCGCTCGAGGTCGGTTTCGGCCCGAGCCGGCTCGACCGAGAGGGGCTTGCGCTGCGCGCCGTGGGCCAACATCTGCGCTTTCATCGCGAGATGCGGCCCGGGGCCGCTTTTCGCGTGCGCGCGGGCGTCATCGAAGCTGGCGAACAAAGCCTACGCACGTATGAGGAAATGAGTCTCGTCGGCGACGACGTTCTCGTCGCCACCATCGTCACCGATGCCGTGCTCGTCGAGGCGTCGACATTTCGGCGGGTGCCGTGGCCGAAGGACGCGTTGACGCGAGCGGAGAAGCTTGCCACCGCGCTGCCCGAACATGGCGCCACGCGCGGCATCTCCGCGGATCCGCCGCGTTCGCCGCCGCCGTCGTACGAAGAGGGGCGGCGGTTGGTCGGCGCTTACCTCGGGCCCATCACGCAGGCGGACTGCGATGACGAGGGGTTCATGCTGGAAGCGGCGTATCTGGCGCGCGTGTCCGACGGCGTGCCGCATTTCTTTCGTTCGCTGCGCGGCAGCCGAGGTTCTGCGCTCGGCGTGGGAGGCGCGGCGCTCGAGTACCGTTTCGCCTACCACGGCCGCCCCCGTCTCGGCGATCTCATCGAAATGCGCGTCGGGCTCAAGGCAATCGGCAGAAAAACCATCCATTTCTGTCATTGGATCTTCGACGTGGAGAGCTCTCGGTGCGTCTCGACCAGCGAGGCGGTGGCCGTTTCACTCGACCTGACCACGCGAAAATCGATCGACTTCACCGACGAAGCGCGCGCCCTGCTCGAAGCTCATGTGGTGCCGCGACTCGCCATGTAAATGGCTCGCGGGGCGATCCCGTCAATTCGCGGTGGGCGGCGTGCCTTCGCACGTACTCTCCGCCGAATCGTCGACTCCGGCGAGGTGCGCCACGCAGGCATTGCAGTACGCCTGGCCATCACAGCCGCACACCATCGTGCACTCCTTGGTGCACGCGGTCGGAAACGCTTGGCACGTGCCGAGCACGTCGCCATGTCCGCAGCTGCCGGCCTCGTAATCGCAGAAAGTGCCGGCAGGGCACAGTGTGCCCACGAGACCGCCGCACGTGCCGCCCGAATCGCCGCCCGTTGGCGGCGCGTCATCCCCTCCGCAAGCGCTACCGGCGAGTGCCATGCACCCCAAAGCGAGCCCGCACAGCGTTCGTACCCACAACGCTTTTGCCTTGATTTGTTTCACGACACACCTCCAGACGTTAGGGAGAACGTGCGTCGCCAGCAGCCAAGCGCGAGGTGACCGTTAGCCCCAGCGTGCCTTTCGCAAATCGAACGTCCAACGAAACGTCGAACGCTTGTCCCGTCGCAACGCGTTGTGTGAGCGCGACGTAGCAACGGTTCGACGTTACGGCACAACGAAAACGCGTCCGCCTTGCGTCGGACTTTGAGCCCCCGAACTTCGGTGCGAAGCTTGCGCCTTCTGAACTTGGCCGCGATTCTAGATTGCGACCAGAATGGACCTTCTGACATGAAACGACAGACGACATTGTTGCGCTGGGGGGCCAGTCTCACGGTAGCGGCGAGCATGCTCGTGGCTTCGCGCGCCGACGCTTCGGCCATCGACCTTGGCATCTCGGGAGGTTTCGTGAAGAGGAGTCTCGCCGAAACCGATTACAAGACCGGCTTCACGTGGCAACTGAACGGCGACCTCGCTTTCTTTCCCATGTTGATGATGGGACCCTACATCGCCTTTTCCAGCTCGACGCCGGATCTCGACGGCGCTTCCAGCATCGCGTTTCGCACCATCGGTGCACGCATCAAATTGAAGATCCCCTTGCCGGGGCCGGTGCAGCCCTTTGGCGTAGCGGGTGCGGGCTGGGCCCATGGCGATTTTCCCGATCAGAGGGTCCAGATCTGCGTCGACGGCGTCTGTGGCTCGCGAAGCTTACCGAGCGCCACCGCCAATTTCGCCGAGTTCCTGGTCGGCGGTGGTCTCATCTGGACGCCGGCAGCGCCGCTCGCCGTGACAGCTGAATTCAACTGGCGGCCGACGACGGGGTACACCAACGACACCTACGAGAAGCAGATCCAATCGGGCCAGACATCTGCGCCGGACCCGAGTCGCAACGGCGTCGCTTGGGTCGGTCTCCTCGGAGTAGGGCTCTCCTTCTAGCGCGAGCGCGCAACGTCGATAGACGGCCCTCGCGAGCCAGGTTACGGTCGCCGATCGCGTGATCGACCAAACTCGCCGGTTCTTGATGTTTGCGGCTGCGATGGCAGCTACTTCCTGCATCCCCAGCATTCGGGCAACGTTCGCCGATATTTCTTATCCCAGCGATCCGCCGGCGAGCGCTCCGCGCAACCTCGCGCTCACCGTGGACTCGGCCCTCCTTTCGACGTTGATCGTCGCCTATGAACGTCCGCGCGAAGCTGGCGCTTGTCTCGCCGATTTGGCGGCCAAGGCGGCGACGCTCGAGGCCATGTACAGCTATGGCGATTGCATGGCCGGGGGAGGTACGCGGCCCGACTGCTTCTCGCGCCTTCCTTGGTTCACGCCGCGGAAGGGGGCCGGCAGCGCGTCGTTCGAGCTGCACCTCGGTTGCAGCTCTCCTCCGAGCAACGAAGCCGATCGACTCGCGCTCACGCTCTCGCTCGACGATGCCGCTGTCGCCATCGTGAGCTATCAGATTGCGGCCCTCGGCCCTGATGTCATCCACACGCCGCCTCCGCCGCCACTGCTCGCGGCGTTTCACGGTGCCCTCGCGCACGCGTCGCGCTTGCTCTTGGCCGATCCCGTGCCGGTGCAAGATCCGAATTGGCCGGCGCTCTCTTTGAGCGGCGGTGCCGCCAATGGAGCATTCGCGGCGGGCTATTTGTACGCGCTGCTCTGGATGCGCGAAACGGCGCGTGGCTACGCGAGCCCGGCGCAATGCACGGTGCTCGACGGAGAGCGTTTCGGCAGCGCGTCGGGCAGCAGCGTGGGCTCGCTCATCAGCTTGCCGCTCGATCTCTATTTCACCGATGCGAAGCCGCCGCCCGAGCTCGGGCCGGCGCTCGCGGCATGTATCCGCGAAGGGAGCGCCAAGGCGCCACGGAGCGACCGCCCGCTGCAGGAGTGCGCCCTCGCAAAACTCGAGCACGATTTCGTCGCCAACGAGTGGGACCTGCTTTGCGCGCAACCGGGGTCGGCGCTCGACCTTCTGAAGCCCGCCAGCAAGAGCCTTCTCAGATTCGATCCGCTCGATGAGAACACGCTGGTGCCGTTCTTTCGCACCTTTGGCGCACTGACGCGCGACAATGCGTTCCGCCGGACTTCCACTGCGGCCGATCTCGGTCAAGGCGTGCTCGGCGCCGTCGATGAACGCGCGTGCCGGCTGCCGGGCATGAATGCGGACGTCTGCGAGCGCGAAGCCATTCTCGCCTCCGTGTCGGAGCCGGTCCTGGCTCCCTCACGCGATCGTATCTACTCGGGACTGACCGGGCCGGGCGGCGAGGGCGGTATCTGGTTCGACGGCGGGCTGCAGAGCGTGAATCCTGCTGCGCGATCGGTGGGGGCGACGCGAGGCAAGGTGCTCGCGCTCAACATGTACCGTGCGACGAGCAGCCCCACGGCGAGCGCCGAAGGATTTGCGCCCGTCATCTTGGGGACACTGACGACCATCGTCACTCGCATGATCGGGTGGGAGACGAGCTACGCCGGTCTCGAGCAACATCGCCGCGAGGCTCACGCGTGCGAAGTCGGGGGACTTCTGGGAATGACGGCCCTCTGCACGCGCGGCGCCCCGGGCGCCGCGGCACCCACGATGGAGCCGCGGCTCATGTCGGTGTCGGTGCCGGAGGACATCGCGCCGGCGCAGCTGTTCGCCTCCGGGTACACCTTCGATCCCGTCGTCATGCGCGGACTTTTCTTGTGGGGAGAGCGAGCGTTTCTCCGTAGCCGTGCGCAGGTCCTCGATTTCCTCGACTGGTGCGTCCCGGCCGCGCTCGAGCGCGGCGCTCCCTGTTCCGGCGCCGAGGGGACAAGCCCCGCCTTCGCGACGGCGGTGCGCGATCACGAGCAAAAGGTGCTGCGCGAGCTCGACGGGTACAAGCAGTACCAAGCGCCGGGCGTTTGGAAGAAGCATCAGCAGGAGCGCAAGGATCTCGTCAATCGACACATGAAGATCTGCGCGCATTGATGGCGGCACTGCGGCGCGGGCCGTGGCTCGTGCGGGGCTAAGCGGTCAGCTTGGCGACGGCCTGCACCAGAAGCTCGGGCTTGAACGGTTTGATGATCCACGCTTTGGCACCGGCTCGCTTGGCTCGTTCGACCTTGTCGATACGCGATTCGCTGGTGAGCATGAGCACGGGGAGCTTCGGATATTGGCCGTGTAGGATTTCGAGCATCTCGACGCCGTCGAGGCGCGGCATGTTGACGTCGCAGATGACGAGCGAGATATCGCCTGCGCGTTCGCGAATGGCGAACGCACCCATCAGGCCGTCGGCCGCTTCGAGAACTTCATAACCCGCGTCGCGTAACGTTTGGCCGAGATGAATGCGAATCGTCTCGGAATCGTCGATGACGAGGATCTTCTTTTTCTTGAGCATCGAGACTCCTCGTCCTCCGACTACAACATAATGAGCGAGCCGCGCGCGAGCGACGGTCGCGGCGGCGCGGGTATGCTTTGGGGCCCGAGGTCGATACTCGACGCCACCACGAAGATGAGAGCCACTTCTCCACCCAAAGAGCGCAACACCAGCGTGCGGGCGTCGATGGCCAGATCGGCGGCAGCCGAGGGCAGCGGCTTGGGGTCGCTGAATTGGTAAGAAAAATCCACGTCGTAATCGTTCAGGGCAAACTGCAATCCACCCAAAATCTGATTGGCAATCTCGCGCGCGAAGTCGGAAAGAGAGGTCTGCGTAGGCGTGGGCGTGGCGCGGCTCAAGAGCGAACGCGGCGCGCACACCGTGAGACCGCCGCGGATTTGATCGCCCCCAAAATACACGGAAGCCGCCACGAGATCGCCCGACCCCAAGACCGGCGTCCAGTGCGATTCATCTTTCAGGTCGACGCCATAATGGGCAAAAAGCTCCGTCGCTGCCGTGGACAGCAATCGTCGCCAGAATGTCCAGTTGTCGTCTTTCACGGATACCCCGGCCACAATCGCGTCAGCATTCCCGGCAAACTCAGTCCGGGCGGGCTCGCGCGTTTCACGCTCGAGAATGCGGTTGATTGGCCGAGAACTTTAGAAATTCACACCGGCGGCACAGATGTCCGGTCTTTGTTTACCTCGCCGTCCAGGTCTGGCGATGGCGGCGCCGCGATCACACGCGCCGACGGCACCTTACTTAAAAGCGGAAGCTTCGCGACGTCCTCTCCCGTGATGAGCTGAGCATTGCGACGCAGCGTGAAGAATGAATAGGCCCAATTGAACAACACGGCGACGCGATTGCGAAACCCGATGAGAAAGAAAATGTGGATCGTCAGCCATGCGATCCACGCGAGAACGCCGCTCATTTTGAGAGACAACGCGTCGCCCACCGCTGCGCCTCGGCCAATGACGGCAAACGATCCGCGGTCCCAATAGCGGAAAGGCGTCGGTGCCAGCCCTCGCGCGGCGCGGACGACGTTCTTGCCGGCATGTGTCCCTTGCTGCATCGCGGCCGGCGCGACGCCCGGAATGACTGCCCCATCTTGCACCAGCGTCGCCAGATCTCCCACCACGTAGGCTTCCGGATGACCGGGGACGCTGAGCTCGGGCGTGACGGGAACCCGCCCTGCACGATCCAAAGGAACGCCGAGCGATCGCGCCAACGGTGAAGCGGCAACGCCCGCCCCCCAGAGCACCGTGCGGCTGCCGATCCATTCTTGACCCGCGCGGACGCCGCTCTCCTCGACTTGCGTCACCATCGTGCTGGTTTTGACTTCGACACCAAGGCGTTCGAGCGATCGCTTGGCCTTCTCGGACAGCTTTTCGGGGTATGCGGTCAGAAGCCGCGGAAGGCCCTCGACGAGGATGACCTTGGCCTGCCGCGGATCGAAGTTGTGATAGTCGTGCGCGAGCGACAGGCGCGAGATCTCCGCCAGCGCGCCGGCAAGCTCGACGCCCGTGGGCCCGCCCCCGACGACAACGAAGGTGAGCCACTCTTTGCGCCGTTCGGAATCGGGTTCCCGCTCCGCCGCCTCGTACGCGAAAAGGATGCGCCTTCGGATCTCGAGCGCATCCTCGATGCTCTTTAGCCCTGGGGCATGTCGTTTCCAATCGTCATGGCCGAAGTAGGAGTGTGTGGAGCCGGTCGCAACGATGACGTAGTCGTAGGGGATCGCGTCGCCGCCGAGCCGTACTTTCTTTTGTGCGAGATCGACCGCCGTCACTTCGCCGAGCAGCACGGTGATGTTCTCGCCTCGCACGATGCGTCGGATCGGCGCCGCAATGTCGCTTGGATTGAGCACCGCGGTCGCCACTTGATAGAGCAGCGGCTGAAAAACGTGATGGTTGCGGCGGTCGATCAGCGTCACGCGTAAACCCGCGCGGCCCAGGATGCGCGCCGCCTTGAGGCCGGCGAATCCTCCACCCACGATGACGACGTGGGGCTTGCTGTGGGGTTCGTTCGTCACGCGCGAAGCCTAGGGCTTCGCGCGACAAAGTGAAGGGGCGCGAGGCCGACGCGACGTCATCACCATCCAACTTTGGCTCTCGCCCATCCTTTGCCTCGCCAATCGCGCTAGAGTCCGCGCATGGAATACGTACGACTCGGGCGCACCGGGCTAAAAGTCAGTCGGCTGTGCCTCGGTACCATGAACTTCGGGCCCGAAACCCCCGAGGCCGATTCCCACCGCATCATGGATCGCGCTCACGAGCTCGGCCTCAATTTCTTCGATACCGCCGACGTTTACGGTTGGAAGCGCGGCGAAGGTTGGACCGAGCAGATCGTGGGGCGTTGGTTCGCGTCGGGGGGCGCGCGGCGCGACAAGACCGTGCTGGCGACGAAGGTCTACGGCCCCATGGGCGACTGGCCCAACGAGTCGCGGCTCTCGGCGCTCCACATCGTGCGCGCCTGCGAAGCGTCGCTCAAGCGTCTCCAGACCGACCACATCGATCTCTATCAAATGCACCACATCGATCGCGACACGCCCTGGGATGAGATCTGGCAAGCGATGAGCATGCTGGTGCAGCAAGGCAAGGTGATCTACGTCGGTTCCTCGAACTTCGCGGGGTGGCACATCGCGCAGGCTTGCGAAGCCGCCAGGGCACGCCATTTCCTGGGCCTCGTCAGCGAGCAGTCGCTCTACAATTTGATCGATCGCACGATCGAGCTCGAGGTGATCCCCGCCTGCCAATCGTACGGGCTGGGGCTCATTCCATGGAGCCCCCTCAAAGGGGGCGCGCTCGGTGGCGCGCTCGCCAAAGCGCAGCAAGGCCGGCGCGCCGGCGACAACGCGCAGCGCGCCATCGCCAAGCATCGCCCCGCGCTCGAAGCTTACGAAGCACTCTGCAAAGAGGTGGGCATGGCACCTGCGCGCGTGGCCCTCGGCTGGCTACTCACGCGCCCGGTCGTAACGGCGCCCATCGTCGGACCGCGCACCGTGCAGCAGCTCGACGACGCCGTCACGGTGCTCGACAAAAAGCTGGACGCCGCGTTCCTCGACAAACTCGACGCTATTTTCCCGGGCCCCGGCGGAGCCGCGCCCGAAGCGTACGCGTGGTGAAACGGTAGCTCGCGACCTCGGAAATCACGCACCGCGTCTTGAACATAGCGCGGCTCTCGTGCAAGCCTCCGGCGCCATGACCGCCATCGCACCGCCTTCGACGGCCGAGACCTCGCTGCGTTGGCGGTGGTTGCCCGCACCGGGAACGTGGAAGTACCACCTTTTGCTGGGCAGCCTCGGCATTCTCGTCTTGGGGCCCCTCGGCGGTGTGACCTCGTCGTTCATGAACTTCAGCATCGGCTTTTTCGTGGGCGGCCAGGTGCTCGCGGGAATCCTCGGCAGCACGGTGACGTACGGTTACGGCCCCGAGGGCAAGCACGGCGCCAATTTCGTGCAAACTTGCGCGGCGTCGGTGGCTGGGCTTTCCAGCATGGCCGTCGTGATCCAAGCGATGGTTTGGTTGGGGCTTCCCGAACCCCCGGCGTGGCAGCTCATTCTCTACTTTCTCTGCATCGGGATGTTCGGCGCCGGGGTGGGCATGCTGTACACGCCGATGCTGGTCGATCGCCTGCAACTACCCTATCCGGAGGGTTTGGCGGTTGCCAACATCTTGCGCGCGCTCACCGACAAGCGCCTGCTGCGCCGTTCGGTGGCGACGCTCGGCGGCGGCACGGCGGCTGGGGTTCTCGGCGGCATCGCCTCTTTGACCATTCCCGCGGTCGAAGCGATCAGCGTCTCCACTTCGACCCTTGGCGCGGGAATGATCGTCGGTGCGCGCATCACGGTCCCCGCCCTCGTCGCGGGACTCATGGGGAGGATGCTCAAACCGTACTTCGTGAGCATCGGATGGCTTCACCCGACGGCGCCCGTCCGTAAGATCACCTTCATCTTCGCGCTCGGCATGATCATGGGTGGCGCGGCGCTCGATGTCACGCTCATCCTCATCGATGCCGTACGGCGCATGAAGCAAGTGCAGAAGGAAGCGGCTTTGCCCGAGGAAGAGTGGAAGCGCACCAACGTCGGTCGACTCGTGGCCTGGGTCGCGTTCTGGGCCACGGGCGTCATCGCCACCGGGTCGATCGTGATGCACGCCGACGTTTTCTTCCTCGTCGTGGCGGTGCTGCTCGTCTTCCTTTTCACGATGGTGAACGGGATCTCGCTCGGTATCACCAGCCAAAATCCAATCTCGTCGGCGTTCGTCGTCACCGTGCTGCTCTTGGGGACGCTCGGACTCGCCAGCGCACAGATGGGGCTCTCGACCGCGGTCATCGTGCTCGCGTCCGTCACCTGCGCCTGTGACATGCAGCAAGATCGCTCGACAGGGTGGCGCCTCGGCTCCAACCGGACCACGCAATTTCGTTACCAAGTGGCCGGCATCGCCATGGGAGCGGTGATGGCCGTCGTGTTTGCCAAGGTATTCATGAACGCGTACCCGGTGCTGCGGCTCGATCAAACCGGGCCCGACGCGACGCACGTGCAAGGCTGGCAATCCGCGATGACTTTCAAAATGGTCGGCGCGCTGAGCAACCTCACTCACCCCAAGTCTTATACGTACATCGCGCTCTGGATCGGCGTGGGTCTCGGCCTGGGTACGGAAGCGATTCGCAAATTGCTCCGCGCTTGGCCCGCCTACAAAGCCTTCGTGCAGCGCGACAAGGTCGGCTTCAGCGTCGGCTTTCTCGTCGACGCCATCTTTCTGCCGAGCCCCTACGCGTTTTCCTTCGGCGGCTTCGTAGAGCTGGCGACGTCGATGTGGTTCGGCGCGGGGGGCGTGGTCGGATCCCTGATGAGTACAGTCGGGAAAATGCAAAGACCGGTGGCCAAGGAAGCGGACCTCACCGGCGAGGCATTGCCCGAAGACATGAGCACCGTTTCGCTCATCGGCGGTGGGCTCATCGCCGGCGATTCGTTGGCTGCCTTGGGATTCGGCATCTCGATCCTGCTCGGCAAGCTTGCCGGCGGTTGACGCTCGCTGCCGCAATCGCCTCGCCGCGCCGCGTGGACCGGCGGATTTATCCCAACTGGTCTCTCGACAGGTAGGTAGGCCGCGTTAAAAGCAATGCTCGCTGGTCGTGGAGGTTGGCACCATGACCGCCGCCCTAGCAAGCACCCGCGACGTCACCGGTGAACGTCTCCCGCTCCGCGCCCTCACGGCTGGCGCGGCGGTGCTGGGGTCAGTCTGCCTCATCTCGATGGGGGGGAAGAAGTAGATCGCGTCGACGCCTCTGCCAAGCAGGCCCAAGTCATGTTTAGATGCCGGCCATGCCGAAGTTCATCGCTGCTCCCACTCGCGTCGAGGCCGCGGGCACGCCTCCCAAGATCATCGACGAATACGTCGGGCGGGTCAACACGCGCACGGAAGTCCTGAGTATCGCGCACATGCGCAGCCCTTGCGGCTGGAGCGAACCCGGGCAGCGCCCCACTTTTCGCGAGTACACCGTCGTCCTGAAGGGCGTCTTGTTGGTCGATTTCGAAGGGGGAACGCTCGAAGTACGCGCCGGTCAAGGCGTCGTGTGCGAACCCGACGAGTGGGTGCGCTACAGCACCCCCGGCGAAGACGGCGCGGAGTACATCGCCGTCTGCCTTCCTGCGTTCTCCCCGGACACGGTGCATCGCAGCAAGACGACTCCTCCGTCGAGCCGCTCGCCGGCAAGCATCCCCCGCAGCAGCCGTTGACCAAGGGCCCGCCCTGGCACACGGAGGCTCTACGTTTCGAGCTGCAGTAGCGCTTT
>DATHEQ010000182.1:0-14857 GCA_035318505.1 Polyangiaceae bacterium | reverse complement strand
GTGTGGGGATTTTTCGATCACATCGCGATCGGCAGCTTCGGCGCGCCCGCCGATGCCCCCGCCGGAGAAAAGATGTCCATCGTCTGGCGCGAGGGGGGCCGCCACCTGTTTCTCCTGCGCCGGCAGATCTCCCTCGATCTCATGACCTCGAGCCACGTGCTCCAGGGTGAGCGCTACGACGGGTGGCTCCGCGGCGCGGAGTGGAATACGTGGCTCGCCGATGGCGGCTGGGACGCTTACTACAGCCGAGAAGAGGTGGAGGCGGTCACCATGCCCGAAAGCGCCGGCGCCGAGCTCCACCCTCCGCTCGTCGTGGGGCCCACGGGGCACAACCCGCGCGGCCTTCTCACGAGGGACCTGCACCTCATCTTTCCTTTCGGGCTTCTCATCATCGGCATCCGCTTCGTGGTGCGCGTGCTCCTCGTCCTTTTGGGGGAGGCCGAAGCAGAGTCGGATCCGCACTCCATCGGCAACGCTCCCAAAGCGGATCAAAGCGCCGCGCCCGAGGCGGGAGCTTAGATGCGCGCTCTCTTTTGGCTCGTAGGGCTGCTCGCCGTTCTCGGCACGCCCATCTTCGCGCTGATGGGGGGAGCGAGCGAGCTCGCGTGGCTGACGCATCCAGACGCCACTTACCGGCACCTGCGTTACATCGCGCCCACCGTGCTCGACGAGCGCTTCGCCGGCTCGCCCATCTTGGTGACGATCCCGCTCTTCACGTTCGTCGGCTATTTGATGGCGGAGTCGAAGACACCCGATCGCATCGTGCAAGCGTCGCGCGCTTTCTTCGGCTGGATGCCGGGCGGGCTGGCGCTCGTCGCCATCGCCGCCAGCGCGTTTTTCACGACCCTCACCGGCGGGTCGGGCGTCACCATCGTCGCCATCGGCGGCTTGCTTTACCCCGCCCTGCGCAAGCAAAACTACCCCGACGACTTCTCGCTCGGCCTGGTGACGACCGGCGGATCGCTCGGTCTCCTGCTCCCGCCTTCTCTACCGATTCTCATCTACGCGCTCGTAGCTGGAATCGATTTCAATCGAGCATTCAAGGCAGCGTTCATTCCAGGCCTGCTCATCATGGTGCTGCTCTACGCCTATTCGGCGTACGTGGGCATCAAGGCCAAGGTGCCGCGCGATCCGCCCCGCCTCAGCGCGATGGCCGAGGCGCTGTGGCTCATCAAATGGGAGCTCCTCATTCCGGTCGTCATCTTGGGGGGGCTCATGACCGGCCTTACCTCCCTCGACGAGAGCGCAGCGATCACCGCGCTCTATACCTTCATCGTCGAGGTCTTCATCTACAAGGACCTTTCGGTCAAAAAAGATCTGCCGCGGGTGGCGATGGCGTCGATGGGGCTCGCGGGCGCCGTGATCCTGATCTTGGCGATGGCCAACGCGCTCATCAACTTCGTCGTGCAAGAGCAGATCCCGGGACGCATCCTCGAGTACATGGTGGGGCTCGGCATGACGCAGAGCTGGCAGTTTCTCATCGTGCTCAATGTGTTTTTGCTGATCTTGGGAATGGTGATGGACGGCTTTAGCGCCATCCTCGTCGCCGTGCCTCTCGTCTTGCCGTTCGCGGCGAGGTTCCACCTCAATCCATTCCACATGGCGGTGATGTTCCTTTTGAACCTCGAGCTCGCCTTTTTGCTGCCGCCGCTCGGTCTCAATCTCTTCATCTCCAGCTTCCGCTTCAATCGACCGGTGGTATCGCTTTACCGGGTGGTCCTCCCCTTCGCCGGGCTCGTCGCCATCGGGCTCGCGCTCGTCATGTACCTGCCGTCGATCTCGACGGTACTCTTGCGCGGCGATATGGCCGCAGCGCGCGCCGAAGCCAAGCGCAGCTCGGCGCCGCCGCGCGAAGCCTGGCAGCTCGAGTGTGTGCAGGAGGACCCGTCACACCCCATGCCTTGCACCGCCGAGGAGATCGCTCTTTACGGCAACACGTACGCAGCGGGCAACGTCGCACCGAGCCCGAGCGAGTCCGATACGGCGCCGCCGAGCGGCGACGAAGGCGGCGACGACGAGCTCTTTCGCCAGATGGTGGGCGGCGCGGCCAGCGCCGGTGCCGCACCCTCCGCAGCGCCGAGCAGCGAGGATGACCTGTTTCGGCAGATGATGGGCACGGGCGCGCCTGGACAGAGCGGTCGCCCGGAGGGGGCGCCCGTACCTGCCCCAACGAGCGACGACGACCTGTTTCGGCAGATGATGGGCACGGGAGCCGACGGCGGTACCCACTGAGCCCTTCGTTCGCCCCCTAAAACCCACAGCTTTTTTGGTCATCCGGCAGTCGCTCGTTAAGATCGAGCGATGAAGTCAGGTTGGGTCGTGCGTCCGGGTGCGGCGGAATTCCCGCACGAAAACAGGCTCATCGATCGCGGAGCCCTGTGGATCGGCAGCGCGCTGTGCGGCGAGGATCGCGTCGAACCGGCAATCGCCGCCGACGTACCTGCGCAACCGGCCGTGCTCGCCGAACCCCAGCCTCTGCTCGTCGAAACGCGTGATGAGCGCGTGGAGACCTTCGTGCGCGCCATGGCCGACGTCGCGCGTGCCCACGGGCCGGCCGAAACGGCGGCGCACGTCGAATCCCTTTTCAAATTCGGAATGCCCGCTCCGCTCGAGCTCAGCGCGAGCGCTCGCGCCTCGCTTCTCGATGGCAACATTCTCGAAGCGACGGAAGGCGGCATCCACGCGACGGCGTGGTTTGCCCGCACGAGCTCCGCTTGGCAAAGCATGCTGCGCGGCGAGGGGGGCAACCTTGCCGAGTGCGGTGAGTCGACGTTGGACGGGTTTACCGCCGATCTGATTGCGCGTCTCGTCGCGAAGCCGAGCATGGCCTCCACCATCCGCCGTGAGCTGCGGCGGCGCGGCATTGCCGCCTTCGGGATGCTCGACGCCTGAGCGCGCCGCGCTGACTAGCGCTCGAGCTCGAATGGCGCCATCCAAATGATGTCGCCGGTGTTGTCGTTCGCTAGAAAGAGACGGCCGTCCTCGGCAAACGTGATCGCTGCAGGGCGCCCGTGCATGAACGTGCCGTCGTCCCAGCCTGTCGCGAAATTGCGCATGCCGCCGGCGATGCCGCCGAGGGTGGTCGAGGGCAGAAGCTCGCCGGTTTCGGGATTCACGGCGGCGCTCACGAGGCGCGCGCCAAGCCACGGACCGGCGGTACCGTGCAGCGCAACGAACGCGTTGCCCTTGTAGGGCAAGGGCCACTTTCCCGGCTCGAAGTCGACGCCGAACGGCGTGTCCCCGATCAAAAAAGAGACGTCCTCGGGCACGACCTTGGAACAATCGGCGGTCGTCTTGACCTCGACGTGAGGCACGTCCTTGGTCGCGCAGCACGGGTATCCCCAGTCATCGCCCTCGCGAATGGGGACGAGCTTCTCGCGCCCACCCTCGTCGGCCGAGTAGTCCTTGGCCAGCTCGACCGCGAAGCATCGGTTGTGGCCGCGCTGGCAGCGCACCGCGATGGGATTGCGAAATCCCTTGGCGACGGGCAGACCACCGGGGGAGCCGTCGAGCTTGACGATGCCCCCCTTCGTCGGGCGCAGCATGTCGCAGTTCTCGCCCTGATCGCCGCCGTTGCCGACGTAGATGGTGCCGTCGTCGGCTTGATCGAGGGGCTTCGGCCAGTGCAACATCGACTGGTGGTAATTGATATCGGCGACGAGCTCGCCCTTCTCGCGGGGAAACCGGTCCCCGGGCTGGTAGGGGATGCGGAGGATCTTGGTGTTATCTTGGAAATAGAAGTGGGTCGCCGTAAAGAGAAGCCCCTGCGTCTGCGACAGCTGAGGCTGAAAGATGCTGATCGAATCGGCATAGCCGTCGCGGTTGTCGTCGGGGAGATAGACAATGGCCGCGAGGCCGCCCGCGCCGCCTCCAGTCGTGACCCCCGTCGGTGACGCGACGAATAGCTCGCCACCGGGGGCAAAACGGAGCTGCCGCGGGTTGCCGAGCTTGCCGTAGTGGTGGACGCAGAAATTCGTCGGCAGCTTCAAGAACGAGAGCGAGGCCGGAATCGTCGCCCCTTGACCGCCCGGCACCAAGGTGACCCCGGTCGCGTCGTACCGCACTGAACCTGGCAAATCACAAAAGTACGTTGCGGGATGAACCACGTCGGCCGGAGGTGGGGGTTGCACCACGTCGAGCGGCGGGGGGGGCGTGCTCCCTTCGGGTATCCCACCATCCTCCATCGATGAGGAGGGTGGGGCGGAGGTGCAGGCGGCGACCAACCACGCGGCAGGAACGAGCATCCGGAGGTGTCGCGACATAGTTGAGACCTGCTTCTTTTCGACGTGGGTGCGGCGCACGACTCGAGGGGGTTCGGGGTGGGGGTCCACCATCGTGGTCAGGTTTTGGCGGCGCGGCAAGTCAAGGAGGTAACGGCGGGCCAGCTCGGCCCGCGCGTCAGAGTTTGATCCCTTTCCAATCGCCGCTCGCGAATTTCCAGGCCATCGCCGCCGAGAGGAGAATGACGTAGATGACCGCTGCGCTCCAGATGCCGACCAAGCCGCCCCCCAGGACAATCCCGAGGATGTAGGCGAGGGGAACGAGGCAGGTGAAGTGCAAGATCAGCTCGACGATCATCACGAAGCGGCTGTTGCCGGCGCCAAAGAGCGCCTGAGTGAGGATCATACCGACCGCGATGAGCGGCGTGCAGATCCCCATGATGCGCAGCGGCAAGAGCGCGGCCTGCCGTACGAGCTCGCTATGGGTGACGAGCCTTAGGATGGCATCGGTGAGAATGACACCTTCGAGAAGCCCGACCACGCCGAAAATGACGAGACCGAGGCGCACCGAGGCCCATCCGAATTTCGTGGCGCGATCGGGGTCGCGCGCGCCGAGCGATTGACTGACCAACGTGGCCGTCGAAGTACCGAAGGCGAGACACGCCGTGAAGGTCAGTTTGAGGACGCCCACCACATCGGTGGTTGCCGCGCCGTTGACGGCCTCGGTGAGTCCGCATGACGACTCGGCGACCCCGGCGGGCGCAATGGCGTCGAGCTTGGCTACGATCCACACGAAGAGCCCGAACCCGGTCATCACGGCGATGGTGGCGACGGCGCTCGGCACCGAAAGACGAAGGATGTCGCGAGTAATTCGCTTCGAGAAACGCCGAAGATCGAAAAGTCGGAATCCGCGGTAGTCGGGCAGCAGGGCGTAGCCGACCATGATGAAGAGGCCCACGTACGTGGAGATGGCGGCCGCGAGGCCGGCCCCCGATACCCCCATGCGCGGCGCTCCGAAGTTGCCGAAAATCAATGCATAACAAAGCGCAACGTTGAGCACGTTCATGACGACCGCGGCAACGAGGTGGATGTACGTTTTGCCGATACCGTCGAAGAAAGCCTTGAACGCAAATGTGACCGCCATCGACGTGATCCCGAGCAGACGCCAGCGCAGATACCCTTCGGCGGCATCGCGGACCCCCGCCTTCAACGTCCCGAGAACGAGTGGAACGACGACATAGCCGCCGATCGTGAAGACGATACCCGCGAGGGTCGCGAAACAAACGGCGTTGACGAGCACCGCGCCGGCGTCGGTGGGCCGTTTCTCAGCGAAGCGACGCGCCGTAAAGGCCTGGGTGCCGACGGAGATGGCGGACAGTGAGCCGCCGAACATCCAGAGGAGGATGAAGGACGGCAAAAGCGCCGCTTGACCGTTCGAAGACTCCGGGCACGGCAAATGCGCGAAAAAAACAATGTCGATTTCGTTGACGATGCTTTGCGTCAACATCGCAAGCACCGTCGGCGTAGCTAGCCGCAGGATGACCGCATACGGCGAGCCCGACGTATCGACGTGCGCCGTCGCGGGGGTGCCGGCGATAGCCATATGGGCGGCGTTCTTCTACGCGACGCAGGGCACCCTGACAAGCCGAGCCCCGAAGGAAACGGTTCCTTCAGGGGCGATGAACGACTTCGTCAATACTTTCTGTGACTTGCGACTGCTCTGCCCGAGCCGACGCGGGTTTGGAAGCTCCGCTTGCGCCCCCTCGGTAGTCGGCGAGGAGAGCACGCGCCTCGTCGCATCCGGGGTGCGCTTCAAGGATGTCCTCGAGCATCCGCCGGGCGGCGCGTGGCTTGCCGCCGTACCCCAGCATGCGCGCATAGAAGAGCCGAGGCTCGACCGTGCTTTCGACGAGTGACCACGTCTCCGCTGCTTGCACCGCCTCTTTCCACTCTTGGGCAGCGGCCGCGCTTTCGGCCCAGGCGCGTAGCACCCGCACGTCGCGGGGGTTGCGCTGCGCCAAGTCGCGGTGAATCAGGAGCGCCTGGCTGGAAAAGCCATCTTTGAGCGCGTCGGACCCCGCGCTGAGACCTGTCGCAACCGGGTCCCCCGATCCGGCGAGCGTGCTCGGCAACGCGGCGATCTCGACGCGCACCCTGGGCGCGGCGCTTGTCATCGGAGCCGCCGAGCCCGCACCGAGGGCGACTCGGCCGGCATTCGCGTGAGCAGCATTGCCGGTGATCGCGACGAGGGCGATCGCGTCGGCTGCCTGATGGGTTCCGTGATCCGATGGCTTTGGCGCCGTCTCCGTGCCGCGGATCCTTGCGATGGTGCTCGTCGGCGAGGGCGTGCTCACCACCGCTGCACCTTCATGCTCGGTCGCGGCAGCGATGGGCTCGGCTTGCACCGCTTGCATCCCATCCTTCTCGTCGCGCGTCACCGCGCTCGGCGAGAGATCCAGATCGACGACTTCGCTAACACTTGGCTGCCATGCTTCGGCCGCGCGATCCGCGGTGACCGCAATGAGCCGCATCGCGCGGCCGGTCAGCTCGGTCGCGACGCCCAGCGCCCGTTGCGTGACGCCCGAGACCAAAACTTCGCGCGGGCGGAAACCGCCCTGCCGCGGCGGCCACTCCAGCACGCCGAGCGCCCCGAGCGCGAAGAGCCCCGCGCCGGCAATCCCGACGTACCCCACGAACTTGGAGGCGACTCGGCGTCGTCGCGGCGCCGCCAGAACCTGCTCGAGATCCTGGCGCAGCTCTTCGGCGCTGCCGTGACGATCGCGCGGATTCGGCGCGAGCGCCTTCAGCACGACGCGGTCGAGCAGAGCCGGCAAACCGAGTGCCCGAGAGCGCACCCGCATCGGCTCGGGCGCGTCTTTGCTCTTCATTTCGAGAAGTGCCACCGCCGAGCCTGCGACGAAGGGCCGCCGACCGGTGCAGAGCTCGTAGAGCACGCAGCCGAGCGCGTACACATCGGCACGGGCGTCGATGACCCCCGAACGACCCTGCTCGGGCGCCATGTATTCGGGCGTACCGTTGATGGCAACCTCCCCGTCGCCATCTACTGGTTTGTGCACCTCGGAAGCCATGCGGGCGATACCAAAATCGAGGATCTTGAGCTCGCCCACGTGATGGCCCGAGAGTGCCGAGTCCCCCGCGGCCCCCTTCGTCACGAAGAGGTTCGCCGGCTTCAGATCGCAGTGCACCACCCCCACCGCGTGCGCCGCGGCGAGACCGCGGCAAGCGAGAATGCCGATGTTGACGGCCTCGCGCCATTGCAGTCGCACCTCGTGGATCAATCGCTGCTCGAGCGTTTCGCCATCGAGCAGCTCCATCGCGCAATACGGACGACCATCGGCCGACTCGCCGAAGTCGTGGATCATCACTAGGTTCGGATGCGCGACGGAGGCGATCGCCTGTGCCTCGCGCCGAAACGCAGCAACGTCGGTGATCATGGCGCGATCTTGGGACAGCACCTTGAGCGCGACCCGCCGCAAGAGATCGACGTGCTGGGCCTCGTAAACCGTGCCCATCGCGCCGCTGCCGATGGTTCCGAGGATGCGATAGCGCGTGCCGATGAGGACATTGGGATCGCCGTCGGTGATCGATTGCAATGGGCTACGCGGCGGCGGCAATGGGCTGCGCGGCGTGTGCAACACGGGCGCGCTTGCTGGCGCCGGTGATTTCGCGGTCGCATCGTTCGTCGCTACCGGACCCGAGGGCGAGTCGTCGCTCCCTGCCCAACGCGCCGCTTTGACGAGCGAGTCGAACTCCGCTCGGGATTTGGCGGGCTCCGAGGGTTAAAGGCGAGTCATCATGTGCGCGGTCCGCGCGCGTACGCCCCGTTCGCCGCTCGGTAGAGGTGCACAAGTGGCGAGAAGCTTCACCAGATCGGCCGCCACCTGGCGCCCCGAGTCGTAGCGATCTTCCATCTTGTGCGCCGTCAGCTTGGCGATGACGGCGTCCATGCGCGGCGGCGCGCCCGCTTGGTTCGCGACCGGCGGGGGACGGCGTTCGTCTTTGGCGACGAGCGCCATATGCTCGGTGGGCTCGCCCTCGAGAAAACGGCGTCCGGCGAGAAGCTCCCAGAGGATGACGCCGAGCGCGTAGAGATCGACCCGCGAATCGCCGGTGTTGCCCGAGGCCACCTCGGGAGCGACATACCCCGGCTTCGCAAACACCACCCCCGATATCGTGTGGCAACGGCGATTTTCGGCGCGCGCGGTGCCGAAGTCGATGAGCTTGAGATCGCCGCCGTATCCGATCATGACGTTCTGCGGCGAAAGATCACGATGCACGATACCGAGCGGCTTGCCGGTGGAATCGGTTCGCTCGTGCACGTGCGCCAGCGCTTCGGCGACGGAGACCCCGATGGCGACCACGTCCGGCCATTCGATGCTCACGCCGGTGTGCGACGCGCGCGCTCGCACCTCGCCGAGGCTACGGCCCTCGACGTATTCGACGACGACGTAGGGCTCGCCGGTCGTGTCGGTCGAAGCTTCGAGCACCTGCGCGACGCCGTGGTGCTGCAGTTGCGCCTGCACCCGCGCTTCGTCGAAAAAACGGGCCAAGAACGATTTGTCGGCAGCGTGGTCGCGACGGATAATCTTGACGACGCACGGGCGCTCGGCTCCCTCGATGCCCGATGTCGCGGCGAGATAGACCTCCCCCATGCCCCCGCGGGCCAGCCGCCGCAAAAGCCAGAGCCGGCCAAACGGGCGGGGAATACGCTCTGGCCCTCCCTTGTTCCAAACGACGGACGCTTCCGAGGCCATGCTGGGCATGGTGCCCGGGTGGTCCCAAGTGGGCCAAGTAACAGGGAGATCGATCGGGCAGGGAGAAAACGGGCCAACTAGTGCTAGGCTCCGCCCCGCTGCTTTTGACCATGAGCCCTCGCCTCACGATCCGGAGCTTCGTTTGGGGCTTTTGCCTCGCGATCTTCTTTTTCGGCGCTCGTACCGCCCGCGCATCCGCGCCGATGTGCGATGAGACGGCGACATCGCGTATCGCGCCGCCGCCGGTGCTCCCCATTCGCGACGTGAAGCTCGAGGTGGGTTTCCCCTGCGACGCATCTCCCGTCGTCCCGGCGCCCGTCACCGTGGCGCCCATCGATCCCCACGCGCCGGCGAGCCCGGTCGTCAGCTTCGTTTCGGTCGCGAGCGAGGCGTGGGTGCGCCCGATCGAAGCGGGAATCCCGCCTCCGACGAGCCGTCGAACCGTGGTTGCGCCCGAGGCTTCGGGGCCCGGAAAACCGGGGTTCACGCCAGGCGTGTTTCGCCCACCGCGCGGTTAGGCGCGACGGACGGCCGACCGTGGCCGTCACATCACAGCATCCGAATACCAGCGCAGGCTCGCTCGCCAAGATGTGCTCGAGCGATGCCCGCGCGATCAACGCAGTATCTGCAACAGGAAAAACCAAGAGGTTACGAACATGATGAACAAGGGAACAGCCGTCGTCGGCTTCATCCTCTGCTTTTTAGCGGGGATGGCGCTCATGTACGGCGTCGATCACAGCCGCAAGGGCTTCGATCTCACGGCCGACTCCGCCAGCGGCGGAGCAACATGGTCCGACAACGATTCACCGGTTCCGGTCGACAGCAAAGATCCGGTCTGGGGCAACCGCGGAGCGCCGGTCACGATCGTCGTTTACAGCGACTTTCAATGCCCGTTCTGCTCCAAGGTCGAAGCGACGATGGATCAGGTGAAGACGACGTACGGCAAGGACAAGGTACGCGTCATCTGGAAGAGCAATCCGCTCCCCTTCCACCAGAACGCCAAGCCGGCATCCGAAGCGGCCCAGGGCGTCTTCGTCATGGCGGGCAGCGATGCATTCTGGAAGTTTCACGCCGCCGCCTTCAAGAATCAGTCGGCGCTCACCACCGAAAACTACGTGAAGTGGGCCAAGGAAGCGGGCGTCAAGGACGAGGCCAAATACAAGCAGGGCCTCGACGCGCATACCTGGGCGGACAAGGTCGACAAGGACCTCGCGCAGGGCAAGGCGGCCGGTGTCAACGGCACTCCGCACTTCCTCATCAACGGCGTCGCGCTCTCGGGCGCGCAGCCGTTCGACAAATTCAAAGAGGTGATCGACGCTCAGCTCAGCAAGGCGCAAGCGGCCCTCGCCAGCGGGACCAAGCCGGACAAGGTCTACGTTGAGATGTCGAAGCAAAACAAGGCGGCCACTCCCGCACCCCAGGAGCAAGCGCGCAAAGAGGAGAAGGAAGAAGAAGACAAGACAGTGTGGAAGGTGCCGGTCGGTGACTCACCGCAGCTCGGCTCCGATCACGCGCTCGTCACCATCATCAAGTTTTCGGAATTCCAATGCCCCTTCTGCAAAAAAGTCGAAGACACGCTGAAGAAGGTCAAGGACGAATACGGGGACAAGGTGCGCATCGTTTGGAAGCATGAGCCGCTCCCGTTCCATCCCCGCGCCGAGCCTGCGGCTCAGCTCGCGGTTTTCGCCTACAAGGAGAAGGGCGCCAAAGGATTTTGGGCGGCCCACGACAAGCTGTTCGAGATTCAGCCGAAGCTCGAAGACGCAGACCTCGAAGGCGTAGCCAAGGACATCGGCCTCGACGTGGACAAGGCCAAGAAGGCCATCAGCAGCCACAAATACAAGGACGTCATCGACGCCGACGTCGATCTTGCCGACAACGTCAACGCGAGCGGCACGCCGCACTTCTTCATCAATGGCCGCCGTCTCGTCGGCGCACAACCGTACGAGAAGTTCAAATCGGTCATCGATGAAGAGCTCAAGAACGCGCAGGCGATTTTGGCCAAGGGCGTCGCCCCCGCGAAGCTCTACGAGGAGATCATGAAGAGCGGCAAAGAGCCGCCGCCCCCGGAAAAGAAGACCGTCGCTGCGCCGACGAGCGCCAACCCTTACAAGGGCGGCGCCAACGCCAAGGTCGTCATCCAGGAGTTCAGCGATTTCCAGTGTCCGTTCTGCAGCCGCGTCGAGCCGACCGTCAAGCAGATCACGGAGGCCTACGGCGACAAGGTGAAGTTCGTGTGGCGGCACAAGCCGCTCCCGATGCACCCCGATGCACCGCTCGCCTCGGAAGCCACCATCGAAGCCTTCAAGCAAAAGGGCTCGGACGGTTTCTGGAAGATGCACGCCGTGCTCTTTCAGAACCAGAGCACGCCGGAAGGCCTCAAGCGCCCCGCCCTCGAGAAATACGCGGAGCAACTGGGCCTCGACATGACGAAGTTCAAGTCCGCGCTCGACAACAACGCGCACAAAGCGCAAGTCGACGCGGATTCGAAGGTCGCCGACGATGCCGGAATCTCCGGCACGCCCGCCTTCGTCATCAACGGCTACTTCTTGAGCGGCGCGCAGCCGTTCCCGAAGTTCAAGAAGTTGATCGATCGGGCGCTCGCCGAAGCCAAGTAGAAGAACGCGTCAGCAGTAGAGCAGAGGGCCCCGACGATGTCGGGGCCCTTTTGCTTTTGAGAAGATTGCAGCGGTTCCGCCGCAATTACCGCCTCTGCGCTGGTTGCGTTCGCGCTCCCGCCGCGCAAGACTCGCCAAACCGTGCCCCCCCGCCCCGCTCGTCGCGTAGAGAACCTCGTTCAATCGGAAATTCGCCGCATGACCCGCGAGTGCGAGCGGGTCGGCGGCATCAACCTGGGGCAAGGCATCTGCGATCTGCCGACGCAGCCGCTCGTCCGTGAAGGCGCCATCGCGGCCATTCGCGAGAACCGCAGCACCTATTCATTCCCCGAGGGAGTCATAGAGCTGCGCCGCGCCGTGTCCCAGAAGCTCGAACGCGAGTACGGCATTCGGCGCGACGCGGATTCCGAAATCGCCGTCACCGTTGGCGCGAGCGGCGCGTTCACGGCGACCGTGATGGCCTTGCTCGACCCGGGCGACGGCATTCTGCTCTTCGAGCCGTACTACGGGTACCACCTCAATACCGCGCTTCTCGCCGGACTCGAACCTCAGTTCGTGACCCTCGATCTGCCGGGGTTTGCGCTCGACGAGGCGCGGCTGCGCGCCGCCATTCGACCGAACACCCGCGCCATGGTCGTCTGCACACCCGGCAACCCCAGCGGCAAGATGTTCACCAAGGCCGAGCTCGAGATCGTCGCCCGCGTGGCCGAAGAGCACGACCTCTTGGTGATCACCGACGAGATCTACGAATACTTCCGATACGACGGCCGCACCCATGTGCCGCCGGCGACGGTGGGCAACCTCGCCGATCGAACGGTCACCATCATGGGCCTTTCCAAGACGTTCAGCATCACCGGCTGGCGCCTCGGCTACGCCATCGCCAAAGCCGAGCTCGCGCGCCCTATCGCGCTCGTGAGCGACATCTATTACGTGTGCGCGCCGACGCCCCTGCAGCTGGGAGCCGCCGCCGGTTTTGCCGCGCCCAAATCCTACTTCGAAGAGCTGCGCGCGAGCTACCAGCGTAAACGCGACATGATCTGCGAAGCGCTGCAAGCCGCGCAGCTCGCGCCGGTGGTCCCGGAAGGCGCATACTACGTGCTCGCCGACATCTCGCGTTCCAGCTTTCAGGACGCTCGCGCCGCCTCGATCGCGTTTCTCGAGCGCAGCAAAGTCGCCTCCATCGCGGGCACCGCTTTCTTTCAAGGCGACGTCGGTCAGCGCTTTCTGCGTTTCTGCTTTGCCAAGGAAGACGACGTCCTCGCCGAAGCATGCAAGCGGATTCGCGCGGCGCGCCTGTAGTCCGCATGAGCGACAGCAAGGGCTCTCGTTCGGCGGCCGATGCGCAGCGCCGTTTCATCGTGCCGTCTTCGCTGGCCGGACGTCCGCTCGACGGCACACTGAGGACGCTCGGCGAGTTGTCGTGGGGCGACGCGCGCAAGCTCATCGCGCGCGGGAAAGTGAAAATAGCGGGCACGGTCGTCGTCGATGGCGAGCGACGCCTCCGCGCGGGGGACGTCATCGAAGTCGATCCCAGTGCGCGCCGCCCCGTCCACAGCGCATCCCTCGATCGCTCGCGGCTCGTGTACGTCGACCCGCATGTCGTGGTCGTCGACAAACCGGCGGGGATCAGCACCGTACCTTACGAACCTGGCGAGCGTGGCACGCTCGATCAACTCGTCGCCGCGATCCTACCGAGAGCGCACAGCAAAGGTCCGCCCTCGTCGCTCGGCGTCGTCCAGCGGCTCGATAAGGAGACGAGTGGGCTCATCGTTTTCGCGCGCACATTCGGCGCCAAAAAGGCGCTCGCGGCGCAACTGCGCGCGCACACCGTGCACCGCCGTTACTTCGCGCTCGCCCACGGCAACGTCCACCAAGCTACGTTTCGTTCCCACATCGCCAAAAATCGAGGGGACGGGCTACGCGGCGCCTCGCGGTTTCGCAACGAGGGCCAGCTTTCCGTCACTCACGTCGAGCCGATACGCACCATCGCTGGCGCGACGCTGGTCGCGTGCCGACTGGAGACGGGTCGCACGCACCAGATCCGCATCCACCTCGCCGAAGCCGGACACCCCATCGTCGGCGAGCGCGTTTACATTCGCGGCTACGCCGGTACGCTTTTGCCCGCGCCGCGTCCCATGCTCCACGCCGCCGAGCTCGGCTTCGTTCACCCAGTGCGCGGAGCGCCGATGAAGTTCGAGGCTCCTCTGCCGCCCGATTTCGAGGCCATGCTCGAGCAGCTTTCCGAGCCCGAGCCGCCGCGCGGCCGAAGCTAACGCCGTTCCATGCTGAGCGCGATGATCGTGGATAGGAGATAGGCGAACGCTTCTTCGTCGCTGTTCCACTTGCGCGAGGGACCTACGTGCTCGTGGCATAGGACGCCAGCCATGGTTCCCTGCACCCAAATGGGAACATCGAGCAGCGCTCCGATGCCGAGCGGCTTCAAATACGATGCGGAAAAGCACGAGGTGCGCGGATCCTGATGGGCGTCACCGGCGGCGATGGTTCGCTCGCTCTCCAGCGCGGCAAAATACGCTTCGAAATCCTTGCGAAAGAGCTCGACACCCGAGGCATGCTTGGCCGCCGTGCGCTCGAAAAGATCGAGACAGGTGATCTTGGTGCGCCCCGCGTCGAGCGCCCATACGCTGACCCGCTCGACGTCGAGTGTCGAGGCGGCCGCCTCGTTGACGCGGCGAACGGTCTTGTCGACGTCCCCGAGAAAGAGCGAGCGCTGCGACATCAGCTCGGCGATGCAGCGAAACTGCGCCCGCAGCCCCATCGCCTCGCGACCACCGGCATTCGCCGGAACGATCTCTCCATCCGCGGCAACGGCGGGCGAGGGTTTGGCGCCGCGACGATTCTTCACCTCCGTCATCGCCGTTTGCAACCGCCGCAGCATGTCCGGCGTATCCCCGCCCGTGGCCGCTTCGGTGGAAGTGACGCGAGCGAGCGCAGCGAGTTGCGCTTTGGCGGCGAGCCCGCCCAATCGTTCTGCTTCTTCGAAGAAAGCGCGCGCGTGTTTTCCCATGGAATCCCCGTACGTCTTTTTATAGAGGCTCTTTTCCGCTCTGCCTAGGCGAAGCTCGCTAGCGAGGCATCGCCTCGAGAGTGCGATGGGGGATGAAGTCGGCTAGGACTGGACCATGAACCAACCCAGCGCCGACAAGCTCCACTACGTTCGCATTCCCAAGGCTCACGGCGGGCGCGCCGAGATGGTGCGCCTCGTTTACGTGCTGGCAGGCAAGCC
>DATHEQ010000181.1:0-2470 GCA_035318505.1 Polyangiaceae bacterium | reverse complement strand
GGCGACGCCTTCGGCGTCGCCCTGCAGCGCCTTGAGCGCCGACAAGCGGACCACGGGGACGTCGTTGCCCGGGAACTTGTAGGTCGTCAGGAGCTCGCGCACCTCGAGCTCGACGAGATCGAGAAGCTCCGGGTCGTCAATCGCGTCGACCTTGTTGAGGGCGACGACCATGTACGGCACGTTGACCTGATAGGCGAGCAGGACGTGCTCGCGCGTCTGGGGCATCGGGCCGTCGACCGCGCTCACGACGAGGATGGCGCCGTCCATCTGCGCCGCGCCGGTAATCATGTTCTTGATGTAGTCGGCATGGCCCGGGCAGTCCACATGGGCGTAGTGCCGCTTGGCCGTCGAGTACTCGACGTGACTCGTCGCGATGGTCATGACTTTCGACTCGTCGCGCCGGCCCTGGGACTCGGAGGCCTTGGCAACCTCGTCGTACGAGATGAACTTCGCCCAGCCCTTGTCGGCTGACACCTTCGTGAGGGCGGCGGTCAACGTGGTTTTGCCGTGGTCGATGTGCCCGATGGTGCCGACGTTTACGTGCGGTTTGCTTCGGTCGAATTTTTCTTTGGCCATGTCAACGATCCTCGCGCTGCGTGTGATGGAGCCGATGTCCAGGATCGAACTGGAGACCTCGTCCTTACCAAGGACGCGCTCTGCCAACTGAGCTACATCGGCCTTCCACCATCGCTCGGCTTCGCCGAGCTTCGGTGGACAAGTCGCGTTCCGCGAGCGGCGGACACGTCGTCAACTGGCTTGCCAGCCGTAGCTCGCCGCAAAAAACCAAATGGCGAGCGAAGGCTGGAGCGGGAGACGGGGATCGAACCCGCGACCAACAGCTTGGAAGGCTGTGACTCTACCACTGAGTTACTCCCGCCTTCGCGTCACTCACTTCGCCACGCTTCGGCGCGGCAGGCCCGCTTCGCGCACAAAACTTCTTTTCCCTGCTGCGTTTGCAATCAACCTAGCCCTTCGTTGGCTTGCCAACCGTAGCCCGCCTCCGCCGCGCGGCACGCTCTCGCGGCTACGGTGGGCGAAGGTTGGTGGCGAGGGAAGGACTCGAACCTTCGAAGCCGCTAGGGCGACAGATTTACAGTCTGCTGCGTTTGACCGCTTCGCTACCTCGCCAGCTGTCTGTGTGTTTGGAGAAATGCTGTTTCCCTGACCGCTTTCAGTTCGATGGAGCTGGCGAAGGGACTTGAACCCCCGACCTGCTGATTACAAATCAGCTGCTCTACCGGGCTGAGCTACGCCAGCACAAAAGGCAAACTTTAGCACGTCCTGTGCCAGTCTTGCAACTTATTGGGGGCTTTTGCAATGGACGGGCTAGGTGCCGCCGCCAACCGGCGATTATACCGCTTTCCGCGCCCGTTGCCTAAGTGCTTCAAATAGAGCGATTCCGGTGGCGACCGACACATTCAGGCTGTCCACGTGCCCCCGCATCGGGATCGAGACCAGCCAGTCACATCGGTCCCGCACCAGCCGGCGAAGCCCTGTCCCTTCCGCACCCACGACGAGCGCGGTCGGCAGCGTCAAGTCGATCTCGTCATAGCGTTTCGGGGCGTCGCCCGCCAACCCGACGGTCCAGACCCCGGCGTCCTTGAGCGCTTCGAGCGCACGCGCGATGTTGACGACCTCCGCGATCTTCACGTGAGCCACGGCGCCGGCCGACACCTTCGCCGCCGCGCCGTCGAGCCGCGCCGCGTGACGCGACTGCCGCACGACGCCGTCGGCGCCCGCCGCATCGACCGTCCGCAGAATCGCGCCGACGTTCTGGGGATCTTCAATCTGATCGAGTACCACGATCAGCGGCGCGCCTGGAGACAGCGTCGTCGAAGACATCGCGTGCACGATGAGATCCTCGACCGTGATGCTCTTGGCCTCGCGCAGTTCGGCGACCACGCCCTGGTGGACTCCTCCGCGAGTGAGACGATCGAGCTCGTCCGATCCGACGCGCGTGATGGCGACGTGCTTTTCACCGGCGATCCGCAGAAGGGCCGCGAAACGATCGTCACTGCGCGCCGCGATCCGAATCGTCGAGACCCGCCCCGTGCGGAGCGCCTCGAGGACGGGGTTGATGCCGTAGATCAGCACTACTTCAACGCGATCTCGAGCGCACTGACAAACGCCGCCGCCCGTTCGCGATTGCCGATGATCTTCGGGATGCCCGCCTCGCCCGGCAGGTCGGCTCCGCTATCGATCGCCGGCACGGCGAGATCGAGCTCCGGGCCTTCCGCCCGTCCCGTCAGTGCGACGCGGATTGGATGGAACAGCGCCTTCGCCTTGTGACCGGTGCGGGCTTTTACCTGATTGGCGACCGCCCGGAAGCGCTCGCGATCGAGCCGCGGCGCAGCCGCCAGTTCTTCGGCCAGGGCGGCCACGACGGCTCGCGCGCCGTCGCCGCGCATTTCCGCCCGCATCTGCTGGTCGGCCAGCGCCTCGGTCGCGTCGTACTCGAACAGGAACGCCA
>DATHEQ010000180.1:0-2957 GCA_035318505.1 Polyangiaceae bacterium | reverse complement strand
TCGAGCGGGAACTCAAGATGGGGATCGAGCAGCAAGACCGCCTCGATATCGCGCGGCGCTTGGCCGGCCTCTACGAAGGGCCGCTCGACAACCCCGAAGGCGCCATCCGCGCGCTCGACATCGTGCGCGCGCTCGATACCGAGGATTTCGAAGCGACGGCTCGGCTCGAGGTCCTCTGCGAAAAAGTGGGCGACTGGCCGCGCGTGGCCTCCTTGCTTTCGGCGCTCATCGAGATCGAGGGAGACGAGGACGAGCTCTCGCAGCTCACGCGCAAGCTCGCGGATATTCTCTCCACCAAGCTCGATCGCGGTGACGAAGCACTCGCCGCGCTGGAAGGTCCGGCCGACAACGGTGATGCGCCGTGCCGTGACGCCTACGTCGAGCTCGCTGATCGTCTGGGATGGAAGGGGATCGTCGCCGGCAAGCTGGTCGAGTGGCACGGCGAATCGTTGCCCACCCCCGCGCGCAACGAAGCCCTGCGCGACGCTTTTCAGCGATTCCTCGGCGTCGAGCGTTTCGAAGAAGCCGCCAAAGTCGCGGTGGAGCTGGCCCGCTCGAAGGCCGCCGACCACGAGCTCGCCGATAAGCTCGAAGAGATCGCGCTTCGTCTGAAGGATCTCGAGGCCATGAGCATCGCGCACGATCTTCTGGCGCGTGAGCTTTCGGGGGCGGAGCGGGCGGCGGAGCTCGTACGCCAGGCCGAGATGTTGGTCCAGGCCGGGGTCGATCCGGTCGAAGCGCAGCAACACGGCGAGACGGGGCTCAGCAGCGTGCCTCCGGCGCAGGTCGAGCCGCTCCTGACCCGCCTTGCCGCCCTCGTCGACGCTGCGGGTCCGGTCATCGACGTCTACGAGCGGCAGATAGGTCGCTGCAAGGCACCCGCCGACAAGCTCGCGGCGCTCGCTCGCGCGGCGCAAGTCGCGGCCGAGCGCGACGCACTCGATCGCGCCAAGAGCTTCTATGAGCTGGCGATCTCCACGGGCACGCCCGAAGAAACACTGCTGCTGCTCGAGTTATCCGCCAATCAGGGGGACCGCGAGCAAGGGGGCACGTCGCTGCGCCGTACGCTGGCGGAAGCGTTGTCGGGCGGCGGACAGAGCGCTCGCGACGGCGGTCGCACGCGCGGTTTTCTGCTGCGGCGCGCGGCCCAGATCGCGCAGCGCGATCTGAATGACACCGACAAGGCGTTCGAGTGGCTCGGCGACGCGCTCATTGCCCACGTCGACAGCGAGTCGCTCGACGCCCTCGAGGAGTTGGGCGGCGAGGTGGGCGACTTGAAACGCTCCGAGGCCACGCTCGGGCGCGCGCTGGCCGAGGTGTTCGACGGTCCGCTCGTGCGGCAGTTGCTCGCGCGTCGGGTGAAGCTGCGGCGCGACGATCTCGGGGACAAACAAGGCGCTGCCGACGACCTGAAGAAGCTGCACGATCTCTCGCCGGCCGACACCAGCGTCATGGACGAGCTATCGGTGCTCTTGACCGAGCTCGGCGATTTTCGCGGCATGGTGCACGTCCTGGAGGACCAGATCCTCCGTCACAAAGATCCGCAAGCGCGCGCCGAGCTGGCGCGCAAGGTGGCGCGGCTCTGGGAGGACCGTCTGAAAGATCCTCGCGAGGCAGCGGACGCCTGGCGGCGCGTGCTGCGCATGAAATCCGGAGACGCCGACGCTCAGGCCGGGCTCGAGCGCGCCAAAACCGGCATGCTGAGCCAGCGTGACGCGGAAGAGGCCGCGCCCCCGTTGCCGTCGTCGGGCGCCGATTCCGATGAGCAACCCCCCGATCTACCGCCGCTCGGCGCCTCAGCGGCCGACGAGGAGCAAGATCAGGTCCTCGTCGCCGCGGAGGAGGGCACCGAGGACGAAGCGGCCGCGGGCGAGGAGATCATCCCGGCGAACATGGACGATGACGAAACGTTCGACGGCACGACGCGGCTCTCGGAAGATACCGATCATTTGGGCGTGCAGGCCGCCGTCGAGATCGAGCAGACGCATGGCAGCGAGGCCGCCAATGGCGAAGAAACCTCCGATCACGAGGTTATTCTGGCGGTCGACGACTCCGATCTCGTCGACGAGGTCGATCTGATCGAAGAGCTGGAAGAGCAACAGGATCCGCCGCCGGCACCGAAGCGCTGACTTTGCTCACGCGCGGCTAACCGAGCGTGAGCATTCCACGTCGGGCGTCGAGCTCGGCGCGGTGCCCGATGACGATGGCGTCGTTGCGTTTGCCGTGCCCGGCGGGAAAGCCCGACGCGATGGGCACGCCGAGGGTAGAGAGTCGCTCGCGGAGGACCTGCTCGATGGTGCGACCGTCCGGACCCGTTGCGCAATCGGTGAAGTCGCCGACGACGATGCCTGATGCGCGTTTCAAATGCCCTCCCGCGAGCAAATCGGTGAGCATGCGATCGACGCGGTAGGGGCGCTCGCCAATGTCCTCCAACAGGACGACGGCGCGCTTCGGAAGATGGAGACGGCGGGCGGCAGCCATGGCGTGCAGGATGGCGAGATTACCCCCGACGAGCGTGCCGGCAGCGCGTCCGCCGCGCCAAGGCACGAGCCCGATCCAGCGCCGCTCGCGCATCGGGTCCTCCAGTGTGTCGATCCATTGACGCTTTGCGGTCGCGGTGGCGCTGCCGAGGGTGCACACCATCGACGCATGCACCGTGGCAAGGCCGCGTCGCCATGACTCGGCGTGCAAAACGGTGAAGTCGGAAAATCCGATCAGCCACTTGGGCCGGCGCTGCGCGATGCGCCAATCGACGAGCGCAGCAATGCGCCCGAGCCCGTACCCGCCGCGAGCCGCGACGACCGCCTGCACGTCGGCGTCGAGCGCTTTTTGCAGCTCGCCGATGCGACGACGATCGGGGCCCGCTAGATAGGCGTCGCGGGTGAACAGCGTTTTGCCGTAGATGACGCGATAACGCTGCGCGAGCCATGCGATGCCTGCCAGCGCCGCCGCCCGAT
>DATHEQ010000179.1:0-19813 GCA_035318505.1 Polyangiaceae bacterium | reverse complement strand
CTATCTGCCAAGTGTTCCAATCGCGCTTCTCCGCGACGGAGGACAATCGGAGGCTTTCCCTCTCCTTCCACCGCCAAGCGGATGGGCTGCGGTGCGCCCGGCCCTCCTCGGAAGCCTCACCATGCGCGACGAGTGGGAACGCGCGCACCCGAGACGACGCGTGACCCAGGTTCTCGTGGGGGCTTCACCTCTCGACGAAGATTGGACGTGCGGCACCCGTCCCTCCGACATCGAGAAGGTCTTGAGCGGCCCCGACAAGCCGAAGACCTACGTCGTAACTGTGAATGACCCCGACCCCGACTACGAGCGCCTGGCGCTAGCTGGCAGAACGGAGTTCGTGACCAACATCCCCCTCCGACCGCCCAGACCCCCGTTCAACACGCCGCCGATTTCGCAGTTCGCCGATCTGATTCGCTACATCCGGGAAGCCGAAGGTCGATGCGAGTACCTCGCTCCGAGCGGCGCCGTCGATTACGACAAGGTCAATCTCACCGCCAAGAGCGGGGGGGCGCTCTTCCCGCGCGTGGCCGACAGCGCGGGTTGCGCGCGCAATCCCCAGGGCTGGTACTACGACCCACCGCTTCCCGAGACGCCCACGCGGATGATCGCTTGTGAGGGTGCTTGCAAGACGCTCCACGGCCAGAGCGGGCGAGAGAAGGCGACCACTTTCGTGCAACTCGGGTGTCCGACCGTCGACGCTGGGCCGTAACTTCCTCGCGCAGCGCCGCGTCGCCATTTTCCTTGCGGCTCACGACACGGCGCGGCTATGGGAGACCGATCCCCTGCGCGAGGGATGCATCGATCGAGCGAATCGTCACGCGTCGGAGTCCCCATGCACCGTCTTCGCCGCTGTTTTTTCGTTTCCATCGCTGCCGTGCACCTTGCCGCCGCCGCGACGGCACAGACGAGCCCGGGCGAGCCGCCCCGCGTGCCCGACTCGCCGCCCGCAGGTCCGGCCCCATCCGGTCAGCCTCCCACCGATGCACCGGCGCGAATCGAGCCCGGGCCCGCGGATCGGCCGCCGCCCCGCTCCGTTCCTCTGCTGCCCAACGCCACATCGAGCCCCGAGCAACGCATCGAAGATCTCGAGCGCCGGCTGCGTCAACTCGAGGAAAAGCACAGCGACGAGAAACACGTCGATGCCCATGACATCGCGCCGGACGCGAAGGCGGGCGACAAAGGGGGCGTCAAAGGCTCGAGCGGCGTCGCGCTGGCGTACGGTCCGGACGGGGTCGGTGTCGTTTCGGCCGACGGCAAGTTCCAGTTTCGCTTGCGCCCCATCGTGCAAGCCGATGCCCGCTTCTTCCTCGAGGAGGGCACGAGCACGTTTCTCATGCGGCGCGTTCGGCCGGCGATGGAGGGAACGGCGTTCGAGTTTTTCGATTGGCGGCTGATGCCGGAACTGGCAGGCACGCCCAACATTCAAGACGCGTATGTGAATATTCGCCTCTTCAAGGAGATCCAGCTGCGGGGCGGGAAATTCAAACCCCCGGTTGGGTTGGAGCGGCTCATGGGCGATCCCGATCTACCGTTTCTCGAGCGGGGGCTCCCGACCAACCTGGTGCCCGACCGCGACGTCGGCGTGCAACTGCACGGCGACATCCTCGGAGGGACGCTGGTCTACGCGGGCGGGGTTTTCAACGGCGTCGGGGATGGCGTCAACGGCGACAACGACAACAGCGACAAGAAGGACGTCGTGGGTCGCATCATGCTTCGCCCCTTCCAGCCGACTTTTCTCGAACCTCTGCGTAAACTCGGTCTCGGCATCGCGGCCACACGCGGTACCCACGTCGGCGCATTGCCGCCGTATCGCACGCCGGTCGGAACCACGTTCTTTCAATACGCCGACGGCGTGAACGCGGGCGGAACGCACCGTCGCTTGTCGCCGCAAGCCTCTTTCTACCTCGGCCCTTTCGGGATTTTCGGTGAGTACACGCGATCCACCCAGATCGTCGTCGCACCGGCCATCAGCACGCGCTTGAACCACGAGGCTTGGCAAGTCGTGGCCTCGTTCTTCGTGACCGGGGAAGAGGCGGCGGCTACGACCGTGACACCGAAGCGCCCCCTCAGCCCGCGCACGTTCGGTACTGGCGCGGTGGAGCTCGTCGCACGTTATGGCGAGCTACGCGTGGACGACGACGCGTTCCGCACAAGAGCCGCCGATCCCACCAAGAGCGCTCGCAAAGCGACGGATTGGGGCGTGGGCGCCAATTGGCACATGGCGCGCAACTTCAAGCTGATGATCGACTACGAGCACACGAGCTTCTCGGGTGGCAGCGCGACCGGCGATCGACGCACCGAGATCCTCATTCTGACGCGACTGCAGGCCGCGTACTGATTCAGAAGCCGACGTCAGGCTCGTTGGCCGTGCTGTTGCCGGCGACGGGCGCCTTGGGGCGCGCCGGAGCAACAGGACGCCGCGGCGCCACGCGCGGCGCGGCGTGCGTTTGATGCTCGGCCAGGGCCGTCGCGCCCGTTTCGAGCACGCGAGGGGCCGCCTCCGCGCTGCTCTCGGCAGACGCTACTTCCGCCGGTTGCGGAACATCGAAAATCTCGGCGACCGATGGCTCCGTGCCGCGGCCCGGCGCCGCCAAGAAGGTTTGCGACGAGTGCATCGGCGGCGCACCGCCGATGCTCGACAGCGCGCGCCCGATTCCGAGCACCAATGCGAGCGCCGTCACGGCAGCGATCGGAACGAACTTCTTGCGGTCGCGCACCACGCGGCGCGCCACGACGGTCACCCTCGCCAACGTGCTGCTGCTCCCCGGAACGGAGGGGACGAGGCGCGCGGAGGATGCGCCGAGACCGGTGCTCACGCCGTTCCAGCTCACTGGCCCCGCGTTCGTGTCCTCGACGTCGTCGAGGGCCGTGGTGGGGTCGAGCACATAGCGGCAACGATCGACGACAACGCGCGAGCGCGGGGCCGCAAATGGAAGAAGGGCCGTCGCTAGCTCACCGACGTTCTGAAAGCGTTTGTCGGGATCCTTGCCCAAGCAATGGGTGACCACCCATTCCAGATCGGGCGCGAGGTCGGGGTTGATCGAACGCAGCGGCGCCGGCGGTCGTTCCAGAATCTTGGCCGCGAGCTGCGTCAGCGAAGGCGCATCGAAGGCCGGCACGCCCGAGAGCAGCTCGTAGAGCACACATCCGAGCGCCCACACGTCTGCGCGCGCGTCGACGCCGTCCACGGCGCGAATCTGCTCGGGGGACATGTACGTCGGTGATCCGACGGCCGACGTCGAGCGGACCGTGGGTCGGCGACTGCCCTGAGGAGCCTCGGGCACGTCGAGCTTGGAGATGCCGAAATCGAGCACCTTGATGACGTCGACGCCCGGCACACTGCGCGACAGAAACAAATTCTCGGGTTTGATGTCGCGGTGCACGATGCCGAGCGAATGCGCGGTCGCCAGCGCCTCGCAAGCCTGGAGGATGTAGTCGATGGCGGACTCGACGGGGAGCGGGCCGCGCTCGGACACGACGCGCCCGAGATCCTGCCCCTCGAGCAGCTCCATGGCGATGTACGGTCCGGCTTCTGGGAGCGTGCCGACGTCGAAAACGCGCGCGACATGCTCGCTCTTGATCATGACGGCGGTGCGAGCTTCTTTGGCGAAACGCGCCACCAGGTCGCGATGCACGAGCAACTCGGGGCGAAGAAACTTCAGCGCGACTTGATGGCCGAGCTCGACGTGAGTGGCGGAAACGACGTAGCCCATCCCTCCCGAACCGATGACCTTGATGATCTCGTACTTGTCCGCGATGACATCGCCCGTCGAGAAAGGGACGACGAGGGGAGCGCCGACCGGCTGCGTGATCGCGACCGGCGCGTCGGAGTCTTCGCGTTGGGGCTGTGCTTTAGCTTGCATGCGGCGTCTTGGTTCCCTCAGCACTTGGACCGTGGTCTTTACGCTCGATCTAGTGTGGCCGAGACTGCGAAACCGATCCATAGCCGAAAATAAATCTCTGCGAGACCTACAGCGGCGCCGATTGGCGACGTTGCGCGCCCTCGGCTCGACCGCGCCTATCGCGTGCCGGCGCGTGTCCATTTGCAGAAAAGTACTGCGGACGGACCATGGAGGACCACGAATTGGGCCGGGGCCATGCAATCTCCGTCGTTGGCCACGCCGGGCACTCGGCGTGGATGCGTGGCGAGCTCCGCGACAGCGTCGCGGGCCGCCGTCGTCGGCGCGCAACGGTGATACGGATGTGCCTCGTCGCGCACCGCGACTTGTGAGAGACAGAGACGACAATGCCCGATCGAGCTGCCCCACGCCTCGAGAACACCGTTGCGCTCATCACGGGTGCCAATGCCGGCATCGGTCGCGCGACCGCAATCGAGCTCGCAGCGCGGGGGGCGCAACTCTTTCTCGCGGGTCGATCGGAAGCGAAGATGCGACCGGTCATCGATGAAATCGCGCGCACGACGGGCGGTGCTCCGCCTCGATTCTTACCGCTCGATCTCGGCGATCTCGAATCCGTGCGCCAATGCGCCGCTGAGTTCTTACGTCACGATCTTCCGCTCGGGCTCCTCATCAACAATGCCGGCGTCGCGGGACCGCGCGGTTTGACGAAATCAGGTTTCGAACTCGCCTTCGGTATCAATCACATCGGGCACTTCCTCCTGACCAACCTCTTGCTCGAGCGGCTCAAAAAGTCGGCGCCCGCCCGCGTGGTCACGGTCGCCAGTCGCGCCCACTATCGGGCCCACGGCATCGACTTCGAGGCGGTGCGACGAGCGACGCGATCGATCTCGGGGCTCGACGAGTACGGCGTGTCCAAGGTCGCCAACGTACTTTTCTCGGCCGAGCTTGCGCGGCGCGTGCGAGACAGCGGCGTGACCACCTATTCGCTGCATCCCGGCGTGGTGGCGAGCGAGATTTGGCGCCGCGTGCCTCCCCCCCTGCGATGGATCATGAAGTGTTTCATGATCTCGCCCGAAGAGGGCGCAAAGACGACACTCTACTGCGCGACTTCCGCCGAAGTCGCCGCCGACAGCGGCCTTTATTACGACAAATGCAAGACGAAGCGCCCGTCCACGCTCGCCCGCGACGCCGCACTCGCGGACGAGCTATGGCGCAAGAGCGAAGCGTGGACGGCCTAGCGCGGATCATGGCCGCGCTTCGAGCACCAGATTGAACGGCGTCTGCGTGGCGCGGCGAAATCTCGTGAAGCCGCCGCCCTTCACGATCACGTCGCGCAGGCGGGCTTCGCCCGCCTGCGCGCCGAGCGCGGGCCCGCGGTGCGCGAGCGAGTGCGGCACACAGAGCATCGTCGATGCCGAGTAAAAGACGCGTCCGACGAGGTTGTGGTTGTCCTCGGCGTTGTCGCCGGCAAACGGCTCCACGATCATCCAGCTGCCGTCCTTGGCGATGGCCTGACGCGCCCAGCGCGCGGCGCCGACGGGATCTTCCATGTCGTGCAGACAGTCGAAGTGGGCGATGAGGTCGTAGTCCTTACCGGGAAACTCGGTCGCTTGGGCAACTTGAAAGCTCACGCGATCCAGAACCCCGGCTTCTTTGGCGCGCTCCTCGGCGAGCGCGATGGAAGCGGCGTGGTAATCGAACCCGAAGAAGCGCGACTTCGGAAACGCCTTGGCCATGAGAATGGTGGACGCGCCGAGACCGCAGCCTATGTCCGCCACCTTCGCGCCGGCCGTGAGCTTCGGCTCGACGCCCTCGAGCGCCGGCAGCCACGAGCTCGTGAGGTTGCCGATGTAGCCCGATCGGAAAAAACGCTCGGTGCCCTCGAAGAGACGGGGATGCTGGTGTCCCCACTCGAGCCCTTTGCCCGTGCGAAAGTTGTCTTCGATCTTGGGTTCTGCATTCCACATCGCTTGTGTCACCTGAAAAAGTCCGGGGACGAAGGCGGGGCTCGTCTCGTCGGCAAGCGCCATGGCTTGCTCAGGGGGCAATGTGTAACGGCCCGACGCGGGATCGTAGGTCACGTAACCTCCGGCGGCTTGCGAGTTCAGCCACTCGCGGATGTAACGTTCGGTAGTTTCCGTGCGCTTAGCGAGCTCGGCGGGCGTCAGGGGTCCGGCGCCGGCCATGGCGCGATAGAGGCCCAAGCGATCGCCGATGATGACGAGCGCCGCGCTCATCGCCGAGCCGACGTCGGCGACGACCTTGCCCAGAAAATCCTGCAATTTCGATTCGTTCAATGCTTCGCTCATGATTGCCTCCGTGCGGAGCGGCGGGAGTCGAAACGGCCCGCCGCGACGAAGGCGAGCATCCCTGCTCGGCGTTGGAGCCCCCGTTGGCATTGGCGTGTAAATTTGCGAAGGTGCGAGCGATGACCGCAATCGTACCGGGTGGACAGGAGTGATCCATCCGGCTGCTCGGACGGCTCGAGGTAGAAAGGGACGGTCAAGCGGCCGCGCTTCCGGCTTCCAAGAAATCACGCGCGCTTTTGGCGTATCTCGTCGCGACGGCACGCCCTCAGTTGCGCGATCGCCTTTGCGAGCTGCTCTGGGAAGCGCCCGACGACCCGCGCGGGTCCGTGCGATGGAGTCTCGCCAAGCTGCGCCCGCTCATCGATACCCGCACTACGGTGCGCCTCGTCGCCGATCGGGACGAGATCTCTTTCCACGCCAAAGGCGCCAACATCGACGTGGTCGAGCTGCGCCGAGAGCTCGGCGCGGGACCGGCGGCGGCCTCGATCGCGTCGCTGCGGCGCGCGGCAGCGCTTTTCCGCGGCGAATTTTTGGAGGGGCTCGATCTGACCGGATGCTACCGCTACCACGAGTGGTGGATCGCCGAACGGGAGAAGACGCGCGCGATGCGCCTCGCCATTCTGACGGAGCTCATCGATCGACTGCGCGACGCGCCGGCCGAAGCCCTCGAATATGCGCGCCAGCGGCTGTCGCTCGATCCTCTCTCGGAAAGCGCTCACCTCGGCGTCATCCACTTGCTCGGCGGCATGGGTCACACCCGCGAAGCCATCGCCCAGTACGATCGCTGCAAACGTCTCCTCGCCGCCGAGCTCGGCGCGCAGCCGTCGGCAGAGCTCACGTTGGCGCGCATGAACTTGTCGAGCGCGCGCCCGGCAGCGCCGGACGTGGGTCCCCCGGTTCTACCCGACACGACGGTTTCCCGCGGCGCGGGCCTGCCGCTCATCGGACGGTCGCGCGAGATCGAACGAGCCCGCACCGTCATCGCGGCCGCCGCGACCGGTAGCGAGCACGCGGCGCTGCAGGTGAAAGGCGACCCCGGAATCGGAAAATCCCGGCTGCTCGAAGAGCTCGCGCACATGGTCCGTGCTCTCGGAGGCGCGGTTCTCTCCGGACGCGCTTTCGAGGCAGAAGCCGTGCGACCTTACGGGCCGTGGATCGACGCGCTCCGGTCGGTGCGATTGCCCGAGCTCCCGAGCGCGCTCGGGGCCGATCTGGTCCCCCTATTGCCAGAAGTCTCGGCCGGATCACCGGGCCTGGGCGATCGCAATCGCTCTTTCGACGCCGTGACACGACTGCTTCCGATGCTGGCCCCCGCTAACGCACCGGTCCTCGTCATTCTCGACGACGTCCAGTGGTTCGACGAGGCATCCGCGGCGCTCTTGCACTTTGCGGTGCGCGCGCTGGCGCGCTCGCACGTCGTCTTCGCCTGCGGATTGCGCCCGTCGGAGCTCTACGACAATCCGATCGCGATGCGCGTTCTCAAATCGCTGGCGCGCGAACGGCACCTGCTCGAGATTGCGCTCGCTCCCCTCGATGCCGGCGAAACACTCGAACTCGTGGCCTCGGTGACGACCGACGCCGACGCCGACGCCGCCCGCATTTTCAGGGAGAGCGAGGGCAACCCTTTCTTGGCCCTCGAAATCGCCCGCGCGGTCGAAGCGGGGGAGGATCCCCTCGTCCGCAGCGTCGAACAGCTCATCGGCGACCGGTTCGATCGACTCGGACCCACCGCGGCGCAACTTCTCACCTGGGCAGCGGCGCTCGGACGAAGCTTTCCCGCCGCCCTCTTGGGCAGAGTCGTCCCCTCCTCCCCGGCCGACCTCGTCTCCGGCATCGAAGAGCTGGAACGTCGCGGCATTCTGCGCTGCGTTCCGTCGGGCAACGCCTTCGACTACGATTTTGCGCACGACCTGATTCGCCAGGCGGCGTACTGGCAGACGTCGGAAGCGCGCCGGCAGTGGGTGCATCTCGAAATCGCGCGCGTGCTCTCCCAATCTTCCGACGCGGGCGATCTTCTCGCGGCCGACGTGGCTCACCATGCCGCTTTGGGGGGCAATGACGAGCTCTGTGTACGCGCGTGCATCGCCGCAGGTCAAAGGTGCATCCGCGTGTTTGCCAACCTCGAGGCACAGGCGCTCGCCGATCGCGCCCGCCAGCGACTCGATCGCCTCCCCACCCCCATCCGCGTGCCGCTGCACATCGCGCTTCTGCGCCTCAGCATCGAGTCGGGTGCGTGGCGTCTCTGTTCGCGCGAGATCGAAAGCGAGCTCACTCGCACCGTCCTCGAAGCACAGTCGGCGGGATTGAGTGGCGACGTGGCCGCCGGTTGGGAGCTCCTCTCCGAGCTTCACGAAGAGGTCGGCAACACGGCGAGCGCGCAGCAGAGCTTGGCCCTTTCGGAACAGGCCTCACGCGACGCCGATCCAGAGACCAAGGTGCGAGCCATCGCGCGTGTGGGCCGATGTCTCGCGCAGCTCGAGAAAGACATGCCCCATGCCAAGGCTCTTCTCGAAGAAGCGGTGGTGCTTTGCACGCCGCTCCGCCTCGATTTGCCGGACATTTCGCTGGGGCTTGGTCTCGTCCGCTACCAGGAGGGCGAGCACGAAGATTCGGAACGGCTCCTCTCCGACGGGTGGGTGGTGGCGGCGCGGCAGCTCAACCACTGGCTCGCGTCGGAAAGCTTGAGCCGTCTCATCATGCTGCTCTTGGAAAGGGGCCGGATCGATCTCGCATACGAGCGATGCGCCGATCTCGAACCGCTGGCCGCTAAGCTCGGAGACGGCAGCGAGCTCCCTTTCGCACGTGCCCTCTCGGCGTTGACGAAAGTAGCGCGCGGCGACGGCGATGCCGACGGTGAGCTCGAGCATGCCCTTTTCGGCCTGCGGGCGATCGACACCAAGGGGCACCTCGCCTACGTCCTCAATTTCATGGCGCGTCTCGATCTCCGCGCTGGGCGTGTGGCCGTAGCCCAGGCGCGCGCCGAAGAAGCTCTTCATGCGGCCGAGGCGGTGGGCCGGCGCACCGAGGTGGCACGCGCGCGGACAGTCCTGGCGAAGATCGCTCACATGACCGGTGCTGCGTCGTCGGCGCGCGCCCACCTCGAAGCGCTGGGGGGCGATCTCGAGCGCCCACTCGCCTTGGCGGCCACGGTCCGGCACGCGGTCACCGATCTGGCGACCGAAGTCGGATGCGCAATTCCCGCGCGGCCCACGCATCGCGCCGGAATAAACGATCACGAATCATGAAAAAGGAGAGATCATGCCCCGGCTCATTGTCGAACACACCTACGATCCACCGCTCACCGACGAAGAGCACCACCGCGCGGCCAAGCGACTCGACCCTTGTTTAGACGCGCACGGCGCTCGCTGGATGTGCAGTTATCTTTCCCACGATCGTCGGCGAATGATCTGCGAATTCGAAGCGCCCGACGCGGAAGCCGTGCGGCAATCGATGCGATCCGCCGACGTCGCATTCGAACGCGTCTGGTCGAGCGAAGTCTTTCGTCGCGACGAGCCCGACGTCAAGTAGCCGGCGCGCTCGCGCGCCCGCGCAGCCACTCGGCACGTCGCACACGGTAGAGGACGTGCCGCGCCAGGCGATGCCCGGGCGCCCAATCCGGGCCGCGCCGCGAGACATGCTACTTTGCTCGCAAGAACCAGCATGTCCGCCGACAATCTCTACGTTCACGGCACGCATCCCGAAGAACAAGCCCGGCTGACCCGGCTGAACGCGCTCCTCAACGAGGGCTCCCTCCGCGAGCTCGGAGCGCGCGCCGGCGAGCGCATGCTCGACGTCGGCTCCGGGCTCGGTCAATTCGCGCGCGCGGTTGCGAAGATCACCGGCGTTCGCGTCGTGGGTGTCGAGCGAAGCGGGGATCAGATCGCGGAGAGCGCACGGCAAGCTGGCATTGCCGGCGAAGAGCATCTGCTCGATCTGCGTCACGGCGATGCGCAGCATCTGCCCCTCGAGGACGACGAGTGGGCGACCTTCGACGTCGCCCACGCCCGCTTCCTTCTCGAGCACGTGCGCGAGCCACTCGAAATCGTGAAAGGGATGGTCCGCGCGGTACGGCCGGGCGGTCGCATCGTGCTCGAGGACGACGATCACGACCTGCTTCGTCTCTGGCCCGAGCCACCCGGTGTCGCCGCCATTTGGAAGGCGTACATGCGCACCTACGACCGCGCCGGCAACGACCCGTTCACGGGCCGACGATTGGTCCAGCTGCTGCACCAGGCTGGCGTCCAGCCACGGCGCAGCACGTGGATCTTCTTTGGCGCGTGCGCTGGTCACGCCGATTTCGAGCTCTACGTCGAGAACCTCGCCATCATCTTGGAAGAGGCGCGCGAAGGGATCGTCGCGATCGGCACCAGCCGCGACGATCTCCAGTCGGCGCTCGTCGCGCTTCGTGCATGGAAACGCCGGCCCGATGCGGCATTCTGGTTCGCGATGTCATGGGCCGAGGGAGTGCGACCCGGCTGACGCGCTATTCGTCCGGCCCGAACGAGCGAGAGTCGGTGGGCGCCACGCGCGCGGTCCCCCCCACGATCGCCGTATCTTCGGATGGCGCGAAAAGACCGCTGACAAACCAGCCCGCTAAGAGCCCACCGGCCACGAGCGCGCCCACGAGGGCCGTCTGCCGGTGTCGCACGAGAGGCGCGATGCGCCGTGCCGGCCGAACCGGCGCGGGTGCCGCCACCACCTTGACGGGCACGCGCCGCGCAGCAACGGCACGTTCGACCGCCTCTAGGGCACCTGTTTTTTGCGGGATCAACGCCCACGACCCGGAAGCGATCATTTCGAGAAGCGCATCGGGAATTTCGCCGGTCCGGAAACGTTCGAGATCGTCGGACAGATCTTCGACGCGGCCATACGCCTTCGCGGTTTCGAGCGCGAGCGCTTTGACGACGATGGCTTGCAGCGCGGCAGGCAGCTTCTGAACTCGCTGACCAACGTCGGCGTCGAGCTCGGCTTCGCGCTGCCTTCGCACGGCGAACGTCGTCACACCGTCGAAACGCGCGCGGCTGGCCAGCTCGAGCAACACCTCGCCGAGCGCGCGAATATCGGCGCGCGCTCGGTCACCTTGCGCGTCGGCGCGCTCGCCGAAGCCGAGCACCTTGATGCGATCTTCGTCGCCCTGCCGCACGCGGAGCAGACGACGCATTTCCAGGTCGCCGTGCACCACGCCGCGCGCATGAGCGGCCGCAAGCGCCTGCGCAACTTGGCGCACCATGGGAAGCACCTCGTCGAGCACGAGCGACTCGGTCCGCGCCACCCAGACGGCGAGGGGTTCTCCCTCGAGCCAATCCATGACCACGTAGCTGCCCTCTGCCGACTGACCAAAATCCGAAATGCGATTCACATACGGCCCCGTGAGCGACGCGGCCAGCTTGGCGCGCGCTAGAAACTGCTCGGCCATCGCCTTGGTTTTGTCGGGACCAGCCGGCAGAAGCTTCAGCGCGACGCGCTTACCGAGCGTCTCATGCCGCGCCTCGTACACGACGGCCGCTCCACCTTCGTCGACCAAGGCATCGATGTGGTAACGGCCAGCAATCGTTTTGCCCACGAAGGCTTTGGCCCCCGCTTCATTGGTCGGAACTTGCCCTACTGCGCTCCCCATTTGACGGGATCCAACGGCAGCGGGGCTCGTCTCCCTAAGACCCACGGTCGATTTTACGGATCGCGCTCGCCGAGCCGCGCAACCGTCGCACATCCTCGCCCACACACCCCGATGTCGCCGATGACGATTTGCCCTGCTGGAGATGCACCAACTCCGCCGGATTCGCTCAAGAAGAGGAAGCGAGATGCCGTTCGGTAGCTAGCAGCAATCATGTCGCGTCGTTCCATTCGCCCCAGGCCGAGAGCCGTCGTCGAGCAGCTCGACGACTTGCACCGCACGCTCGGCAAGCCGGACCCTACCTTGATCGCCGCGCTTCTCGACGGGACGAGCGAGCAGCAGCTCCTCGATCGCGCCGCCGCGGCACCCGCTTCGCCCGATCTCATCCAGGCGGCCGCCGCCACCATCGCACGCGCATTCGAGCATTGGCAGCGGCTCGCAGGGGAAAAACGCAAGATGCTTCGCGGCTGCTCGCAGCATCTTTTCGCGGTGGCCGTCGATCAAACGCGGACGCTTCAGCAGCTGCACCAACAGCATTTGCAGCGAATTGCCGAGGAGGAAGAGGCCAAACTGCAGCAGCGCGCCGCGCTCGATCGAGCCAAGCACGTGTGCAACCAGACCAAAGCGATCGTCATGAAGGTGGCCGGAGGGCGACCGAGCATCCAGGTGACCCTCGACGAGAAGGTCGTCGATACCTCGACACCTTACGGCATGATCTGCAACCTGCAGTTTCTCGCCGACACGAGTCGCAGCCTCCTCCAGTTGCCGGCGGCCAGCATTCGCGGTCGAGCGACCCTCTACGGAATGGATAGATCGTTCATCGAATCCCTCGAAACGATGGCGGAAGAGCTCCGTTTGCAGGACGAAAAGGTCAACGTGCGCCCGAGCAAGCTCCCCGGCCACCAGAGCACCGCACGCGCGCGCGCCCTCGTCTTCTTCCTCGTCAACCACATCGCCGAAGTTTTCGAAGCAGCGCGCCAGATCGACCCTTCTACGCCCGAGCTTCGCAAGACGGAGGTGGCGCCTTCGGGAACGACACCGGCCGCGCGACCCGTCCTCGCCGCCGCGCCCGCCGCGCGGCCGCTACCGCAACGGCTCGAGATTCCGCGCGTCAAATAGATGACCCACCCATGCGAGCTACACCTCGCTTAAGGAAGCGCTGGGGCTTCCGTTCATCGGACGTGATGAGGGGCTATCTTTGACGTCGAGTCGACCTACCCATGCCCTGAACCTGCATCTGGCCCTCGGGTTATCGATTCGCCCCGATCGACCCCTCGAGCGCCAGATCGCACTCGGATCCTCGATCCACCCGGAAATCCTGCACGTCGAGACAACGACGCCACAGTCGGGCGGAGAAACCCTGCGTTGCCCGAGCACGCGAGCGCAACCGCTCGTCTCCTATCCGCCGCCCACATCGGCGGTCGGGTGTTACACAGGCACCACGCTCGACGGCCGCTACCGCATCGACGGCTTGCTCGGCGAGGGGGGCATGGGCGTCGTCTATCTCGGCCGTCACATCGCCATCGACAAGAAGGTGGCCATCAAGATCCTGCGCACCGAGTTCGCGCGCCGCGCCGAAACGAAAGCGCGTTTTCGGCAAGAAGCGCGCGCTGCCTCGTCGGTGGAAAACGCTCATATCGTCGACGTGTCCGATTTCGGCACGTTGCCTGACGGGTCTACCTACCTCGTCATGGAGTACCTCGAAGGCGTGGCGCTTTCGACGTTGACCAAGGACGAGAAACCAATCGCGCTCGACCGCGCGATCGTCATCGCGCGACAGATCGCGGACGGCCTCGCGGAGGTGCATGACCGCGGGATCGTGCACCGCGATCTGAAGCCCGACAACATCTTCTTGGTCAGGGAAGCGGACCAGAACGACTTCGTCAAAATCCTCGATTTTGGCATCGCCAAGGTGCTCGAATCGACCGAAGCCAAGATGACATGTGCGGGCTCGCTCTTCGGAACGCCGAGCTACATGTCCCCCGAGCAGGCGGCGGGCATGCCGGTCGATGCCCGCACCGACGTCTACGCGCTCGGCATCATCATGTACGAGCTGGCGAGTGGGCGCGTCCCGTTCGACGCCGACACGCTGATGGGCGTTCTCACCCAGCACCTCTACCGTAAACCGTCTCCCTTGCGCGACCTCGTCGGGGAGAGCCGCGTCTCGGCGGGCCTCGACGCGATCATCACCAAGGCGCTCTCCAAGGCGCCCGAGCAGCGCTACCAGAGCATGCGCGAGCTGTCCGCGGATCTCGGCGCCGTGATGGAAGGCCGCACCCCCGACGCGGCCATCGAAATGGCATTTCGCCGCGACTCGACGCACGCAGCTGCCCCGCCCGCCGAGGCGTTCAAAGAAATGCCCGTCCCCGTACCGGCGACGCCGCGCCCCCAAGCTCGCACGCGCTGGGGGTTCTATGCGGGTGGAACGGCCATTCTCGTGTCGTGCGGGCTCGTGATGGGCGTACTCGTGCAAGGTAGCCGCAGTTACGCGGAGTCAGGCAACGGCGAGGTAGAGCGGAGCACGGCCGTGACGGTCGCGCCGACCGCCGAGCAAGTCCTTTTCAGCGTCGAACCGCTCGACGCCCATGTCTTTCAGGGCAGCCTCGATCTCGGCGCGAGCCCCTTCCTGTTCCAGGTGCGCGACGGTCGCCCTCTCACGCTCGAAGTGCGGCGCGAAGGTTACCGGACGCGACGCGTGACCCTCGACGGACGCGACCGACGCCTCGGGATCAAGCTCGTTGCCATCGACGCCCAAGGCCGTATGCGCTGACCGTGCTCGGCACTTGCGCCGAATTCGGCGCGTTCGTGCTAGGAAGGGCGAATGGCCATTCCCGATGCCATCGGCGGGCCGGTCGCGCGCTGGCTGCTCAACATCAAAGAGCCCTTGCTTCGGCGGCTGGCAGGCGCACCGCTCTACAACGACGACGGCGCCCTTCTCGATACGCACACGCGCGCCCTCATCACGCTCGAAGCGATGGCCCGCCGGCCTGCGCAGGAGTCTTTGCCGGTGGCCTTGGCGCGCGCCCAAATGATCTCGAGCGTGCTGATGGTCGAGGAGGCGGCGTGCTCGCTTTTTCGCATTCGCGATGAGACCATTGCGGGGTCGCTCCCCATCCGTATCTACGTGCCGCGCGAAGCGTCCGAACCACTTCCGGTCGCGACTTTCCTGCACGGCGGCGGCTTCTTGCTGGGCGATCTCGACACGCACGATGTCGCCTGCCGTCGCTTGGCGCGCGACGCCGACTGCATCGTGGTGGCGGTCCATTACCGGCGTGGACCGGAGCACCGCTTTCCTGCTGCGGCCGACGACGCCATGACGAGCTTTCACTGGACGGTCGCGAACGCCGCCAAGCTGGGGGGCGATCCGGCGCGCGTCGGTGTGATCGGTGACAGCGCGGGCGGCAACCTCGCCACCGGGATCAGTCTTCTTGCTCGCGACACGGGCGGCCCGGCGCCCATTTTTCAGCTCCTCGTCTATCCGCCCCTCGATTTCTATCGTCGCGCCGAATCGCATCGTCGCTTTGCCCAGGGGTACCTCCTTTCCTCGTCGACGATCGATTGGTACAGCGCCAACTACGCAGACCGCAGTGATTGGGACGATATGCGCGCTTCCCCGTTGCTCGCCAAAGACCTTCGCGGCGTCGCTCCGGCGCACATCGTCACGGCAGGATTCGACCCACTGCGCGACGAGGGACGGGCCTACGCCGCACGGCTTCGCGAAGCGGGGGTCGAGGTGCAACTGCACGAAGAAAGCACCCTGACGCACGCGTTCTTCAACATGGCAGGCGTGATTCCGGCCGCACGCATCGCCAGCCAGCGTATCGCGCGCGCGCTTCACGCCGGATTGCGCCGCGCGCGCTGACGGCGCCCCAACCTCAGCGCGACGCGCTGCGCTTCTCTTGAGCGGTCATGGGTGCGGGGATACCGGAACGCGTCGGCAGGCGTCGCCGCGGAAAAAGCGACCCCATCGCCGTCCCCGGCAAATCGCGAGGGTCCCCCACCCTCTTCAAGCACTGGCAAACGATGTCCTTCAGCGTCTCGTAGACGCCGACGCCGGTGGTCGCCACCGCTTCGACGACGTGCGCCTCGTCGGGTATCTCGAGCGCGAGGCGTAGCTGTTCGACCGTCGCCGCATTCGGGAGATCGCGCTTGTTCAGCTGGACCACGAGCGGCAGGCTCTTCGGGTCGCGCCCCTGGGCCCTCAAGTTGTCGTCGAGGTTCTCGGCGCTGGCGACATTGTCGAAGAACGACTCGCGCTGGCTATCGACCACGAACACGATCCCGTCCGCGCCCCGCAAAACCACCCGCCGGCTGCGGTCGAACGCGGTCTGCCCGGGCACCGTATAGAGGTGCAACCGGATCGAATATCCCTTGAACGAGCCGAGGTCGACTGGGAGAAGATCGAAGAACAGTGTTCTTTCGGTCTCGGACTTCAGGCTCAACAGCTTGCCACGCTGATCAGGGCGACTGGTCCGGTGGATGTACTCGAGGTTGGTCGTTTTTCCGCCAAAACCACAACCGTAATAAACGAGCTTGATCAGTAACTCTTGCTTCGCGTGGTTGATCGTCGGCATGGGCTGCGGCCTCGTGGTCTCCCATTAAGTAGCGAATGAGATGCCCTCTGGCCAATTTGTTGTCGTTCTCGGTACCGTGATTCACCATCCGTCGATGGATCAGGCCGGCAAGGAGGCGGAGCCAGGCGTTGCTCGCGCCGCTGCTGCGTCTTTCGATGCGGCGTCGACGCGTGGCTCGAGCGCATATTCGTCGGGCCGAAAGCGACAGCGTCGACGAAACGAGAAGGTGAATCCGGGCCATAGGGTCGAATTACGCCCCGTTTTGTCGACGTACCAGCTCGCGCATCCGCCGGTCGACCAGACGGTACCCCGCATACGACCCTCCACCTGCGCAACGAAACGAGCCTGCTCTTCCCGCCGAGGCTCGAGCGCGGCGATGCCATGCCTGCGCATGTGGCGAATGGCTTCGATGACGAGCTCGAGCTGACTTTCGATCATGAACACCACGGACGTGTGCCCGAGGCCCGTGTTCGGACCGAGCAGAAGGAAGAGGTTCGGAAAGCCCGACACCGTGGTCCCCCAATGGGCAGTTGGGCTGCCTTGCCACGTTTCCGCGAGGGTGCGGCCACTGCGACCGCGGATCCGGTCGGCAAACGGCATTTCCGTGACGCGAAATCCCGTCCCGCAGATGATGGTGTCGACCGGGTGCTCCACGCCGTCCTCGGTCACGATGGACCGGGCGCGCACCTCGCGAATCGGTTCGGTGATGACCTCGGCGTTCTCCTTGGCGAGCGCGGGCAGGTATTCGTTGGAAATGAGAATACGCTTACAACCCATACGAAAGCTCGGCGTCAGTTTGGCGCGAAGCTCCGGATCGGCGATGGTCTGCTTCAAATAGCGAACGGCGAAGGCTTCGACGAGCCGCATGATGCGCGGATGCCGAAAGGCCAGCACGAAGAGCTCGCGCCGCGCGTAGATGATGCTGCGCGCGAGTTTCTGCAAAATCGGCGCAGCGCGGTAGAGCGATTGCGTGCGCGGGCCGAGCGTGTGCTCGTAACGCGGAACGACCCAAGCCGGCGTACGCTGGAAGAGCCGCAGCTTTCCCACGCGGGGCTGGATCTCGGGGACGAACTGGATGGCCGAAGCACCGGTACCGATCACGGCCACCTCGCGCCCTCGCAGATCGTAATCGTGGTCCCAGCGCGCCGAGTGAAAGACTTTGCCTTGGAACGACCCGAGACCAGGGAGCGGCGGGATCGACGGCTCGCTGAAGGCGCCCATGCCGCCGATGAGCACGTCGGCGGTGTACGTTCCTGACGACGTCTCCAGCACCCAGCGCTTTCGCCCTTCGTCCCACGCCGCGCTCACGAGCTCATGGCGGAAGCGCAGGTGCGGGCGAAGACCGTATTCATCGGCGCAGCGCCGCAGGTAGGCGAAGATCTCCGCTTGCGGCGAATAGGATCGGCTCCAGGTGGGATTGGGCGCAAACGAGAAAGAGTAAAGATGCGATTCGACGTCGCAGGCGCACCCCGGATAAGAATTGTCCCGCCACGTTCCCCCCACGTCGGCGGCGCGCTCGAAGATGGCGAATTCTTCGATGCCCTCGCGCTTGAGCAAAATGGCCGCCCCGAGCCCGGCGAAACCGCTCCCCACGATGGCGATGCCAACGTGCGGCGGTTCGCTGCGAGAAGCAGCTCCGTTGTTCCCGTTCTCACTTTTTTGCCGAGCTGCTTCTTGGTACGCCATCGTACCAGCGAGTATGGTACGATCGCGTACCACATGCAACCCCCTTCTCCACGTCGCGCCCTCCGCCGGCGCGACCCGCCGCGCCGCAAGCCTGCGGCTCCCGCTCCGGCGGACGTCGACCCCAAGGCGGAGCAGCAGGCCCGTCTCATCGAGGGCATGGCCACGGCTCTCACCGAAAAGGGCTATGCGGATATCAGCGTCGCCGACATCGTTCAGCACGCGCGCGTCTCCAAGCGCACGTTCTACGAAAACTTCGCCGACAAAGAAGCCTGCTACCTCGCCACCTACGCGGCGCTCAGCGACGACGTGCTGGCGCGCATCGCCGCGGCCGGCGAAAGCGATCGACCGGCCGAAGAACGGCTCGTCGCCGCCACCCGCGCGTATCTGACGGCGCTCGAGGAGCGTCCCGCGCTGACGCGTACCTACTTGACGGAGATCCAAGCAGCGGGCCCCGAGGCCCTCAAGCTGCGTCGCAGCATCCACGCGCGATTTGCGGATCTCCTCCAGCACTTGGTCGAGCGCAGCCGCAAAGAGCGTCCTTTACTACGCGCGATTTCGCCGCTGATGGCGGCGGCCATCGTGGGCGGGATCAACGAGCTCGTTCTCCTTACGATCGAAGAAGGACGCGCCCAGCAGCTACAGGAGATCGGGCCCACCGTGGTCGAGCTGCTCGCCGCCGTGCTGCTCGCACCGCCGATCTCGGGCCGACGCCAGGTCAATCTTCTGCGCGGCCGCCGCACTGGCTGAGGTGGACACAGGTCAGCTTTCGACGAACGCCTTGAGGCGCGCGAGCGCCTCGTCCCACTCGCGCGAGACCAGATCGAGGCAAAGGCGCGCTTCGTCGATGCGCCGGCGTTCGAGCTCCCAGAGCCGCTCGCGCCCGCGCCGCAGATCGCGGGCGATGCCGGCGTCCGCCAAAACGCGCAGATGCTTGGTGATGGCCTGACGCGTGAGCGGCTCGCCTTCGGTGAGCCGCGCGATGGACTGCGGGCCATGCTCGCAAAGGCGAGCGACGAGACGCAAACGCGTCTCGTCGCCCAGCGCCGCGAACACGGGCGCAGAATCCCGCACGGCCGCGGCCGACAACTTACCCTTGCGCGACATGGCGCTCGATGTTCTTCATCTGCTCGGCCCAGCCTTGATCGTTCATCTCGAACGCTTTGGCTCGGCGTGCCGGCGGCACCTTGTCGAACCCCGACTCCACCACGGTGACGAGCGTTCCCTCGGCGGTTTCTTCCAGCTGGAACTCGACCAACGTCATCGGCTCGGACGACGTATCCAGTTTGGGATCGATGTCGTAGGGATGCCACCGAAACGAGAGCAGCCGCTCCTTCTCGACCTTCTCGACAGCGACCGTCATCGTCAAATGTTCATACCCTGGGTGGGTGAGTTTTCCGCTCACCTTCGCCCCCGGCGAGAACTCCCCTTCCAGTTTCGCCCCGAACCAGGAACCGAATTCCTTGGCATCGGCGATGGCTCGCCACACGCGAGCCCGCGGGGCGCGCAGTAGGATCTTTTTTTCGATGCGGTCAGAGATGGTATTCATTGGCAACCTCCTGGTTGCATATTGAGCATGACCGGATCGACATGCAACCAAATAGTTGCATATCGGGAACGTTGGGCCCCCCGGAATTCAGTTCGCCGCGGGATCAGCTCGCCGGCGCGGCGGCGTCACGTGTCGAGTGGCGCGTTACTGCGGCAGGCAGCGAAGGAATTCGAGGATGGCTCGCCGCTCCTCGATGGTGACGGGAATGCCGGCATCAGCGGGGG
>DATHEQ010000178.1:0-6287 GCA_035318505.1 Polyangiaceae bacterium | reverse complement strand
CCCGCTTCCCCCCGATTTCGCGGATTGGACCGTGCAATCGAGCGCGCCCGTCGCGGCCGAGGTCTATCTGCGCACCCCCGACGTCGAAGGGAGTCGCTCCGCGCTGCGAACGCGGCTCAAAGTCGTGTCGCGTTGAAGACGACGACGCGAGGTCCTTCCTCGTTTGCGTCCGACTGGCTCGCCACGGGTCCCGAGCGCGCCCGCATGCTCGTCGACGAGGCAGGAGAACGAGGGGCGGATCTCATCGCCGCATGGATCGCATGCAAAAATGCCGCGGCCATTGCCGAGATCGCCGCTGACGACGGCGCGCCGACCGCCGCACGCAAAGCGGCGCGCCGCGGTGTGAACGTGCTGAAATCACGGGGCGTGGCGATCCCCGAGCCGGCGCAGCCGAATCGCGTGGCCCCGCCGATCGCAGAAACCTACGAAGCGTGGTTTCGTCCCCCCGACGCGGGTGGAACATCGGCGTTTACCCTCGGGGCACGCGGAGCGGGAGGGCGGTATCGGTTGGTCGACGTGATCATCAAGGAGGGCGTGGGGCTCGTCTCGGTTGCCGGTATGGAGATGAGCCGCACCCAGCTGCGCGAAACCTTCGATGGGATCGAGCAGCGGTTCGGTCACGGTCCTGCGCCCGTACCCATCGAGTGGGCGCGCGCAAAGATTGCCGCGGCGCGGACGGAGAATGGCACCCAGGGGACGCCGGTGCCGCTCGGTCTCGAGAAGCACGGCGATCTGCTCGGCACGGCGCGCGCGTCGTCACCACCGCATCCCGCGGACGACGCCGGCCTGGCGTGGCCAGGCCGTGATGAGGCGATTGCACGCTCCGGTACGCTGCACGCCGAACCGGAGCTTCGCGGGTGGTTGCCCGAACCTTCGGCGATGCAAGAACTTCTACGCGCGGTCGAGGAGGAGAAAGCGTCGCTCCGCGGGGCCGACCGCGTCACGACCGAAGCAAAGATCGTGGCCATGATCGAGCGCGCGACCGATGCTTATTTCACGCCGGATCGCCGCGCCAAGACGGCGCTCCGCATGAAGGATGCGGCGATTTCACTTCTCGCGCGCGGCGAAACGGCGCGCGCCGGCGACTTGATCGTTGCTGCACGCGCCACCGAGGCGACCGATCCGTCTTTACCCGCGCGCGACCTGCCGTTCTTGCGCGGTTTTTTCGAAAAGGCGTTCGGCCTTGCGGCGGCGCGCGCAGCCCGTCAAACCGCGTGACGGAGGTTTACCGTCCCAACCAGCGTCGCCAACCGCGGTTGCGGCGGATGATCTCTTCGTTGAGGAGACCGGCGAACCCGAGCCAACCGAGGTAGGGGATGACCATGGCTGCGGCAGGCTTGTCGACCTTGCGCGATACCTGTGCGTAGGCCGCGACCGCTCCGACGAGCGCTGCCAGATCGATGAACGCGGCTCGCTTTCGCCGCGCACCGAAGAAGAGGGGCGTCCAGGCGCTGTTCAGCGCGAGCTGCGTACCCCAGAGCCCAAGAGCGCGGTTGCGTTGCTTGCTCGGTGCGGCTTTCCAGACGCGGTATCCCGAGGTCGCGATAAGCCCATAAAGGCCGGTCCAAACGGGTCCAAAGACCCAGCTCGGCGGCTGGAAGGGCGGCTTGCGCAAAGTCCTGTACCAAAGCCCGGGCGATCCGCGCGTGGCAACGCGGCCGATCGCTGCCGCCCCCAATGTCAAAGCCACGAACGACGCGAGGGCAAGGCCGGGCGAGATCGGTTGTCGACGTTCCTCGTCCACCGCGTCGAGCTCGTCGCTCAGCGCGATGGGTTCGTCCGATTCGAGAACGTCCGGATAGAGGTCCTCGGGCTCATCTGACTCGCCCATGTGATCCCGCTGATTGGCTGCGCCCGCCCAGTCCGTTCGACTTTCCATCGACACACCTCCGCTTGGGATCCAGGTCCGAGCAAGGGCCGTACCGGGCTGATCACGCACACAACGGCACCACCGAAAGCGAATGCGGTCGCGTGCCCCTGGACGCGCGGGGAGCCGGACCGGACGTTGTTCGTCAGCCGCAAGGAGGGCGGCACGTTGATCCTTTGGGCCGCGGGGTGCAAACTCTGGGGCTGCTGGTCCTGCCGATGTTGTCGTCGTTCCATCCCGCTGTCCGAGACTGGTTTTCCGAGCAGCTCGGCGAGCCCACGGTGCCTCAGCGCGAGGGGTGGCCGCACATCCGCGCGGGGCACAACACGCTCATCGCGGCACCCACCGGTTCCGGCAAGACGCTGGCCGCGTTCTTGTCGGCGATTGACGCGCTGCTCTGCGAGGGCGACGCGCTGCCCGCCGAAACGCGCGTGCTCTATGTCTCGCCGCTGAAGGCGCTTGCCAGCGACATTCAGAAAAACCTCGACGGGCCACTGGCTGCCATTCGCGAGCGGTCGCCCGGTCTTCCCGAGATCCGCGTCTTGGTGCGCACGGGCGATACGCCCGCCAAGGCGCGCGCATCGATGTTGCGAAAGCCGCCGCACATTCTGGTCACGACCCCGGAGTCGCTCTACATCCTTCTGACGAGCGACGGCGGCCGCCGCATTTTACGCACCGTCCAAACGGTGATCGTCGACGAGATCCATGCGCTCGTGCGCGACAAGCGCGGATCGCACCTCGCGCTCTCGCTCGAGCGTCTCGAGGCGCTGACGGCGGAGCACGCCAAGACCGTCGAGCAGGACGGGAGCGCGCCCCATCGTTTGCAGCGTATCGGCCTTTCGGCGACGCAAAAGCCGCTCCAGGACGTCGCCCACTTTCTGGTGGGAACCGGTCGCGAGTGCTCGCTCGTCGACGCGGGGCATTTGCGCAACATCGATCTCGCCATCGAGGTGCCTCCGTCGCCGCTCACGGCTGTCTGTTCGCACGAGGTGTGGGACGAAATCTACGAGCGCATTGCGACGCTCGTGCGCGAGCACCGCACCACCATCGTTTTCGTCAACACACGCAAGATGGCCGAGCGCATCGCGGCGCGCCTCGGCCAGAGGCTCGGCCCCAAAGAGGCGATGTGCCATCATGGGAGCCTCTCCGCCGCCCGCCGTCACGATGCCGAGCAGCGCCTGAAGGCCGGGGATTTGAAAGTGCTCGTCGCCACCGCGTCGCTCGAGCTCGGTATCGACATCGGTGACGTCGATCTCGCGATTCAGGTGGGTTCGTCGCGTTCCATCGCGACGCTTTTGCAACGCGTGGGTCGCGCAGGCCACGGGGTTCGGCGCACGCCCAAAGGGCGCGTCTTCCCGCTCACGCTGGACGAGCTCGTCGAAGCGGCGGCGCTCGTCCGTAGCATCGCCGCTGGCGTTCTCGATCGCACGCCGCAACCGGGAAGGCCGCTCGATATCCTCACGCAACAGATCGTGGCGGCGTGCGTGGCCGAGACATGGTCGGAGCAAGAGCTTTTCGAGCGCTTTCGCCGCGCGTGGCCTTACCGCGATCTGACCCGCTCCGAGTTCGACGAAGCGGTTGCCGTCCATTTGCAGGGGCGCTGGTCGCTCCTTCATCGCGACGGTGTGGGGGGTCGGATTCGCGCGACCCGGCGCGCGCGTATCACTGCCATCACTTCGGGCGGCGCCATTCCGGACAACGCCGACTACCAGGTGGTTCTCGAGCCGGAAGGAACGGTGGTCGGCACGCTCAACGAAGACTTCGCCATCGAGTCGAACGGTGGCGATATTTTCCAGCTGGGCACGGCGTCGTGGCGGATCATCCGCGTGAACGCCGGGATCGTGCGCGTCGCCGATGCCAAAGGGGCACCGCCGACCATCCCGTTTTGGCTGGGAGAAGCGCCGGCACGCACCGTCGAGCTATCGCAGGAAATTTCTACCGTTCGCGAGGTGGCGACGAGTGCCGAGGCGCTGATCAGGCCGGGCATCGACGCGGCGTCCGCTTCACAGATCGCTGACTACGTGTTGGCGGGAAGGCGCGTGCTCGGCGCGGTGCCGACGCGCGAGCGTGTCATTCTCGAGCGCTTCTTCGACGAAAGCGGAGGGATGCAGCTCGTCATCCACGCGCCTTTTGGCGGTCGCATCAACCGCGCGTGGGGGCTCGCGCTGCGCAAGCGTTTTTGCCGCGGGTTCGGCTTCGAGCTGCAGGCGGCCGCCAACGAGGAGGCTATCGTGCTGTCGCTCGGCACGCAGCACAGCTTTCCCCTCGACGAGGTCTTCGACTACTTGAACGCGCGCACCGCGAAGGACCTGCTCGTCCAGGCGCTCCTCGATGCTCCCATGTTCAAAACGCGCTGGCGGTGGAACGCGTCGCGTTCGCTGCTCATCGACCGCATGCGCGGCGGAAAGAAGACGCCCGCGCCGCTCATTCGTATGCGCGCCGATGACCTTCTGGCGGCCACGTTCCCCGCGTCGATGGCATGCGGTGAAACGCTGCCGCCGGGCGACATCGAAGTCCCGATGGATCATCCCATCGTGCGCCAAACGGTCGAAGACTGTTTGAACGAAGCGATGGACATCGAGGGATTCCTCGACGTTCTGCGCGGGCTCGAGGACGGTCGCATCGAACGGCGCGCGGTGGACGTCCCCGAGCCGTCCGCCTTTGCGCACGGCATTCTCGCCGCGCAGCCCTACAGCTTTCTCGACGACGCCCCCCTCGAAGAGCGGCGCACGCAAGCCGTTCTAGCGAGGCGCACGCTCGACGTGAAGAGCGCCGACGAGCTCGGCGCGCTCGATCCCGAGGCCATTCGCCGCGTGCGCGAAGAGGCGTGGCCTCTGCCCATCAACGCCGAAGAAGTGCACGAGGCGCTTCTCTGGATGGGCTACGTCACCGCCGACGAGGCTGGTCCCTGGGCGGAATGGCTGGCCGAGCTCGCCCGTGCGGGGCGCGTCGAGCTCGAGCAGGGCCGCTGGTTTGCGCACGAGGCGTCCCGCGAACCCAAAGAAATTCTGCGCGGTCGGCTCGAAGCACTGGGACCGATCGTCAGCGATGATCCGTTGCTTTACGAGCTCGAGCGCGAGGGCGCGGTGCTGCGCGGTCGTTTCGAAGGCGCGCAGGGCTGGTGCAGTCGCCGGCTTTTGGCGCGCATTCATCGGTACACCTTGGACCGGCTGCGCAAGGAGATCGAGCCGGTGACGGCCGGCGATTTTCTGCGTTTTCTCGCCTGCTGGCAGCACGTCGCCGAAGAGTACCGCCTCGACGGACCGCGTGGCGTCGCCGACGTGGTCCGGCAGCTCGCGGGTTTCGAGGTGCCGGCCGCGGCCTGGGAGGCAAGTGTGCTCCCGGCGCGGGTGCGCGGCTTTCGCCGCGAATGGATGGACGAGCTGACGTTATCGGGCGAGATCGCCTGGGGCAGGCTCTGGGGAAGTGCCGGAAACCCGATTCGCACGACGCCGATCTGTCTTTTCCCACGCGAGGATCTCGGCACGTGGTTCGGGCTCTCCAGCGCGCCTGACGCCGGTACGCTGACGGGCGCGGCCCGGGAAATTCACGCGGTGCTGGCGACACGCGGCGCGATGTTTCCCCAGGAGCTCGCGCGCGCATCGCGGCTGCTCGCAGCCGAGCTCGAATCCGGCCTGGGAGAGCTCGTCGCGCGCGGCCTTCTCACGTGCGACTCCTTCGCCGGGCTGCGCTCGCTCATTGCGCCAACCTCGCGCCGCCATGTCCGCGTGCCGGTGGCCGGGCGTTGGAGCCTCCTTCATCACGACGCCGCCGAGACGCTTCCCGTCGAAGCGGTGGCGCGCCAGCTCCTGCGCCGCACGGGCGTCGTTTTCCGGCGGACGATCCTGCGCGAAAAACAGCCCGTCCCCTGGCGCGATCTGGTGCGCGTGTTTCGAACGCTCGAAGCTCGGGGTGAGGTCCGCGGCGGGCGTTTCGTGGCGGGTTTCGATGGCGAGCAATACGCGCTGGCCGAAGCTGTCACGCTGCTGCGGTCAGTGCGGCGGCGCGGTCCCGGCCAGCCGGTCCATGCCGTGGCGGCCGATCCGCTGAATTTCCGCGGCATCCTGACGCCGGATGAGCGCGTTTCCCCGCTCGCGCGCCGCAAAGTACTGGTTGCATGAGCGTTGCGGTCGACGCTCACCCTTCAGGCCGCTCATCTACGGCGATCTCGGACTCGACAAACTCGGGGCAGGCAGGGGGTCAAGGCGCGTGCCCCAACCTGCCTCGAGTTTGTCGAATCCGAGTAGCACCAATTACGAGCGACTCTGGCCTACTAGTGTGGGTGGTGTCGGAAAAGCGATCACCGGAACCGACCATCTCAAGTTTTTTTTTGATTCAGGGGCGTCGAGGAGACGCGCGTGATCAGTCGGCGCCCTGCCCGTCTACATATAAAGCTGGGAGAGCGACCATGTTCTTGGAG
>DATHEQ010000177.1:0-11433 GCA_035318505.1 Polyangiaceae bacterium | reverse complement strand
ACGCAAGACCTCGATCGCGAACGCGCGCTGCTCGAGCTCGAAGCCAAGCCGATGCCGGAAGCTCCGAAATCCGCCAAAGAAAGGGAGCGGGAAGCCAAGACGCGGCAAACCAAGCTTCCGTTCAAGCCATAGCCAAGCCGTTTGACGCGCGCCGAAAGCTCGAAAATTTGGACACCTATTCTTCTATCGCCAAGTCGATCGACCATTCCGTGCTCGGACCGTCTCTTACCGACCGCGAGCTCGAAGAGGCGTGCGCGACCGGTCTCCAATACCAAGTGGCGAGCGTCTGCGTCATCCCTCATTACTTGGCGCGGCTGGCCGAGCTTCTGCGCGGAAGCTCGGTCAAGGCGAGCACCACCATCGGTTTTCCGCACGGTGGTCACACGACGCGCACCAAGCTCGCCGAGACGGAAGGCGCACTCGACGAAGGTGCGTTCGAAGTCGATGTGGTCGTCAATATCGGCAAGGTCATGAGCGATGATTTCGCGTACGTCGAGCGCGAGCTCGGCGCGCTGACGCGCCTCGTGCATGAGCGGGGACGGATCATCAAGGTCATTTTCGAGACGGCGTACATCGACGATGCCAGGAAGAAGGCATTGTGCTCCATCGTGGGCAAGGTAGGCGCCGACTATGCCAAGACGTCGACTGGTTTTGGGCCATCGGGCGCGACCCTGCACGATATCGAGCTGATGCGCGCGCACTGTCCGCCCGCTGTCGCCATCAAAGCATCGGGCGGCATTCGTGATCTCGACACCCTGCTTCTGCTGCGCGCAGGCGGGGCCACGCGGATTGGAACTTCGCGCACGAGCGAGATCCTCGACGAGTGGCGGCGACGCGCGGATACGACGCGGACGTAGCGCGCGCCAACCTCCACGTTTCCGCACGCCGTCCGCGACGCTTCACCGCAGTCTCAAAAGAATCCCGCTTTTCTGGCGCGAAAATCGCGGCACGGCTCGAGTATCCTTCGGGCTCGCCGTATGACAGCCCCAGTGATGGACGTCGTCGCGTCTTCGCCAAAACAGCGACTCGGAGGAATCGAGCTTCCGCGACCCGAAGTGCGCCGCGCCTTGGTGCTGAGCTTCTGGGACGGCACCTTCTCGACGGTGATGATTGCGCTGACGGAAACGTTTGCCATCGCCGGAGCTGTTTCGCTCAAAGCGCCGACCATGGCCATCGCGCTTCTCGGGTCAGCTCCCTTACTGCTCGGCTCGCTCGGCCAGTATTACTTGCCGGCTTTCATCGACGTACAGCACGCCCGCAAAGGGCAGGTTCTGGTGGGCGTGGGGCTGCAAAGCTTTTTCCTCTGTCTCGCCGCGCTCACGGGATTTTTGCTGGCGCCCCACTCGGCGTGGGCGTTCGTCGCCGCCATCATTCTTGCCGGGGTATGCGCCAACGTGACGACGGCGTCGTGGGTGTCTTGGATGGGCGACCTCGTGCCGTACGAGGCACGGGGGCGGCACTTTGCGTGGCGCAATCGGCTGTTTGCATTCGTGAACCTCTCGTGCGCGCTCACGGTCGGCCTCCTCGCGGCCAATTACTCGACCAAGAACGCTCCCTGGACCTTCTTTACAGGGCTCTTTCTCACGGCGGGCCTGTGCCGCGCGATCTCTTATCAGATGCTGCGCCGCCAATACGAGCCGCCCGCAAGTGCGTCCCACCGCGATACCGATTGGCGCGCGCGTCCGAGTAAGGACTTCAAAACCTTTTGCCTGGCACACGCTCTCGTCCAGGGGGCCGCCGCCATGTCGGGCCCATTTTTCAACGTCTGGTACTTACGCGATCTTCACTTCAACTATCTCGCGCTGTCTTTGACTTCGTGCAGCTCCATCGCCGGCAGCATCGTCTCCCTACCGCTCTGGAGTCGGCTCGCCGATCACTTCGGCGAACGAACCACGCTGCGCCTGGCAGGCCTTCTCGTGGGCGTCGTGCCACTGCCTTATCTCTTCTTCTCGAGCGCCTCCGCGATCTGGATCATCAATGCCGGGGCTGGTATCGCCTGGGCCGGTTACAACCTGGTCAGCTTCAACCACATGCTCACCGCTTCAGAGAACAAGAACCGGGCCCGGCTCACGGCTTATGCCTCGACGGTGACCGGCACCGTCGTTTTCTCGATGACGCTGTTGGGTGGCATTCTCGCCACGCGTTTACCGGTGCTCTTCGCCTGGCAGCTGCAGACCCTCTTTCTCGCGTCGGCGCTTGTTCGCATTGGAACGTTCTCTTTCTTCTTTCCTCGTTTTCACGAGTACGCTCCGCGGGCCGGACAAACCGCGCAAGATCTCTTCAACCAGATGCCGGGTTACCGCGTGGGTCTTGGATTGCTTCGTAATTTCTTCCGCGCATTTCGCGGATAGCTGCCGATTGTGCGACGAAAAGCGGTGGGAGTGTTCAATGGGCCGACACTGTCGCCAACGGCGGCGCTGCGCTTTAGCGCACGAAAGCGCGCGCAAGCCGTATCAATCGAATTGCGTGCGTGATAGTTTGCCAGCTGAGCCGACTCCGGTCCTTTGCTGATTCGTTTAGAGGGAGGCGCGCGGCGTAAGTGATTGCCGTGCCGAGGGAGCGCACCGATAAAATGACCGATTACGCGCTTATTACAGGCAACGCGGTCGACGTCACCGAGCTTTACAGCCAGGTAGTAAGAAAAGAGGGCCTCGATGCCGTCGTCGTGCGTGACTCGGCGGAGGCGCGCCGGGTCGTCTCGGTGCGAGGTAAGCCCAAGCTCCTCCTTGCCGATCTCGCGATGAGCCGCGATGCGGGTTTTACCCTTCTGCGCGACGTGCAAAGCTCCATTCCCACCTACGACCGCTGCGCCATCTTGGCGTCCGTGTCACGCGAGCTCTCCACGACGGCGCGCGATTTGACCGACGCGCTCGGGATCGCGGAAGTGCTCCCCTACGGCGCCGATGAACGGACGGTTGGGTCGGCGGTGCGCCGCGCGCTGACGAGAGCGCCGCGTTCAGAAACGGTATCGTGTCCCCCTCCCGTTCCGGAGGATGAAGGGGACCAACTGAGGCGCGCGCGCCTCGCCGCCCTCAGTCTCGTCGACGAGGGTCCGTCGGCGCGTGTGCTGAAAGCGCTCTTGGCGCGGACGGCAGAGGCGTTCGGTGTTCCGTTGGCCGTGATGTCGCTCGCGCTCGACGACGTAGCTTGTTTCGAGGTGTACACGCCGGCAGGTGCCGACCTCGGCGAGACGCAACGCAACCTGCTCGACGAATCATTCTGCTCGTATGTGCTCGACTCGGGGCAGCCGGTCGTCGTGCAGAATGCCAGCGCGCATCCGGCCTTTGCATCGAATCCGCTCGTTCGCAATGGCACCATCGCCAGCGCAGCCGGCGTGCCGCTCACCACGCCCGACGGTGACGTGCTCGGCGCGCTCTACATCTTCGATCCCCGCCCGGCCGTCATCGAGCCCTCGTGGATCGACATGCTCTCGCGCCTGGCGGAGCGTATCGCCGCCGAGCTCGATCTCCGATCGAAAGCTCGCTCGAGCGCGCTCGAAGTGATCCGCTTCACGGAGAAGCTCGCGCAAGAGCGCGAGAGCCATCAAATCGCCAAAAAAACGCTGAGCCAGATGGAGAACGTGCTCGCCGAGCTCGACGGCGGGGTGATGGTCTTCAATCGCGCGCGCGAAGTGGTGTACGTCAATCCGGCGGCGGCGCGGTTCTTGAGCAGCTCGGTAGGCCGTTTGGAGGGCATTCCGCTCGATCAGCTGACGCGGACCTGCGCCAAGCTGGTGGGCGATACCGATCACCTGTCGGAGCGGATCGCGCCCGCGGCGGGGGGTCTCCCTTGCAGCAACGAGATCGAGCTAAAGAAACCGGGGCATCGTCTTTTGCGCTGGTCGTGCAAGGCGATCGAGCTCGACGACGGTCCGGGCATTCTCGCCACCATCGTCGAGGTCGAGACGTCGCAGCGCGGCAGAGCGAGCGGACGTTACCCGACCGCGCCGGTGGCGCCACGCACGCGCGTTGCCAAGCGCAAAGCCTGACGTCAGATCTCGCCGGCTCTCGTCGCGAGCAGCATCGAGGCTCCGGCCGCGCTGAGGATCGACGATGTCAGGACGGCGTGGATACCGCCGGGCGAGAGAATGCTGGCCGCCGCGAAAAGGAGCAGTAGGCAAGCCGAGCCGAGGCCCATCGTTCGGGTGCGCATCCCGACGAGGAGCGACAGTCCGAAGATCGCCTCTAGCACCGTGATGATCCAGGCGAGAACGGGCGCGGCCATCGCCGTCATCGGTGAGACCGCCTCGATGCGCGCCACGAAATGCTGAAAATCACCCCACGTGACCCCCGGCGTCCCTGGGTGCCCCCACACGCCGAAGCGGTCGACGACCGAGGAAAGGTAGCTCGCCGCCAGACCAAAGCGCGCGAGAAGCACCGCGATCAGGTGGAGAGATCGGCTCATGCGGGGCGGAGCGCGTGCGCGAGATCCTGCCAGAGGTCTTCGATGTCTTCGATGCCGATGGAAAGGCGCAAGAGATCCGGGGGAGAGATCGTTTCGGATCCCTCCGCCGTTTCCCGGTGCTCGACGAGGCTTTCGACGCCGCCCAGCGAAGTCGCGCGCAGGAACACCTCCATCTTTCCTGCCGCGGCCAGCGCTGCGGCGCGCCCACCCGCGAGCCGAACCGACAGCATTCCGCTGAAGCCACCCTGCATCTGGCGGCGCGCGGTTTCGTGACCCGGGTGCGAGGGGAGGCCGGGGTAGAGCACGCGGACGCCCGGCAATCGTTCGAGACGGCGTGCTAGCTCGAGGGCCGTCGCGCTCTGTCGTTCGACGCGCGGAAAGAGGGTGCGCATCCCGCGCAAGAGGAGCCACGCCTCGAACGCACCGAGACAAGCGCCGTCGTCGTGCCGGTATTGATGCAGCGCTTGCCAGGCTTCGTCGGCGCGCGCCGTCACCAGCGCGCCGGCGAGCACGTCGCTGTGACCGTTCAAGTACTTGGTGGCGGCGTGCATCACCAGATCCGCGCCGTGCTCGATGGGCCGCGTGTGCACAGGCGTTGCGACCGTCGAATCCACGGCCAGAAGCGCCCCCGCCCCGTGCGCGATCTGCGCCGCGGCCGCGAGATCGACGACGTCCCAGGTCGGGTTGCTGGGGGTCTCGAGCCAGACGATGCGCGTCTTGCCCGGGCGCACGACGCGCTGAAGCTCGTCGCTTCGAGAAGCGTCGACGAGATCGAGCTCGAGCTGCCACTGCGCCGCGATGCGCTTCAGCCAGGAGCGCAGCCCGAAATACATGACGTTTTGCGCGACCACGTGATCCCCGGGGCGGCAGAGCGCGCGAAACACCGCGGTCGCCGACGCCATTCCGCTCGCAAAGAGCATGGCCCCCGCGCCGCCTTCGAGGCGCGCCAAAAGCTGCTCGGCGGGTTCGACGGTCGGTCCCTCGTCGCGGCTATAAACGCGGCCGCTGAGGAGTTGATAATCAGCCGCTCGGGCGAAGGTCGTCGACGGTTGAAGCGGCGGGATGATGCCGCCGGTCACGGGGTCGACGCTGTGCAGCGCCTGGGCGCAATCGGTGGAAGGTGCACGCTTGGCCATCGGTCGTCCTTTGCCACAGACCGCGCACCGGAATCAACTGCCCCGTCTTCCGCGCGTTTCGCTTCCCAGCTGGGCGATGTCGCGGACCGCGCCTCTCGCGGCGCTCGTCGCCATGCGCGCGTAAGCCTGCAAAGCCTGAGAGACAAGCCGGTCCCGGTTCGGTCGCCAGGCGCTTTCGCCGCGCGCCTCCATCGCCTCTCGCCTTTTTGCGAGATCAGGTGGCGAGACGAGCACCTCGATGACCCGCGCCGGAATGTCGATGCGAATGCGGTCGCCCTCTTCGACGAGACCAATGGCGCCACCCTCGGCCGCTTCCGGCGACACGTGCCCGATGCTGAGCCCCGACGTGCCCCCGCTGAAGCGACCATCGGTGACCAGCGCGCACGCTTTGCCGAGCCCTTTGCCTTTGAGAAACGATGTCGGGTAGAGCATCTCCTGCATGCCGGGCCCGCCTTTGGGGCCTTCGTAGACGATGACGATGACATCGCCCTGGGTGATGCGGTTTTCGAGCACGGCGTCGCACGCTGCCTCTTGGGAGTGGAAGACACGCGCCGAGCCTTCGAACTTCCAGATGGATTCATCGACCCCGGCCGTCTTCACGATGCAGCCATCTTGCGCGATGTTGCCGTAGAGGACCGCGAGCCCGCCTTCGGTGCTGTAGGCGTGGGCCACGTCGCGAATGCAGCCGTGCGCGCGATCCATGTCCGGCTCGGCGAAGTACTTGTCCTGAGAAAACGCTACCGTGGTCGGCACGCCCCCCGGCGCCGCCAGAGCGCGTTTTTTCGCATCGCTGCTGGCGTTCGGTCCGGCGATGTCATTTTCGTCGATGGCGTGTCCCAACGTGGGAGCGTGGACGGTGCGTGCTTCGCGGTGCACGAGCCCGGCGCGGTCGAGCTCTCCGAGGATGCTGAACACCCCTCCCGCACGGTGCACGTCTTCGACGTGGTATTGCGAAGAGGGTGCGACTTTGCAGACGTTCGGCACCTTGCGCGACAGGCGGTCGATATCGGACATGGTGAACGGGACGCGCGCCTCTTCCGCGATCGCCAAGATGTGCAACACGGTGTTGGTCGAGCCCCCCATTCCGATGTCGAGCACCATGGCATTCTCGAAGGCCTCGAAGCTGGCGATGCTGCGGGGAAGCACCGACGTGTCCCCCTCGAGATAGTAACGCTTGGCGAGCTCGACGATGCGCCGCGATGCGTTCTCGAAAAGCGTCCAGCGCTTGGCGTGTGTCGCCAGGAGGGTGCCGTTGCCCGGCAGCGCGAGCCCGAGAGCTTCGTTGAGGCAATTCATGCTGTTGGCGGTGAACATGCCCGAGCACGACCCGCACGTCGGGCAAGCCGAACGTTCGAGTCGCGCTAATTCATCGGCGGACACCGAGTCGTCGCCGGCCGCGATCATGGGATCGATGAGGTCGAGCTTGCGCGTGAGCGCCTTGCCGTCGCGATCGTGCGTGCCGACGAGCTTGCCCGCCTCCATGGGACCGCCCGAGACGAAGATGGTGGGAACGTCGAGCCGCATGGCGGCGAGCAACATGCCCGGGGTGATCTTGTCGCAATTGGAAATGCAGAGCAGCGCGTCGGCGCAATGCGCATTGACCATGTACTCGACGCTGTCGGCGATGAGCTCGCGACTGGGGAGCGAATAGAGCATCCCCCCGTGTCCCATGGCGATACCGTCGTCGACGGCGATGGTGTTGAACTCGACGCCCCATCCGCCGGCGGCGTCGATCACCTTTTTGGCGCGCTGGCCCACGTCGTGAAGATGCACGTGTCCCGGGACGAACTGGGTGAAGCTATTGGCAATGGCAATGATGGGCTTGTCGAAGTCGGCATCGGTCATGCCGGTGGCGCGCCAAAGCGCGCGCGCTCCGGCCATGTTTCGTCCATGTGTCGAAGTTCGACTGCGGTACCCACTCATGTGACGACGTCATCCCATCGCAAAGGGCAAGACGCAAGGCCCGCGCGCCATGAGATTCGGGCCTCAGCCTCGATGGTTCAGCCGCAAATCGTCGTTTCACCTTGCTGGGGGTTCGCACGAGTGCCCCCGTTACGCGCTATTTTGTGGTTACGCCCGCGACCGGTATTCTGGTCGAACGCGCCAATCAGCTGTCCATAGAACGTGAGCGCGCAACCCCCGCCATGGCGAAACGAAATCCCGCGCGTGAAGTCGGCGTCAGCCTCGCGCTCGCCGCGGTGTTGGGGATGGGACGCTCGTCTTCATGCAGCCCATGTGTCTCCCGACGTTTTCCGGTCGCGATCACTCGCAAGTCACTCCGGTTCGCTCGAGCATGCAGCGGGGCTCTCATCAACGGTGGCCTCCGATTTTCGATGACGCCAAAAGGCCGGCAAGATCGGTACGCACGCTACGACACCCGCGACGCACATGAGCCCGCCCCACGTGATCGATCGCGCGATGCCAAAGCGCTCCGCCATGAATCCGGCGCGCGCGTTGCCGAGGAGAGGCCCGCTCATGTACGAGAGCTGCTCGATCCCCGCCATGCGCCCGCGCAGGCTGGCGGGGATCGTCTCGTTCCAGATGGTCATACGGAAAAGGCCGCTCACCATGTCGGCCGCGCCCGCCAAGGCAAGACACGCGACGGCAGCGCGCAGAGACGAGGCGTGTCCCAGCGCGGCGATCGCTGTGCCCCAAACGCCGGCGGCGATGACCACGGCGGCACCTCGCCGCTTCACCCGTCGCGTCCAGCCACTGAAGAGCGTCACGACAAGCGCTCCCGCGCTCATGGCCGAATAGAGGTACCCGGCGGCGCTCGAACCGCGGAATTGCATGGCGAGGGCAGGGAAGACTGCCATCGGCATGGCGAACGTCATGGCCACGATGTCCACCACGTAGGTACCGATCAGCTCCGGACGACTGGCGGCATAAGCAAAGCCTTGGAGGATGCTCGCGAGGCCAACGGGTTGGGCATCGGCCGAAGGCGGTATCGAGCGCACCTGTGATAACGCGAGAAGCGAGAACGCATAGGTCGCTGCATCGACGCCATACGTGAAAGACATGCCAAAGGCAGCGATGCACACTCCGGCGAGAGCCGGTCCCGCGATGGCCGCCGTCGTTCCGCGGAGCGAGGCGAGCGCCGAAACCGCCGGCAGATCTTCCACCCCCACCAGCCGAGGCGTGAGCGATTCGAGCGCCGGCCGGTGAAACCCATCCACCGCCGACATGAACGCAGCAGCGACGAAAAGAAATACAATGCTCGGATTTGGCAGCATCGAATTGAGCGCCAGAGCCAGCGATCCGGAGAGCAGCAGTGCTTCGCAGATGAGCAGCAGACGGCGACGATCGATGGCGTCGGCAAACGCCCCTCCCCATAGCGCCGTCAGCGCGAGCGGAACGAGTTGCGCCGTACCGAGCAGTCCCACGATCGCGGAGGACTTGGTGAGATTGTAGATCTGTACGGGCAACGCCACGTACGTGAGAAAGCTGCCAAAGGCGCTTACCAGTTGACCGGCGAAGACGAAGCGGTAGTCGCGATGACGGCGAAGAGGCGAAAGATCGAGGAGCACGGAGGATCAGCCGCGAGCTTCGCGCAATCGAGGGTCGCGCGTTACGCGCGAACCGGGTCGCCCTCTTCGGGCAGCGCGGCTTTCTTGCCGAGGACCTTCTCGCGCAACGCCTCCACCATGACGTAGAGCGCCGGCACGAAGAACAGGTTCATCACGGTGGAGACGATCATTCCGCCGAATACCGTGGTGCCCAGCGAGTGCCGGCTTTCCGCGCCCGAGCCGCTGGCGATGACGAGGGGGAACACGCCGAAGATGAAGGCCAAGGACGTCATCAGGATGGGACGGAGCCGTTCGCGCGCGGCCTCGAGGGCGGCTTCGGTGATGGAGTGCCCGCGCGTGCGCAGCTGGTTCGCGAACTCGACGATGAGGATGGCGTTCTTCGCCGATAGGCCGATGAGCATGACCAGCCCGATCTGGCAAAAGACGTCATTCGGTTGATGACGCAAGAGCTGCCCCAAGAGCGCGCCCGCCAGACCGAGCGGTACCGCGAGAAGGACGATGAAGGGCAGGCTGAAGCTCTCGTACTGCGCCGCCAGGACGAGCAGTACCAAAATGAGCGCCAGGCCGAAGATGAGCATCGTCATATTGCCCGATTCGATCTGCTCCTTGGCGATGCCCGTCCATTCGAACCCCATACCCTGCGGGAGGGTGGCTTTGGCGATGCGCTCCATTTCGGCCATCGCTTCGCCCGAGCTCACGCCCTCTGCGGGTGAGCCGTTGATCTCGGTCGAACGACACATGTTGTAGTGATTGACGAGGCCCGCCGAGACGCGCGGCTCGCTGGTCAAAAGCGAATCGAGGCTGATCATCGAGCCGCTGGCCACACCGCCCCCCCCCGCGATGGGCAGCCCGGTCGCGCTGAGATCGCCGCGTCCAACCCCTCCGCGCGACCGCACGTAGAAGGACGTCAGATCTTTGGGGTTGCCGCGGAACTGTTGATCGGCCTGCACGTACACGCGGTACGAGCGATTCGAAAAGGTGAAGTCGTTGACGTACGCCGACCCGGTGTAAATCTGCAGCGTCTGAAAGACGTCGGTGAGGGGGACGTTGAGCTGCTTGGCGCGGTCGCGATTCACCCGCAAAAGAATCTGCGGGTCGTCGGCCGTGAAACCGGAGAAAACGCCGGTCAGCTTCGGTGACTGCGACGCTTTTTCGACGACGTTCTTGGTGGCGTCGGCGAGCTCCTGCACCGTGACCCCGGACTGGTCCTCGATCTCGAAATCGAAACCGCCGAAGTTGCCCACCCCTTGGATGGCGGGCGGCGCGAAAGGCATCACCATCGCGTCGGGATTGCTCATGAGAGGACCGCGGATGCGACTGAGGATCTCGGGCAGACTCTGCCCCTTGCCCTTGCGCTCGCTCCAGGGCTTCAGCATGACGAAGGTGATGGCGCGGTTGGAGCCGCTCCCGGCAAAAGAGAAGCCGCCCACGCCGAACGTGTCTTCGACCTCGGGGACGGTATGCAAAAACTTGTCGGTTTGATCGAGCACCTTGGTGATGCGGCCGAGGGACGAGCCGCTCGGCCCCTGCATCATGACCACGAAAAATCCGTCATCCTCTTGCGGCAAAAAGCCGACCGGCACCGTGCGCGCGAGCCAAATACCCGCCGCCAAGATGGCGCCGTAGCTGGCGAGGGTGATCGCGCGCCAGCGAAAGAGCCAACCCAGCATCGTCAAGTACGTCGAGCGCAGCCAATCGAACCCGCGATCGAAGCCTCGGAAGAACGCATTTTTCTCGCGCGGCGTTCGGCGCAGCAGTCGCGCCGAAAGCGCGGGGGTCAACGTGAGCGAGTTGAACATCGAGAGACCCACCGAGAAAGCGATGGTCAGCGAGAACTGCTGGTAGATGCGCCCCGTCGTCCCGGGGAGGAACGCCACCGGCGCGAACACCGCCATCAAAACGAGCGACGTCGCGACGACCGCGCCGCTCACCTCTTTCATCGCTTCGAAGGCGGCCTGTCGCGCGGACATGCCCTTGTCGTCGATGAAACGCTGAATGTTTTCGATGACGACGATGGCGTCATCGACGACCAGCCCCGTCGCCAGCGTGAGCCCGAAGAGGGTCAAACTGTTGATGGAAAAGCCGAAGGCTTTGACGAACGCAAACGTCCCGATCAGCGAGACCGGGATGGTGATGGCGGGAATGAGCGTGCTCGTCCCGCTCTGCAGGAAGAGAAAAATAACGACGATGACGAGGCCGATCGCCTCGAGAAGGGTGACGACCACCTCTTCCATCGACGCCGATACTGCCTTGGTGGTGTCGAAAGCGTTCTTCCACTTGAGCCCGGGGGGGAAACGCTGGGCCAAGCGGTCCATCGTTTCGATGACGCGGTTTCGCACATCGAGCGCGTTGGCCCCGGGGAGCTG
>DATHEQ010000176.1:0-21873 GCA_035318505.1 Polyangiaceae bacterium | reverse complement strand
ATGTTAGGCTCGTTGGACGCCGTCGCCCTCGAAACACGTTTCACGTCGATCGTCGGGAAACCGGCCAAACCGAGGCTCACCAGTTTCGTGACGAGCGTGGCGGGAATGTCGAACGAGCCCGTGTCGGGAACGTCGCAGTTGATCTCGCCCTTTTTGCCGCCGTGATGGGCGATGTCGAGATGGATTTCTACGCGCGAAATGCCCGCTTGTCCTGGCGCGGTCCAAAGTACTTTGACGGGCATTCCGGTGCGGACCGGAATTTTCTCCATCAGCTTGGCCGTCAATTCGAGCGAGGTGACGCATTTCCCCTGCAGGGTGAATTTGTCGGTTTGCACTTCGATCGCGCCGCCTTCGCTGCAAGCGTCGGCGGGCAGCGTCGGAGTCGGCTGGTAAATCTTGTTCGACGGCTCCGTCAACATGAGCTCCCCTCCGGTGAACCCGGTGATGCGCGCCGTTCCCACGCCGACGAGCATCGGATACGGCATGCAGGTGTTCTCGTCGACACAGACGCCGCCCATGCAGCCGCCCATGCAGAAGGGAGCTTTCGGAACGAGGAGCTGGCAACCTGCTTCTTCCGCATCGAGCTTCAAAACCTGCTGCGGAGGCTGAGGTCCATTGTAGATCTGGCCGATGAGCTTCGTGTACGCCGGAGGGGGTTCGCTGAAGAGCGTGGCCACGAAGGCGCCGTAGATCCCAGTGCCGCTCCCTGCGTCACTGCCGCCGGCACCAGCCGTTCCTCCCGCCCCGCCCGCGCCACCGCTTGCGCCGGCTCCGCCCGATCCACCGGTCGCGCCAACTCCGCCCGCTCCGCCCGATCCGCCCGATGCGCCGGTGCTCGTGCCTCCGTCGTCGGATCCGCACCCCGCCGAGAGCGCGAGCAGGGCCAAGAGCGGAACAGATGCGACGACATATCGATTGAATCGAATCATAGTTGCAAAGATCATGGCTCTCTTATCTCGAAAAAGGTTCGAATCGCTATTCGTTATCAACGTGACGGTCGCCAGCCTGCCATGATCGAGCAGGCCCCTCAAGCCCTTTGTCGCATTACCTGCGGGGTGGGACGTGTTGAAATCGTGCGTACTGCCAGCGCGTTTTCGTCGCAGAGTGGTCGACTCGGCGGTCCGCACGCTCGCATCGATATCGCATAGCCCGCTCGCGGCGGAGGCGTGGCTTCTACGCAGCGCAACCGTTGCTCGTATGCGTCGTATCAAAAGGGTCTTTGGACCGGGTAGGCGCTCTCCGGGCACTGCCACGCGGAGCTGCTAGGCTCTCGGTTAGTCATGTGCGGCCGCTACACCATCCGCGATCCCCGTCGCGTCCTGGCCGAATTCAGCATTCTCGAGAAAGCGCCGGCGCTCGAGTCGCGATTCAACGTGGCGCCCTCGCAAGGCGTTTGGGCGGTGCGCATCCTCGGCGCGGATCGGGGACCGGAGCTCGATCTGCTGCGCTGGGGTTTCGTCGGTAAACCAAAACCAGGGTCGCCGCCCATCGTCATGCTGCGCGGCGAAGGGATGGCCAAGCGGCCCCCGTTCGCCGACGCGTTTCGACACCGCCGTTGCTTGCTCGTCGCGGACGGTTTTTACGAATGGCGGCGAGCGGGACGCCAATCCTTTCCATATTATTTCACCAGGCCCGATGGCGCCCCGTTCGGCATCGCGGCGATCTGGGAGCACGCCTCCACCGAAGGCGGACCCCTCGACACTTGCGCACTCATCACGCGACCCGCCCTCTCGCCCGTCGACGCGGTGCATCACCGCATGCCGGCACTTCTTGCGGCGGCGCACCGCCAACGCTGGCTCGATCCCAGCTTCGAAGACGTCGACCAGCTGAGCGAGATGCTCATGGATCCGCCGGGGTTCGCGCTGCAAGCGCGCCCGGTGAGCTCGCGCGTCAACTCGCCGGCCAATGACGACGAAGCGTGCGCCGCGCCCGTCCCGGAAAGCGAACGACGCGGCGAACAGTTCGAGCTCTTTCCTTCACGCGCCGGGGGCGGCCAGCGCGGCGGTTAGAACCCCATCAGCTTGGCCAAGTAATAGCGAAGAACTTCGGACGTGCCGCCGCCGATGCGAAGTAGGCGCTGGTCGCGATAGGCGCGCGCGACCGGGAAATCTTCGATGTATCCCCAGCCGCCGTGAAACTGGAGACACGCGTCGGCGACTTCGCTCGCGAGATCGCCGGCGGCAATCTTGGCCATGGAAATGAGCTTGACCGTGTCGAGGGAGATGGGCTCCCTTTTCACATAGCGATCGTCGTTGTAGTGATCGACGCATTTGTAGACGAATGCCTGGAGCATTTCGACTTTCGTATAGAGATCGACGAACCGGTGTTGCCAGATCTCTCTTTTGATGAGCGGCTTGCCGAAAACCGAGCGCTCGCGCCCATAGGACACGGCGTCGTCGAGCAGGAGCTTGGTACCGGCCGCGGCGCCGACGGCGGCGATGAGCCGCTCGGTCTGGAAGTTCTGCATCAGGTACATGAAGCCCTGGTTCGGCTCGCCGAGCATGTAGTCGCGCGGCACGCGCACCCCGTCGAAAAAGAGCTCGGCGGTGTCGGAGGCATGATTGCCGATTTTTTCGAGCTTCTTGGAGACGGAAAAACCGGGGAGACTGGTGGGTACGAGGAAAAATGAACACCCGTGCGCACCCGCGTCGGGTTGTGTTTTCACGAGCAAGGTGACGAAGTCGGCACGGGTGCCATTGGTGATGAATGTCTTTTGCCCGTCGATGATGAAGTCGGTGCCGTCGGGCCGTGCCACGGTGCGAATGGCGGCGACGTCGGACCCTGCGCCCGGTTCAGAGACGCCGAGGGCGGCAACCTTTTCGCCGCGCAGCGCCGGCTTCAGAAACTCGTCGATCTGGGCCTGCGTGCCAAGGTCGGCAATCACCGGCGTGGCCATGTCGCTCTGCACCAAGAGACCCATGGAGACGCCCGCCGAGCCGCCGCGGGGCAGCTCCTCGGCCTTGACCACCGAAAACCAGTAGTCCCCCCCTCCCCCCCCATGCGCTTCGTCGAAATGGGCGCCCAAAATCCCGAGGTCCCCCGCCTTTTTGAAGAGCTCGTTGGGGAAAAGTCGATCCTTTTCCCACTGATCGGCGAAGGGGCGAATGTCTCGGTCGACGAACCCTCGCACGGTGGCGCGAAACTGGAGGTGCTCTTCACCAAAGGGCTGGAACATCCTCGAACCTTATCAAAGGATCGGGGGTGTGGGCGCTCGCGGCGCGGCTGGCAACCCAATCTTCTGACAGAGCATGGACAATGGGCTACCTTTCCCTCCCCATGCGAATGCTCGTCCTCTCGCGCAACGCTTCGCTATATTCGACGAGCCGCATCGTCCTCGCGGCGCGGGCGCGAGGACATGAAGTGAGCGTCATCGATCCGCTCGATTTTCAGATCGTGGTCTCGCGTGGTCGGCCAGCACTTTATTTGTCGGGCGCTCTCGTGGCGCGCACCGACATCGTGATTCCGCGCATCGGCGCGAGCATCACCAACTACGGGCTCGCCGTCGTCAGGCAGTTCGACATGATGGGCGTGCCGGTCCTCAACACCGCCGTCGCCATTGCGCGCAGCCGGGACAAGCTACGCGCCTTGCAGCTGCTCACGCGGCGCAACATCGACGTGCCGATCACCGTTTGCGCGCGATCGCCCGCGGGTCTCGACGCCGCGCTCGAGCTGGTGGGCGGTTGTCCTGCCATCGTGAAGCTGCAGCAAGGCACCCAGGGCATCGGAACCATGATCGCGGAAACGCCGCAGGCCGTGGCCTCCCTGCTCGAAACCTTGTGGGCAATGGGGCAGGACATCGTGCTCCAAGAGTACATCCGCGAGTCGAAAGGCCGCGACATTCGCGCCATCGTGGTGGGCTCGCGCGTCGTCGCGGTGATGCGTCGCACCGCCAAAAAGGGCGAATTTCGCTCGAACCTGCACCGCGGCGGCCTCGGCATGAAGGTGAAGCTCGACCGACGCTACAGCCTCTCCGCGGTCGCAGCATCGCGCGCGATGGGGCTCGAAATCTCCGGGGTCGACATGCTGGAAGGGACGAGCGGCCCCAAGATCCTCGAGATCAACAGCTCCCCGGGATTGGAAGGAATCGAGCGCGCCAGCGGGGTGGATGTGGCGTCCGCCATCGTGCAGCACGCCGAACGCTTCGTGACGCGTCACCGCGGCAGGCGCCGTCGCCACATCAATGCGCGCATCTCCGACGCCATCGAGCAAGAACGGGTGGTCACCCGGTTTCGCGGGACGCGAGCACGCCAAGCCTGAACGTCGCTTGTCGAGCTGCGCGGTCGCGCGCCGCGGCTACTTCTCGCTCTTCTCGCCTTTGTAGACGACGCCGCCCTTCATCACGAAGGTGACGCGTTCGAGCTCGGTGATGTCCTTCAGCGGATCGCCGGCCACGGCCACGATATCGGCGAGTTTCCCGGGCTCGACGCTGCCGAGGTCCTTGCGCTGCTCGAGGAGTTGGGCCGCCACCACGGTCGCCGATTGAATCGCGGCCATGGGACTCATGCCGTAACGCACCATGATTCCGAGCTCTTTGGCTTGGTTTTCGGTCCACGCGTAGCCGCCCACGTCCGTGCCATACGCGATGAGGAGACCCTTCTTCACCGCTTTTCTGAAGGCTTCCTTCTCGAGCTCGACCATTTTGGGCCAAATGCCGCCGCGCCCTTCGGCCACGTAAGTACCGACGTAGATGGTCGGGCACCAGTACACCTTTTTTTGCACCATACGATCGATGAGCCCGTCGTCGAGCCCGTCGCCGTGCTCGATGGAATCGACCCCCGCCCGCAGCGCCGCATCGATGCCGTCCCAACCGATCGCGTGCGCAGCGACGCGTTTTCCGAGTCGGTGCGCCTCGTCGACGATGGCTTTCGCTTCTTCATCGGTAAAATTCACCCAGCTGCACAGAAGATGTTTGCAGCCGCGCTCGGGGGGCAAATAGTAGCGGCGATCGGCGTAGAATTTGATCCAATCGGCGCCGTATTTCACCTGCTCGCGGACCGCCTTGCGAAGCGCATCGGGGCCATCGGCGATCTGAACTCCCTCCGGCATTTTGAGCTCCCAGGAATACCCGTTGAGCGGGTACATGCCGGTCGGGGCGAAGGCGCGCGTCGAGACGAACATGCGCGGCCCCGGAATGACGCCGCGCTCGATGGCCATTTTGACATCGACGTCGGCGTACATCGCCCCCTCGGTCTCGAGGTCGCGAATGGCCGTAAACCCGTTCATGAGGGCCGTTCGCGCGGCGACGGTGGCGCGGATAGCCCGGTAGGGAATGCTCTCTTTCAGCAGCTGCGCGTCGTAGTCGGCGGCGGTGATGTCCCCTTGCAAAAGGACATGGGTGTGCGCGTCGATGAGACCGGGCAGCGCCGTGGCGCCCCCCAGGTCGATGACTTTGGTCCCCGCGGGGGCGTCTTTTTCCAGCGCCGCCGCCGCGCCGATGCCGCGAATGCGCCCTTCGACGACGAGGATCGCTTGGTTGTCCTTGGCAATCTTCGAAACGCCGTCGATGAGGTGTCCCACTTTGAGCAGGACGGGAGCCGGCGCGTGTTGCGAAGGGCCGGTCGACCCGGTCGGCGGGACGGATGCCGTGCTCGCACTCGGAAGTGAGGAAGGTCGCGGCGCGGTCTCTACGGGCGAATCGGCGACGGAGGGTGAAGCACTGGGCGACGCCGAAAGGGCGGGAGCAGCGGATTGCCGGGCGCAGCCGGCGACGAGCGTAACGAAGGCGGCGAGCACGTTGGAGCGAACGATAGCCATGTGCTCGCCGTACTCAGCTTGCCGCGACGATGTCAAGGGAGCAGGTCGGAGGTGCGCGCTTCGAGCCGCTAGGATTCGACGCTTTGCATCACCGTGATCCCTTGCAAAAAGGATCGCTGCAAGAAGAAGAAAAGCACGACGATGGGCAGCGTGGTCATCACCGATGCCGCCATCAAGAAGTGCCAGGCCGCGCCGGCGCCCGCCATCTGGCCTTGATACGCCTGCAAACCGAGCGGCAGCGTGAACGTGTCTTGCGCGAGCAAATAGAGGAGCGGCCCGAGAAAGTCGTTCCACGAATAGATGAACTGGAAAAACGCAACGACGGCGAGCGCGGGGCGCGCGAGCGGCACGTACACTTTCCAGAAGATGACGAGCTCCGAAGCGCCGTCGAGGGTCATGGCCTCGGCGAGGTGCCGCGGAATGCGCATGAAAAACTGACGCAGGAGAAAGATGTTGAACGCGCCGCCGAAGAACGACGGAACCCAGAGCGGGCGGAGGGTGCCGATCCAGCCGAGGTTGCGAAAGACGCCGTAGAGCGGAACCATCAGCACCGGAAAGGGTACCATCATCGTCGCCAGCGTGAGCGCGAAGAGGATGCGCCGTCCCGGCCATTCCAAGCGCGTGAAGCTGAAAGCGACGAGAGCGCTGGACGCGACCGTGCCGAGCGCGGCAAGCACGGCGATGGTGACGGTATTCAGCGTGTAGCGCAAAAAGGGAAGGTAGCGAACCGTATCGGCATAGTTCTGCCATTGCCAGGTGGACGGGACCCACACCGGCGGCAACGTCATCGTCTCTTCGAGCGGCTTCAGCGAAGTGGAAAGCATCCACATCAGCGGGAACAAGAAGACGAGCGATCCCGTCACCAGAAGGACGTGTACGACGCCCACCGTCCAGCGATGCTGGCGAAAGGTGTTGCTGAAAGGCGTCACGCTGGTGTCCATCGTTCAGGCCTCACTTCGCGCAAAGCGCATGGCCAACCCCGTCAAGGCGAGGATCACGAGAAAGAGGATCCAGGCCATGGCGCAGGCGTATCCCATACGCAGAAACACGAAGGCGTTTTCGTAGAGGTACATGGAGTAAAAATACGTGCTTCGGGTGGGCCCGCCTTTGGTCATGATGAAGGGCGTGGCAAACACCTGGACCACTTGGATGATGCCGAGAATGGTGTTGAAATAGAGAACGGGGGTGATCATCGGCACGGTGATGTGCCGCACCTTTTGCCATAGCGTCGCGCCGTCGATGTCGGCCGCTTCATAGAGCGCCGTCGGCACCTCTTGCATCGCGGCCATCATGATGACGACCGTGTGCCCGACGCTCCACAGGCTCATGAAGATGAGCGACGGCATCGCGTAACGCGCTTCCTTCAACCACGGAACGTGATGGACGAGCCCGAAAGTCACGAAAGATAGAAGGTGATTCAAGACGCCGTACTGCGCGTTGTAGATCCAGAGCCACACCATCGCGCTTGCCACGAGCGGCGTGAGTGACGGCAGGAAAATGAACGTGCGGTAGATGCCGGCGCCCCGCACGTTGCTGCTCAGGATGAGTGCCCAGAAGAACGCCGTGCTCAATCCGAGCGGAAGAGCGAGACAGGCGTAGTAGGCCGTGTTTTTCAGCGCGGTCCAGAAGAGCTCGTCTCCGAGGAGATCGTGGTAGTTGAGAAGACCGACGAAGCGCGCTTCGGAGAGCACGGAGTAATCGCAGAAGCTCAAGACGACGGAAGAGGTGATGGGATAGAGGACGAAGACAACGAGCCCTCCGATCCACGGTGAGACGAAGAGCAGCCCCTTCACGAGCGATGCGTTGGCGCGCGCCGGTTTGCCGGCGGTGAGCGCTTTCGTTCGCGTATGCTCGCGGCGCGCCAACGCGAAAACGATAGCCGCAATGGCGGCGATCAAAAGGACGGGGGCGCGGCCGATCCACGGCGATGGCGGAGTTTCGTCGACTCGGTTGCGTCTTTCTCGTTCGCGATCCCACGCGCGCTGCGCGCGTTCGGTCGCGTCGCGCAGCGCCTGTGCGGGTGTCGCTTGCAGCAGCCAAATGCGCTCAAAGGCATTGTAGGCCTCGAACCGGTACTGCTGCCACACGCTCATGTTGGGGAAATGGACGGTCTTCGGACTCTTCGCGAGATCCTGGAACATGCGGATGTAGGGATTCTTGTGGTGCGCGAAGAACTCCGGGCTGACGTCGGCAAGGGGGGAGTTCTTGCTTTGCCCGAGGCACAGCTTTTCGAGGGGTTTTTGCTCGGCCATGTAGGCCAAAAACGAAAACGCCTCCCGCGGGTGACGCGCGCCGCGCGGAATCACGAGGACGTCCGCGTTGGCGAGCGCGATGGGCTCGCTGCCTTCGACGGCGGACGGGAATGGGGCGGCGCCCCAGTGCATCTTGGGGTTGTAGGTGGCGATGAAGTTCGCCATCCAAATGCCCTGCAGCGCCATGGCCACCTTGCCGCTGAGAAAGGCGTTCTGTGCCGAGGAAACCGGCCCGAACGAGGAGCGGAGCGTCTGCAGCTCGGCGGGACCGTAGTCTCGGGCGTAGCTCTGGACCCACTCGTAGGCGCGAATGTTGGCGGGCGAATCGAACGTGATTCGATCGCTGCCGTCCCACAACTCTCCCCCGAAGAAATAACCCCAAATCTGCGGCCAATGGCCGGGCTCGGAGTGCAAGAAGCCCATGATTTCGAGCTGCCCGGTAGACTTGTTCCGTCGCGTCAGCTTCTTGGAGAATTCGTCGAGCTCGGCGATGCTGCGCGGAGGTTTCTCGGGATCGAGCCCAGCTTCGCGGAAGAGATCCTTGTTCCAATGCAGCGCGCCGATGACGGGGGCGGTGGGAAGCGCCCAAAGGTGCCCCCGGTAGTGCACCATGTCCCAATACACGGGCAGATACCGTTCCGCGACGATAGCCGTCCCGCTCGTGAACGTTTCGAGCGGCAAGAGAGCGTTCTTGTCGGCAAAGTCGTCGATCATCTCGTCGGCGAGCCCGGCGATGTCCGGAGGATCGCCGCCGGCAGTCGCGATCAACGTCTTGGTGCGAATATCGGAGACCGCGACGTACTCGACGAAAATGCGATCTTGCGCGCGGTTATAGTCGTCGACGACCGCCTGCATCGCGTCTTTTTCGAAGCCTCTCCACTTCTCCCAATAGAGAACGCGCACACGTTCGCCATCGGCGGCCTTCGCCATCCGGCCCGAGCCCATCCACGCCGCCAAGAAAACGAGCAGCACGAGCAAGCGGGGCGAAGCGGGCAGCATCCGCCGGCCAGATCTAGCATGCCCGCGCGCGCGGCATGCGACTACCGCCCGCTAGGTTGCGCCGCCCGTTTTTCCCGCGCAGAGCGCAGCGGTGCACGCCCTGGGCTCGATTTTCTTGACGACGGGAACAGGAACGACGGGCACCGTCACCCGCGCCGCGCGCAAACTTTCCGGGTCGCGCAGAAGCTTCTCCAGCTTCGCGGCCCGATAACTAGCGGGCGTGCACAGCGTGGGAGCAAAGCTGCGCGGAAGCGTAGCCATGTCTTCGGCGAGCGGCGGGAGTCGTTGTAACCAGCGCCCGCCCATCTTCATGTAGAGCTCGGACATTCGGTAGATCGAGCCGTCCGGATTGCGGCCCGCGAGCTCGACCCAGGCGCGATGATCATCGACCGCCCAAGTACGCTCTACCCGAATGCCGAGCCGCAGACGAGATTGCCAGAAGGACGGCTTCTTGCGCTCGGCATAGAGGCGGCGAAGATCGGGATGCTCGCGCAAGACGCCTTCTTCCTCGCGCTCGGCAGCCGCTCTGGCGCGTGCGAGACCGGCCGGAACGACGTCGAGAACAGACGTCTGCGCGGGCGGCGTCATTCCGCTCACGAAGTACGCTGCCGCGTGGCGCTTTCCGTCTTCGATCCAGCGATCGCGGAAATCAGGAGCCGAAGTCTCGGCACGCAAGCGAGTTTGCACGGCGGGCGGTGCCATCGCGAGCGCTTCTTCGGCGACGGAGCTGAAGAAGGCGAAGCTCGCGTCCCAATCGAAGCACTCCCCCGTTTCGACGCGCCCGACCTCTTGCGAGCGCCAGCAGCTCAAGGCCGCCGCCTCGGGCGTGGACAGATCGAGCGCGATGGGCGACGTCACCCGCCCGAGGTACCTTCCCGCCAGCGCGATCGGCCGCGCGAACGACAGCCCCGGCGATTCGCTGACGACCTTGGCGATGTTGATCCCCACAATCTCGCCGCGCAGGTTGAGAAGCGGTCCGCCGCTCGATCCGTAACTGATCGCGGCGTCGTGCTGAATGGCGCCCTGTTGAATGGTCCCGACCATGCCCTGGGTGAACGACCAAACGAGCTCCTGGGGATGCCCGAGTGCAATCACGCGGTCTCCCGCCTTGACCTCGCCGTCGGCCATGGGCAGCGTCGGAAATCCGGACGTGTCGACGTCGAGCTGCATCAAGGCGATGTCGCTCGTGCTGTCTCCGTTCACCTCGCGGACCGGCACGATGTCTGCCTGATTCTCGAAGAGAAAGCGCGAAAGCCCGCCATCCATCGGCGTGTAGCTGGTGCGCCCTGCCTTGTAGAGCATGGCGCCGAGCGTCTGGGCCGATGCCACGACGTGCTCGCTGGTGAGCACGAGCCCCGTGCCGACGAGAAAGCCCGCGCCGAAGGTGACGGTACCGTCCGCGTGGGTGTTGAGGAGCAGCACCACGCTCGGTGTCGAACGCGCAATGAGCTCGGCGAAACTGGTTGGCTCCGCCGTAGCCGTGGCTGCGACATGGCTCGACTTGGACGCGCCGGGGCCATCGCCGTTCGGGGCGGGCGAACGCGACGTGCACGCAGCGAGCAAGACGCCGAGTCCGACCGAGAGAAAGGACAGGCGCATTGCACATCAAGGTAGCTGAGCGAGCCTCTGGTGCCAGCAGAACATCCGCCGCCAGTGCGGTAGCTCGAATGGAGCAAAAGCGCGCTTTTGGAAGCAGGTCGGTTTCTACCTACAGCGCGCAACCGTGCGCATCATTCGCAATCGAGACTGCAAAGAGGGCTGCCCGGCCGCCTGCTCCATCAGAAGCCACATTGGGAATAGGAGCTCCAACCGCAACCTACGTGTGAGACGAGCGCGTGCTCGCGCGTGCGGGGGAACTTGGCACAAAACGCGCGACCCCCCCGCCGGAGCGGGAGGGTCACGTGTGTCGCCGAGCCGCTGAAGACTAGCGGTCGGACTTGCGCCGGTTTCGACGGCGCGCGGTGATGAGGCCTCCGAGACCGAGGGCGAGCAACGCGCCCATCGGACCACCCTCGACGGGTGCCGGTGTGATGCGGCAACCGCAACCCGGGTCGTCGGTCGGTTTGGCACCCGAACCGGCGTTGCCAGCATTGCCTCCGCCCGCGCCGCCTGTGCCGCCTGTGCCGCCCGTCGCGCCGCCAGAGCCGCCCGTCGTACCGCCGGAGCCGCCCGTCGCACCGCCGGAGCCGCCTGTGCCGCCCGTGGCGCCACCCGTGCCGCCGGTGCCGCCGGTGCCGCCGGTACCGGCTACGCCACCGGTGCCGCTCGTACCACCGGTACCGGCCACACCGCCGGTGCCCGAGGTACCGCCGGTGCCACCGGTTCCAGCCACGCCGCCAGTGCCGGCCACGCCGCCAGTTCCAGCCGCGCCACCGGTGCCCGCTGCACCGCCGGTGCCCGCTGCACCCGCTTTGCCCGCGGTACCCGCGGCGCCACCCGTGCCAGCAGCACCGCCTTTACCGGCGGCGCCACCCGCGCCGGCCGTGCCGGCCGCGCCGCCTTTGCCACCTGCGTCGGGCGGAGGAGGCGGCGGAGCGGTGCAATCGGTCGGCCCAGGGGGCGTGAACGCGGTATTGCCGCCATCGAGGCAGACCGGCGATCCCGATCCTGCGGTGTAGTTGATGTCGACGACGGCGTGCGACGCATCGATCGAATCGACCGAGATCGTGAGACCGCCCGCCGGATCCGCGAACGACTTGCCCGCCGTGAGTCCCCACGTCGTTCCACCCGCCGCGAGGGCCCACACGTGCAGACCCTTCGGGTTCGCCGTGTTGGGCAGGATCGGCGCGCCCCCCGCGTGAATCAACACGTTGGACGCTCCGTACTTGGCGTCGAAGCCGACCGCGGTGCGAAGCTCGAGGTAGTAGCTCGTCAGGGTCGTGCTCTGGAAGGAGCGCGTCTTGCCGTCCGGGAACGGGACCTGAAGGACCTGCACGCCGTTGCACGGCGACTCGAGCGGATAGATGTTGAACTTGCCGCTCGAGGTCGTGCGCACGCCGTTACAACCGGCGAACCACTTCTGGTAGAGCTTCTGCCACCCGTTCATGTGGTAGCAGCCGCCGCCCATGGTGTCGTACTTGTCGCCGTATTCGCTATGCGTGCAGCTCGCGAGGTTGTCGGCAAACGCAGCACCGCCGCAGCTGAGCGACGAGGAGTGCTGCATGCCGTAGTTGTGGCCCGGCTCCTGAACGGCGACGACGCAACTGACCGAGTCGTTGTACCAGGTGTCGCTCGCGGGTTTGTCGGAGGAGCCGACCTGTCCGAGGCCCGACCATCCGCACGAGCTGACGTTGGGACCCATGACGAACGCGAACTGCTGGCAGGCCGCATTCGAGGCCTTGATCATCGGCTTGATCGATGACGCCAAGCCGCTGTAGTCGCATCCCGACATCGTGTACGTGTAGGGACCGTACGTATCGCCTTCGAGACCCACCTGACCGAACGAATTCTCGCGGTAGTAGGCGTTGACCGAGCCGGTGCCGGTGTGGAACGAGTTCTTCACCGTGGCGAGCGCCGTCTTGGCGGTGCCGCCGTTGACGTTGACGAGCGCGGCGCAGAGCACGCGTCCGGGTTTGACCGCCGCGTCGATGAGCTCCGCCTTCTGCTGCTGGGAACCGACGCCCTCGCGCACCGCCTCGTCGACGACCTTGTACTTGGCTACCTCGAGGAACTCGCCCCGCTGCTGGCCCCAAATCTTCAGCTTCTTGCCGGGGGCCGCGTCGATCTCACCGGTCACCCGCAGTCGCTGCTCAACGCCTTCGGCGTTGCGAAGGAAGTATCGCGTTTCGGTAGTGCCGTCGTCGAAGTCAGCGATGTAGACCGCAAGCTCGCCTTGGAGCGCGCCCGGCTCGTCGATGTCGACCGGTTCCGCTCGCGGGATGGACTCGCTCGAGCAGGATGCCAGTGCGAGGAGGACGCCAGCGGCGGAAAAATGCTGCCACCAAGCTCGGCTGCGATTACCAATCATGTTAACCTCTTCGTGCAGGTTCGGGAAAGTTGGCAGGCGCAGATTGGATCGCGACGATCCGCACTTGTGCAGTGCGCCTGAGTGACAGGTTGTTTACCGCATTGTCGATGGGTCATCAAAAGGAAACCGCGCTAGTCAGAAACAAAAGAGATAGTCGGAAACAAAAGGGGCCGGCGTTCGAACTTTTGCCGACATAGCGGAACGAGACGCATTCCAGTCAAGGTTAGGAATTCCGCTCTTGTCAATTCCCGTTGCGCACCGCCCAACGTTGCAGCTCGCCCAACATCGGCTCCGAAACCATGTCGAACGACGCTCGAATCAAGGCTCCCTGCCAGGACCGCGCCGCGGTCCGCTGGATAGATTTCGAAACCGGTATCGCCGACGGATCCCACATGGCTCGCCTCGACCCACATCGACGAGGAACGCACCCATCCACCGATCCGCACCGACGCGCCGCGCGCTCGCTTTCGCGATACTTACAGCAATTGGCGATGGCGCTGGCGCTCACGACGTGGGCGCTTCCGAGCTTGGCGGACCCTCCCAAGCCAGCGCCCAAGGCTGAAGCCGCGGGCGCGACCAAGTCGTCGGCGACGGGACGGCCAAAGACTCCGACGCAAGCGCCGGCGCCCCCACCGCTCAAGTCGGAGCCGGAGGGCCCCGAGGTCGAAGGCAAGGCGCGCGCGCAAGCCATCTTCGAGCAAGCCGTCACCGCTTACAAGGAAGGGCGGTACTTCGACGCGGTCGAGCTCTTTCTAGAGACGAGTCGCATCTATCCCGATTCGAAACTCTGTTTCAACGTAGCGCGAGCGTACGAAGCGCTTGGCAACAACGCCGGCGCACTGCGTTACTATCGCGAATACCTTCGTCGCACGCCGGCTGCCGCCGACCGGGCCGAGGTCGAGGTCAGCATTCGGCAGCTCGAGCTGGCCCTCAGCCAAAAGGGCGTACAGCAACTGAGCGTTTTCTCCACGCCCGATTCCGCTGTCCTCTCTATCGACGGGCGTCCCGTGGCGCTGACGCCCTGGACCGGCGAGACTTGGCCCGGCAAACACCGATTGACCGCGACGCGCGCCGGTTACGTAGAAAGCCAGCAGATCGTCGAGCTCACCGCCCTCCGCTCGGTGGACGTGCAGCTCGATCTGCACCCCGAACCGCCTCCTGCCCCTGTCGCGGCGCCCGCGACGGAAACGCGGCCCGACGCGAACCGGCATGTCGAGGTGCTCACGGTCGCGACCTTGGCAGCCGCAGCCGTCTTGTACGGTTCTGCGCTCGCGGTGAAGCTCTCCGACTCCGATTCGACCATGAATGGGACGGCGGCTTTTCTTGCCGGCGCCGGCACCGGCGCGACCGCGGTGGGTGGGGTCCTTTTCTATTTCGATCTCACGCGTTCGAAGTAGCAACGCCCGGAGCGACAACGCGCAAAGGGGGCGCGCTCAGCGGAACGGATCCTTCAGGTCCGGTGCTTTGCGTTTGGGCGCAGCGCGGCGCGCGGGCTTGGATCGATCCTGAGCCGAACGCTGAGCCGACGCCGACGCCGACGGCGATGCGGCGGTCAGCGGATCGGCGGCTACATTGGCAGCCGGTACGGTCGGCGGAGACGGCATGTTCGCGACGCCAGCCGAGGACGGGCTACCGAGCAGTTGCGGCGCGGGACGCGGATCGGCGAGTGGCGCGCGTGTGCGTCCCTGCATCTCCTCGATGCGCGGCGGGGCCGCGTTGCCGGGGTGGACGTCGCGCGTGCGCAGCGCGCTCCGCGCGAACGCAGCGATGGCGAAGGCGACGACCGGAGCGCCGGCCGTCATCGCCCAACGCTTCCATGGGCGGCGCTCGGTGACCGGCCTGGTCTCACCGGTCGGCGGCGCGACCTGCGTCACGTCCGCCGCCGGCGCGGCGGGCACCGACGAAGTCAATCGAACCCCGCTCGACGAATCAGCGCCGGAGAGCGTGATGGGGATGCTCCGCGGAAGCACCGGTACCGCTATCTGCATGCTCGGAGGGCCGGAAGGAAAGAAAGAGTGCATGACATCGCCCTCTCTCTTTCGCTTGGGATCGAGCCACCGGCCGCGGAGGCTGGCGTGGCAGATGTCCTCTTCGATGCCGCGCGACAGCAGCCACTCGGCCAGCGCTTTGCCGAGCTCGAACATGTCTTGCCAGCGTGCCTCGCGTTTCTTTTCCAGACCACGCGCCACGATCGACCAGAGCTCGGGCTCCGTCACGCCGAGGTCGGTAAACGGCACGGGTGGCTTCTCGACGATGCTCCACAGGAGGGCGTTGTTGTTCTCGGCCACGAAAGGGAGCATGCCCGTCATCAGTTGATAAAGGACGATGCAGAGCGACCAGATATCGCTGCGCGGATCGACGTCGGCGGTGCCGCGCGCTTGCTCGGGAGACATGTACGCGGGGCTGCCGAGTACGGTGCCTTCGCGCGTGAGGTGCGGCGAAACACTGTGCTCGAGCTTGGCGATGCCGAAGTCGAGCACCTTGGGCTGGAGCCGGCCTCCTGCTTCGCGCGAGACGAAAATGTTGTCGGGTTTGATGTCGCGGTGGACGATGCCCGTCGCGTGCGCCGAGGAGAGCGCGTCGAAGATGGGGAGCAAGGTCTGCACGGCGCGCACCGCACCGACTTTGCCTCGCCGCTGCAGCAGCTCGGCCAAGCTCTCGCCGTGCAGGAGCTCCATGGCGATGAACGGGTCCCCGCGTTCCGTGGTACCGAAGTCGAAAACGCGGATGATGGCAGGGTGACCGAGCGATGCCGCGGCGCGAGCCTCTTGAAGGAGCCGCCCCTGCACGCCGGGGACATTGCGCGACACCTCGGCGCGAATGAGCTTGAGCCCGACATGGGCGTCGAGCGCGATGTTGCGCGCCACCCACACGGCGCCCATTCCCCCCTCGCCGAGCATCCGTATGAGCTCGTATTTCTGCGAGATGAGAGCGCCAGCTTCATAGGGACGAGGCGCGTTCGACGTGTTCTCGGTGCGCTCCTCCTCGTCCTCCTCGGGCGGCGCACACACCGTCTCCTGATGCGACGCGGGGGCGACGGCAGGCTCGGATGAGGGGGGTGATGTGCGCAGGGGGGATGCCACGTTGATGCCTCGGCAAGGAGATGCCGTCGATCCAGCAAACGGCGCGCAGCGCTGATGCTTGAGTGGGGTAACCTGCGCTTACCGCGCCACGCTTGCCATGGCCGCGTTCCCGTTCATGGGCGCGGTGGCGGCGGGCCGCGTCTCAGCTCGGCAGGCTGGCGCGGACCCAATGGGCGGCCGCTTTGCCGTAGGCGGGATCGGGCGCGGCGGCGTCTTCGCGCAAGGAGACTTCGGTGAGCTTGATGGCGTGCTCGTCACCGCTGTCAATCGCGGCCGCCACCAAGTCGTCGACGGTTGCAAAGCTTTCGATCGGTGGCGCTGTCGCACCGCGCGTGGCGTGCGTCACGTAGACGGCCGCATCGAGCTGCCAAACATGGCGCAGCAAGGGCCGGTGCAGAGCTAGCGGAAGATGAGGCAAGAGAGGACGGAGAGCGCTCGCGCCAGTGATGGCGTGAATGCGCGCGATGCGCCCGTCGCGCTGCGCCGCATTGGCGCAATACACGCGCGCGAACACGCGCGTGATGTCCGAAAGCGTGGCCGCCGGATCGCCGCTGAGATCGACGAGATCGGCAGCTCCGGCAAACGACGGCATGACGCCGAGCGGAGCCAAACGATCGACGATCGAGCCCTGCCCACGGCGTTCGAGCGCCACCATCTCCAGACGATCGAGGGCTTCGACGACGGTCAACTTGCCGCTCGTACGAGATTCGTCAGGCAAGCGGTGAAACGACGATGCGGCGTAGGCAAGCGCCGCCGCGAGCTCCCGAAGGCGCGGCGCGGTCTGGCGCACGGCGAGCGCGCGCACGACGTGCGCAACACGGATGATGCCATGCGCGGCCGAGCCCGAGATACCGGCCGAGAGCCGCGGGAGCCAGCGCGTCAGCACGTCCCGAAACGATCCGTTCGCCAGCTCCTCCGTGAAAAATTCCCGCCAGTCGGTGACGCGTTCATTCTTTCCGAGCGCATCTGCCCACGCGCCTCGAGCGATGTGCCCACCCGATCGTGGCCAGGCTTCGAGCCGCGGGGCGTAAGCGTCGACCCAACGGGAGACGGCGTCGCCACGACCGAGCACGACGAGCGATTCGGCCACCATGGGAGCGTGATTGGCAAGCCCTCCAGCGTAAGCAGGACCGCGCGGCTGAAGGCGCTCGAGCGCCTCGTCGAGCACGTCGGCGGCAGCGAGGTCAGGCGCGTGGCGGGTGACTTCGGTCGCGCCGCCGAGCGCAGCGCGAGGAACGTCGAGCCCCGAGTTCTCCGCTTTCGGCGTTTCGCGCGTCGCCGTGCGGCATCCGAGCGGCGCGAGCGCCCCCGCGATGCTCACCTCCGCGAGCAGCGTCCGCCGGGTCAACTCGCGGCGTCGCGCGTCCATGGCACGAGTCTAGCACCGTGACCGCATGTCGACGGTTGGAGCGTCGGCGCATGATGCTATGCTGCGCCCCCGTGAAAACGCAGCGTGAAACTACGAACCGCCGCTCCGCGGCGGAAACCAATCCGTCGGCGGTGCGCCTCGCCATGCAAAAAAAGGTGACGCGCAAAATTACCGGAAAGGGACAAATCGCTTTCCCCTGCGTGCCGGCGCTCGTCGAATCCTACATCACCAAGCTCGGCACGATGTTCGAGCTCCTCGGCAAGCCTTTCACCGACGACGAGCTCGTTCACTTGAAGCGGCTCGTCGAAGGCAAGCTCGCCGAAGGGTGGGCCGCATCCCCGTTCAGCCTTCTCGTCGTCGACTACGACATCAAGCCGCCACCGCACCCCGGCGTCGCTTACAACATCTGGACGCGCATTCTCACGATGGACGACCGGTACAATGACTGGGTCGCCACGCGCAAACCGCCGCTCTTTGGCAAGCACCCCGACTCCAAGGTGCTCGATCTCGCCGCGCAGCTCGGGCCGCCGGGCGAGGTTGCTGTCCTCGACGTCGGCGCGGGCACCGGGCGAAACGCGCTGCCGCTCGCGCGGCTCGGTCATCCCACGTATGCGCTCGAGATGGTTCCCTCCCTGGCCGAGGTCATGCGCACCGATGCGGCGCAAGAAAACCTCGATGTGACGGTCATCGTCGCGGACGTGACGGCCCCGGGGCTCGAGCTTCCGCGCAAAGACTTCAAGCTCATTTTCTTGGCGGAGGTGATCGCCTCGCATTTTGGTGACGCCGAGGCGGTGCGCCGCGCCATCGCCAATCTCGCGCCAGCGTTGGCGCCCGGCGGAATGCTGCTCTTCAGCACCTTTCTCGCGAGGGACGGCTACAAGCCGGACCCCATGGCGCGGCAGATCTCGCAGGTAGTTTGGTCATGCATCTTCACGCGCAACGACTACGCGTTCGTGCACGAAGAATTTCCGCTCGACCGCGCCGGCGAAGACATGGTCTACGACTACGAGAAGAGCCGCATGGCCCCGGAAGATTGGCCGCCCACGGGATGGTTCAACGAGTGGTCACAAGGGCTCGACCTTTTCGCGCTCCCTCCCGGTAAGGCGCCCATGGATCTGCGCTGGCTCACGTACCGGAAGAGGTAAAATCCGGAGGACTTACCTCTTACGGTGTCCACTCCCTTCGGGGGCTCCGCCCCCGAAGGGAGACGCACGAGATAAAGCCAGCTCGAGGAGATGGCTTTCTCGTCAATAGGTGCCGACGATGGCGGCGTTGATTGTGACGTCGGTGTGGTGGCCGGCTTCGTCGACGTCGGAAAAGTCGTAGAGCTCGGTGGCGAGCTTGACGCGGAGGCCTTGTTCGACCGTGAACATGGTGCCAATCGTGTAGCGCAGCACGGTGCTCTTCTGCGAAAGGGGGCTCTCGAGAACGACGTTGCCCTCGCGGTACATGCCGTCGACCCGGCCGATGAGATCGATCCAGTTGTTCATGGGCTGCTTCAGCTCGATGTACGCGCCGTGCTTGGTCCAGAAGTCGCCGCCCTTGCGCGGCACTTCGTAACGAAGGGCGTCGCGGTTGGAAGTGTCGAACTGTTGGCGCCGAGCTAGGTATTCGAAGCGGAGATCGGTGCGCCCGGATCGGAACCAGACGTCGGCTCCCACGATGGCGTAGGACAACCCGAGGTCCGGGTCGAACTTGCCGTATTGGCCGCTCGCGCCGAAAGTAATGTCGCTGATCGGCGAGAGGCGGAACGTCGTGGCGATGCGCGTGCCGAAGGTGGGGCGGTTGTTGTTGTCCCAGTACATCGGCATGCGATTGAGGTCGAACTCGAGATCGTACGCGCCCCGGTCGGCCTTGAATCCGGTGATCGCGTAGAAAGCGTAGTCGAGCTCGAGCGCGCTACCGAACCAGTGGGTGCCGTTCACCTCGACGCCGTTGTCCGGGAAGGGACTGGGCAGGACACCTTCCGCCCACTGCTCCGAGCGAAGCATCCGGCCCATGTCGTAGGGAAGCGGCTTATCGGGAAGATGATGGTTGGCCGGATCGTGGCGCAGGTTGAATGCACCGAAGCTCGGGCTGAAACGCCCCACGCGGAAATTGAGCTCGTCGGCGACGCGGTAGTCGATGTACCCCATCGCCATCTCGAAGCCGTGGCAGCCGTAACAGACCTTCACGTTGGCCGAGAAGTGGTCGGAGATATCGACCGCCATCTTGAGGGCCAGCTCGGTGATGAAACCGTCGACCGAGATCGGCTGGGCCGGGGCGTTGGGCTGACTCAGCAGAAAATGGTAGTCGAGCTGCGCCGAACCGGCGAAATTTCGCTCGAGTCCAAGCGACGCGCGCGGCGTGAGCAGGGCGAGCGCAGCCGACAGAACGAGCATCAGCGCAAGCAGGGGCGTTCGTTTCACTTTGCATCCCCTCCGTCTTCAGCCGGCGGCGGAGGAAGGACCTCCGGCGTCGGCGCTGCATTGCGAGCGCGCACAGCCAACGAGTAGTAGTGCAAAAACCTCTGGATGCGCGGCGATTCTTCGGGCGCGATTCCGCTGCCCGGCTGGCGACGCATGCGCTCGACATAGTCGGCCCAATAAGCGTCGTCGGTGATGCCGCTTTGAAGTGCGCGCGAGAGGGCGTGACATTTCGAACACCGGATCGTGAAAAGAGCGTAGTCGGCGTGCACCTCGGGCGGGTAGGAAGAAATATCAACGCCCTCGGTGTGCGCGTTCTCCACGTGGCACGCAGGTGCCATCAGCGCGACCGACAACACCGGAAGAAAAGCGAGGCACGTGACGACGCCGGCCCGCATGGCCCTATTCGCCATCGGCTCCCTTCGCGCCTTCCGAAATCCACGTCACGACCTTGCCGATATCCTCGTCCTCCCAATAGGGCCCGTTCTTCGGCATCTTGTTGGAGTACGCGTACTGCCCCTTGAGAACCTGAATGATCACCGACTCGGCCGGCTTGCCGGCGACGATGATGCGGCGACCGCTCGAGCCGCCCCCTTGCCGCAGCGCGCCGAGCGTCGTCATATCGAAGCCGCTGAGATCAAGCCCGTTGTGGGTGGACTCGGTTCGGTAGTGGCAGCTCTTGCACCCCTTCGGCTCCGTCTTCGATGACGGCCGATTGATGAGCGGCCGGATGTCGCGCGCGAAGCTCACGGCGCCCGGGTCCACATCGGGGTCATCGGAGTCGGACGGACCGGCGTCTTCGACGACGTCTTCTTCGTGTTCCGTGCGGCGAGGGCCGATGTTCGGATCGAGATCCGAGCATCCGCCGAGCATCGCGAGCGCAATGAGCAAGCGAACGCGGCTCTGCCATGCAGTGGAGTTGCGGTCGATTTTCGACCACTTCGGTCGGAGCTTCACGCGAGCAGCCCTATAGAGGCAAGAACGTTATTGAGGCGAGAACGTCAACAGGATCGTGGCCGAACCGTCGCCGGTATCGACGTCACGGACCTTGACGCCGCGCGCTGCCGACTCGACACACGCGCGGAGGCCGGGGAGGTTGCCATCTTCGGAGAGGGACGCTCCCACGACGTGCCCCGAAAGATCAATATCGATTTTCAATGCGCCCTGCAGAGCCGATGCCAACGCGCGCTTGCCGAGGGCGGACTTGTAACAGGCCGCGAAGGGGGCGTGCGCAATCGCCGTTCGCACTTTGAGGCCGGAAATGCCAGAGCTGGTCGTGATATTTCCAATGCCGACCGAGACGCGCCCGGGGTCGATCGCTAGCGCTGGCGCAAGGGACGGCTCGACCGGAACCTGCGCCCTCGGGGGCGGAGGGGGCGCGGGGGCGACCATGGTTTCGACGGCGGCAATGGGGGGCGGCGGCGCTTCGGCCGGGGGGGAAGCCGGATCGTTCTCGCCAGCGGATGCACCGACCGGGGCGGCAGAAGGTGCCGCGGGCTCGACCGTGCGCTTCGACGAAGGGGCTGAAGTGGAACGCCGGACGTTTTGGCGCCCTTCAGGCACGCGCGCGGGCGCGGGCGCGGCACGAAGCGCATCGTCGAGTAGCGTCGGGCCCTGAGGGGCGGGCGGCGTGACGGCGATAGGTCCGCTCACTTGCGGCCCGGGCGTGAGCGCGACCGTTGTGGAGTGCACCTCGTTCGATCCGAAGAGACCGTTACCGGGGCGGCGCGCGATGACCGCGGAGGCCGCAACCGTGGCAACAGCGACGATGCTCACCGCGAAGAGGGATACGCGCCGACGCCGGAAGGGCGGGCTCTCGATGGGCATCGGCGTCTCATCGACGTCGTCCGTGTCGCCGAGATCGATTTCGCCCGGAGCCGTCGAGGTGGCAAACCGCGGGCGCGCCTGCACGGGCGTCATCGCGTTGGTCGGCGTGGGCACAGCCAGAGCCGACACGGCGAGGGGCGCACCGGCACCTACGGCACCGAGGATGGCGCGGCGCATTTCGCGCGCCTACTGGTACCTATCGTCGGCCTTCTTGCTC
>DATHEQ010000175.1:0-27293 GCA_035318505.1 Polyangiaceae bacterium | reverse complement strand
CTGATCGATTCGCGCAATGTAATCGAGCGCTTCCTGCTCGAGCTTATTGGTCAACCACTCCACATAGTAACTGCCACCTAGAGGGTCGATGGTATTGGCGACGCCCGACTCGGCCAAGATGATCTGCTGCGTGCGCAACGCGATCGTTACCGCCTCCTCCGTGGGCAGCGCATACGTCTCGTCGAGCGAGTTGGTGTGCAAAGACTGCGTGCCACCCAGTACCGCTGCCATGGCTTGCAGCGCCACCCGGACCACGTTGTTGTAAGGTTGCTGCGCGGTGAGGGACACGCCGGCGGTCTGGGCGTGCGTGCGGAGCTTCATGCTGTCGGCGTGGGTGGCGCCATAACGCTCTTTGAGGAGGCGCGCCCAGGCGCGGCGAGCTGCGCGGAATTTGGCGATTTCTTCGAAAAAGTCGTTGTGAACATCGAAAAAGAAGCTGAGCCGTGGCGCGAACGCGTCGAGCGCTAGCCCGCGCTCGAGACAGCTCTCCACGTAAGCCAGGCCGTCGGCCAAGGTGAACGCCAGCTCCTGCCCCGCCGTCGCCCCGGCCTCTCGGATGTGGTAGCCGCTGATCGACACGGGGTTGAAGCGCGGGACCTCGCGGCTCGCGAACTCGATCATGTCGGTCACGATGCGCATGGCGGGCCGCGGAGGCACGAGCCAGGCGTGCTGCGCGATGAACTCTTTGAGGCAGTCGTTCTGCACCGTGCCGCCGATTGCCTTGCGGCTCGTACCGCGATTGTCTGCGAGGGCAATGTAAAAACAGAGCAGGACGATGGCCGGCCCATTGATCGTCATCGAGGTCGTCACCTTGTCGAGCGGGATCTGATCGAAGAGGATCTCCATATCCCGCAACGTGTCGACGGCGACGCCGCACATTCCTACTTCCCCGAGCGATCGCGGCGAATCGGAGTCGTACCCCATCAGGGTCGGAAAATCGAAAGCAGTGGAGAGCCCGGTTTGCCCTTGCGCAAGCAAGTAGCGAAACCGCTCGTTGGTCTGCTCGGGCGTGCCGAAGCCGGCGAACATGCGCATCGTCCACGGGCGCCCGCGGTACATCGTCGGCTGGACACCGCGCGTGAACGGAAACTGTCCGGGCAATCCGAGATCGGCGCGGTAGTCGATGGCGACGTCGGCCGGCGTCACGAGATCCGGCACGTCCATGTCACTCCACGTCGCGAAGCGCTCGAGGCGCGGCGGAATTTTTTGCTGAGCTTCCCGCACGGGACCCGATCGCCACGCCGCCAAGTCGGCGCGGATACGTTCGATCGTTTCGGTGTCGAGCGCGGGCGACTCGCCCGAGGCACCTTCTTGTTCCGTCGCACGAGCGCTGCGTGAATTGCCGTTCGAAGCCGCTTCAGGCGCGGTCCCATTGACAGTCTTCGTGATTGGGGTATCCGAAGCGGGGGAGGGACCGCTCGTTCGCTTCGAGGAGGGTTCGTTTGTCATGGGGCTCGTGGGTGGCCGGGCAACCTCGCGCGGCGCTCAGGGACCGTTACACCCTTGGCTAGACGCGCGCCACCCTGGTGTGTTTCCGCATGGTTTCGAGCGAGAGACTGTGAAACCCTAGCACATCCGACATCTGGAACGGACGTTGCTGGGAGGCCGATGGACCTGGGTCGTCCGCCCCTTGCGGGCCCTCAGGACAGCACCGGATGAGCAACCCGAAGGAGAAGAAGGGACGTTGTCATGAGTGGGATGAAAACAGCTAACGCAGAGATTTCAGTTCCCCCTCAATTCGAGGGAAACCGAGCACCCGCGGTATCGACTTCCTCGAAGCCTCCGGGGGACGGCATGCCGGGCGAGCAGCGCGTGGCAGAAGTCAATCATCAGCGCCACCCGAGCCAGGGCCCGCGGAGCAGCGCCCCGCGACAAGTGCTGCTCATCGAGGACGACGAGGTGTCTGGCGACATGCTGCGTGCCGGCCTCCAAAACCTCTCCATCGTCTGCACCTGGGTGAAAACGGTGGACGAGGCGCGCCGCGCGCTCGAGAAACGGACCTTCGACGCCGTCGTAACCGACATCATGCTCGGCCCCGACACTCCGAGCGGCCTCGACTTGGTCAAAGAGCTCCAGCCGACGGGCGCCCCGGTGCTTGTCATCACGGCGTTTGCCGACATGGGGCGCGTGAAGGAAGCGCTGAACTACGGCGCGACCTTCCTTCTCGAAAAGCCGTTTCGCGCCGAGGAGCTGAGCCGGGCGCTCGCCTCCGTCTGGGAAGAACCGCGCGGCCTCGGACATTTCGTGGAGCGCGCGCTCGATCGCGCCGAGCTCACGGCCAAAGAGCGCGACGTGGCTCGCCTCCTCCTCAAGGGCTTGTCCACCCGGGAAATGGCCGGCGTGACCGGCAACACCGAGAAAACGCTGAAGCATCACATCGCTTCTATCTTCCACAAGTTCGGCGTCGCCAGCCGCGCCGAGCTGTTTCACTGCATCTTTCCGACGTAAGCGCGCCGAGGAGAATCCGCGCCACGAACGCCCTGGAAAGCCTCCGTCGCACCGTTCCGCATCGCCGGAACGGGACGACCTATGGCGGGCAAGGAATCGCGAACGTCAGCGACGCGATGGGAACAGCGCCGCTGCTGTCGGAAACAGAACCGGCCACTTGAACGGCGCTGCGCGCGGCGCAGACCGCGCTCTCTTCGTCCTTGGTCAAGAGCTGCCCCGGCGCTTGCGCCTTGTCACCGATCGCAAACGCGACGTCGAGTTCGCCACCTGGCTCGAGGTGATACGGCGCAGCAGGCGCGGTCGTAAACTTCAAGAGGACGAGCGTCGTTTGGCTCCCCGGAGCGACGAGGCTGAAATTGCCCTGCGAGATCGAAAGGTCGGTGCCCGCGGACGCGTACTGACCGAGCGCGACGTGTAGACGAAAATCGCCGGTCAATTGCGCCGCGAGCGCCGACGATCGATCGACCGACATCGCGGGGCTCTCGATGGCAGCGGTGATCGCGACGGCGCCCTTCGAGCCGCACGCGAATGCGCCAGCGCCGAATGCGATGCCGAGGAGCGCAACCAAGCGGCTCCCCGGTTTTCGGGTTTGGAAGCGGTGGCGGATTTTCGGCGAAAGGCGCGTGTGCATCACATGACGGGCGCCGGGACGACACCTTTGTCGCGAGCTCGCTTGCAGCCGAGCTCGACCCCGGTCGGGCCGTCTTGCGTCCTTAGCACTTTGAACTCGACGCGGCGGTTCTTTTCCCAGGCCGCATCGTTGTGTCCCTCGTCGAGCGGACAGTACTCGCCATAACCTTGCGAGCGCAGGTGGTCACGCGCCACGCCGCGCTGCACCAGCGCCTCGACCACGGCCTGAGAGCGATCCTTGGTCAAGCGGAGGTTGTAGTTGTCGTCGGACCGTTCGTCGGCGTGTCCCTGCACCTCGAGTAGCGTGAACTCCGGGTGGTGGACGACGGTCGTCCCCACGGCGTCGAGAATGGCGTTCGACTCCGGCAAGATCTCGGCGCTTCCGGTCTTGAACATGACCTTCTGCAGGATGAGGATGTTGTTGTCCTGGATGATGACGTTGCCCTTGTCGGGGCAGCCGTCCTGGTCCTGGTAGCCGTTGTACGTCTCCGGCTGGTTGGGGCAGCGATCCTGCGCGTCGGGGATGCTGTCGTGATCGTTGTCGGGATCCGGGCAGCCGTCCTGGTCCTGGAAGCTGTCGCGATCCTCCGGGTCGTTGGGGCACTGGTCTTTTTTGTCGGGAATGCCGTCTTTGTCGTTGTCGGGGTCGGGACAGCCGTCGGCGTCTTGGAAGCCGTCGCGGTCCTCCGGATCGTTGGGGCACTTGTCGAGCGAGTCGGGAATACCGTCGCCGTCCTTGTCGCCGTCGACGCCTTCCGGGCAGCCGTCTTGGTCTTCGACGCCGTTGCGGTTCTCGGGGTTATTGGGACATCGGTCGTCGACGTCGAGGATGCCGTCCTTGTCGTTGTCGGGGTCGGGACATCCGTCGGCGTCTTCGAAACCGTCGAAGTCTTCGGGATCGTCGGGACACTTGTCGACGTCGTCTTTGTACCCGTCACCGTCGCGGTCGCCGATCGACGGCTCGAAAATGAAGCCGATGATGGCACGCTGATCGGCCGCTTGGAAGCCGTCGGTGGTGCGAATGCCGGCGCCGAGCATGAGGTACGAATTTCGTTCGACGAACACCTTGATGCCGCCGACGACCTCGTTGGAAAGACGCACGGGATCGGCGCTCGCGCCGCCCAGCAACTGGGTGAGATACGTGTCGGCCACGAGGTCGACCGGGTCGATCACGCGCCATGCAACGCCGAAACCGCCGGTCACGAGATTGCCGTTCTCGAACTGCGGGCCCGCCTTGAGTTGATCGAAGCGCGGATTGCTTTGCGTATGCGCGCGGTAGCCGACGTTGAGACCGACTTTGAAAGCTCCGCTGCTGGAGAAGCGTTTCTCCGCGATGAGCTGGGGCCAGAAGAACATCGCATCGGAAGCGAGATCTTTATCGGCACTGCTGAACCCGACTTGCCCGAGCAGCGCCAGACCGAAGCCGCGCTCGACCCGGGTCAGCCGGTATTTGGCGTGCAAGGCGAAAAAACCAAAGCTCTGCGAATTGAGCTGGGCCGCATTATAGGGCCCGCTGGCAGGGCCGATATTGTTCGCCGCATCGCCGGCGAGGAGGTTCACCGGGAGCGTGAAGCCGATGCTGGCAACGCTGGCGATGCCGTAATTGAAGTTGAACGTGCCTTGAAAGGAGTGCGTGACGAGCGCATCGGTCCCGTGCCCCGGGTCGAGTCGCATGATGTTGTGGCCGTAGTCCATGACCAGCCCGAAGCTGAAGTCATTGCCGCCGAGAATGTCGGACCCGTTGACGCTGAAGAAGCCTTTCGAGTCGACGGCTGGCCGGAAGAGATGCGAGTCCATCCCATCGCCGTTGCCGGATTCGGGGATTCGATGTTCTTCTTGTGCGTGAATGAAGCCGGGTAAACTGATTGCGAGCGCGACGACGATCGCGGAGATCACGCGTTGCATGAGCGACTTTTTTCCCATCCGAGACTCCCCAGCCCCCATTCAAGACTCCCCAGCCCATGCTAAGGCGAATTTTCGGCGAATACCAAATAGCTGCGTAGCTACAAAGACTTCCCCTAACCGACCTAGTCTCCTACCCTGCGATACGGTGACAGGTTCAGCGCTCCTCCTGCGGCGCACGGCGGTCGCGGTCATCGCCGCGTGCGTATTCGTCTTATTCTTCGGCCGTTCCGGTCGAAGCTTCGCCGCCGACCGACCTACGCTCGCCGGTGCATGGAGCGAGAGCATCATGACCGAGCGCTGGAACATCGGTCAGTGGGGTACGGCGTGCGGTCCGAGACCGGTCTCGCGCGACATTCCCGGCGGGCAAGCCACGGTCGTCGAAGAAGGCGTGGAGCTCGTCATCACCAGCTCCGATCGCGCGTTTCGCACGGCGACTTGCTACGAGACCATGCCCGGTCTCGTGCAGAGCTCGCACTCGGTCACGCAGCGCTCATGGCAGACGAGATGCGTGAGCGCTCCGGGCGATCCTCGCCAGACGACGCTCGTGACCAATTTGACGGCGACCGACACGACGATGTCGCTCGACGAGACCGGCGCCTACCAATTTCGCGTGAGCGGTCAGAACTGCACGGCCAGCGCGCGGCGCACGCGCAATTATCGTCTGGCGCTGCGCAAGGGCGAGACGGCGCCGCCGGCAGTGACGCCGGAACCTACGGCAACGGCAGCCGGCACAATGCCGGCGCCGCCGTTACCCGCGCCGGGTGCAGCCGGACAGGCGCCCTTCTCGCGCCCGAGCACCGCGGGGAAATGCGCCGAGCCCGGCGAGCCGGCTCGCCTCGAAGTAACGCCCGTGCGCAAGCTGCTGCGCCCGGGCGAGCACTTTACATTTCGCACCCAGGCGTTCGATGCGAGCGGCTGCGCGGTTCCTCCCAAGGTGTCGTGGGCCGTGACGACGGCAGGCGCGCGGGTGACCGTTTCACCGGGCGGCATGGTCACCGTCGCCGACGACGCCGAGGATGGGACGGTGGAAATGACCGTCGCTTTCGCCGGCAAAGCGGCGCGCGTGCGCGTCGAGGTGGCGACCCCCGCGCGCTACGAAGCGCTCTTGTCGACGGCATCCGCCACGGACGCGGGAGAAAGCGAAGAGGCGGCTACCATCGTCGCCAGCGGCAGTCTCAGCGCCAATTCCGCCGTGGCACAAGACGGGGCACGCGCGCGAAAAACCACGTTCGTCGTCATCATCGGCACGCTCGCGCTCGGTCTTGCGGTGCTCGGCTTTCTTTTGATGCGGCGGAATGCGACGAACCCGCCCGAATCGGCCGACAGCACGCCGGCTCCCATCGCCTACATCGCCGCGCCCGGGGGCGCACCACCGCTGGGAGCGCCCGCGCGCCTCACGGGTTCGCGAAATGTCATTTGCCCTTCCTGTCGCAGCGAATTTTCGGCGGGCACGACGTTCTGTCCGCGCGACGGAAACCGTCTCGCCACGGGTACCGCAGGTGCTCCAGGTGGTTCAATGACGCTGGCCGGGGGTGTTTGTCCGACCTGCGGCCGGGGATACGACCCCGGTGTGCGCACATGCCCGGTGCACGGTGACGAGCTGGTGCCCGCCGCTGCCTATCGACCACGCGCGGAGGCTGGACCGGTGCCGGAGCGGGGTAAGATCTGCCCGAGCTGCGGCGGAAGGTATGGCGGAGAAGCAACCTTTTGTGGGAAAGACGGCACGGCGCTCGTGCTGGTGAATTGAGAGCGACCAGGTTAGACTTCGCGCAATGCCGTAGGTTTTTTCGAGAAACGGGACGTACGAAGGTTAGGCGAGACATTCAATGAAGGTGACCTGTCAGTCCTGTCAAGCGAAGTACACGATTGCCGACGAGAAAGTTCGCGGCAAGGTTGCAAAGATTCGGTGCAAGAAGTGCGGCACCACCATCATCGTCGACGGCAACGACCCCGCGTCAGCGACCGCCGAGCCCGCCGCGGTGGCACCGGTGGCCGACTACACGCAGCAGGGCGCAAGCGACGAACAATGGACGGTCCTTGTCGCCGATGGTGACCAGCGTACGCTGACCGCCGCCCAAGTAGCCGAGCTCTACGCAAGCGGCACAGTGGGCTACGAGACGCTCGTATGGAAGGACGGGATGGGCGACTGGACCGCGATCGGACAGGTCGACGCCCTCCGCTCGGTGGTCGAGAACGGTCCTCGTCCGACCATGACGCCGCTCGAGCAAGCCGCGTCCATGCCGTCGTCGGCGCCGCCCGCCCCGCCGGTCGCCGAAGATCCCCCTGCACGACAGCCGCCAGCCATGGCTGCGCGCGCGAAAACTGTCGAGCCCGCAGCGGCGCGTCGTCCGGGTCGGGGCGGCTCGACTGATCTTTTCGGAGCCGCCGCGCAAGAGGACATGCTCACGAGCGCCGCCGATGGTGGCGCGAATCACGGCAGCGATGCGAGCGACAAACTGACCGGCGCGCGCAACGAAAATTCCGTGCTGTTCTCGCTGAGCGCGCTCACAGGCGGGGGTCCGAGCACCGCGCCTTCTCCCGAGCGTGACCCCGCGTCGAACAAGGCCGATCTCCGCGCGCTCATGGGCAGCGGGGGCGCGCCGGCCAAGTCGAAGATCGACGACATCATGAACCTGAGCGGCGGCGGAGTGTATTCGCCGGGCCTCATGTCATCGCCTGCGCTCGCGCCGCCTCCCATCGATATGATGACAGCCGCGGCTCCCGCCGACTCCGGAGGGTCGAAGAGTAAATCGCTTTTGGTGGCGATCGGTGGCGGCGTGCTCGTCATCGGAGCTGTCGCGGTCGCGTTCATCACCATGAGCAGCAAGGCCGATTCCACCGACAAGACCGGCGGCGCCGCGAGCGCAGCCGGCGAGACGGCGGCCCCGGTGCGAGCGGCCAATCCATCGAACGCGCCGAGCGAGGCGCCGACCGAACCCACCGGCGCCACGCGAGAGCCTGTGCGGCAGGGAGAAACGGCGAAACAGCCCGAGGCGCCTTCAGGCGAGTCGGCGCCTGTCGCCGTGGCGCCCGGTTCGCCTTCGCCGAAACCCGAAGGCGAGAAGGCCGAGAGAGTCGAACGAAAAGCGGCGGCTGCACCGAGAGCCGACAAACCCGCGGCTGCGGCGCCCCCTGCGGGGCTATCACCTCCGCCCGCGGCGGCACCCGCTGCTCCCGCGCCGGCCGCGCCCGCACCGGCTGCGCCCGCTGCCGGCGGCAGCGGCGATTTCGATCGTGCGGCCGCGCTATCGGCGTTGAGTGCGGCGGCAACCGCGGCGCAAGCGTGCAAAAAGCCCGACGGTCCGACCGGATCGGGGCGCGTCGCGGTCACATTCGCCAACAATGGAACCGCGACGACGGCAAACGTCGAGGGCCCGCCTTTCGCCGGAACTCCGGTGGGAGGGTGTGTTGCAGCGCGATTTCGCAGCGTCCACATCCCGCCGTTCGGGGGCTCGGTCATCACGGTGCGCAAGACGTTCATCATCAACTGAGGCTCGACCGAAAGCGGCATTCCCTACGAAATAGCTCTGGCGTAGTTACCCCCTTGCGCGAGGCCCCACGTGGATAGTGATTTGGCGGAGAGCCTGCAGGCTCTCAAGTCGATATTCGAAAAACGGAAAATCGCCGCCCAGTTCGGCGCGGCCGACCCGGCCGTGGTGGAGTCGCTCCGCAAGACTTTCGGCATTCCCTCGCGCTACCGGACGTTTCTCCTCGACGCCGATCCTGTGAAAGTCGAAGCGTCGACACCGATCGAAAGGGTGCGCCTTTTCAGCGCGGCCGAGCTCGCGCGCGAACAACTCGGATTCTCCCTGAAGGAGGATGGTACGCGGCGCGATCCAGCCAAGGATTCGGAGTGGCGAAAATCGTGGGTCCTCATCGCGCACAGCTCGCTCCTCGGTGATCCCTATTTTCTGGATGTCGCCAAGCTCGATGCCGAGGGAGACTGCTCCGTGTACACGGCGATGAGCGGCGCCGGACGGTGGGAGCCGTGTCTGTGCGGCTCGAGCTTTGCTCAGTTTCTACGTATTCTGGCGGCGGGTATGGAAGTGGCACAAGGTTTCGGCGAGGCGATGATGGACGATGACGACGAGGCCGCCTTCCGCGAAGCACTGGGACACAAGATCAAAACGATCGACGGTGCGGCCCTGCGCGCCGGTCACTGGACCTAGCGCGCGGCGAGAGGGACCTCCGCGCCGGAAGGGTAAGCCTTGAAGCGCTGCCCATCGTGCTCTTTCGTCAACGACAACGACGCCGGCTATTGCATTCGATGCGGCGTGGCTCTCGCGAACGTTACCGCCGACGATAGCGCCGAAGCGGCGTTCCGGCCCGGTTACCTGGCGCCGGGGACGCTGGTGGACGGGAAATACCAGATCGAGCGGGTGCTCGGCGAAGGCGGCATGGGGGTCGTCTACGTCGCGCACGACGTGCATACGGACATGCAGGTCGTGGTCAAAGCGATCCGCGCCGAATTCGCGCATAACCCCGAGTTTCGCGCGCGGACGCTGGCCGAGGGTCGCGCGCTGGCGCGCATCGACCATCCCAACGTGGTGCGCCTCAATTCGGTGGTGGTCGAGCCGGCAACGCTCTACCTCGTCATGCAATTCATCGATGGCGAGCCCCTCGACGCGCTCATCGAACGGCACGTTACCGCACATTCCCGGGTGCCCATCGCGCTGGCGCTCTCCATCTTTCGCATGATCCTACGCGGCGTGGGAGCGGCACATGCCGAGGGTCTCATTCATCGCGACCTCAAGCCCGCCAACATCTTGGTGCGCAAGAAGGATGGCGTCGCCAAGGTGACCGATTTCGGCATCGCCAAAGGCGAAGAAGATGCCAAAGCCGGACGCGGCGTAACGAAGGGGATCATCGGGTCGGTCTCTTACATGGCGCCGGAGCAGGTCCGCGGGCAACGCGATCTCGACAAACGCGTCGACATTTACGCGCTCGGGATCGTGCTTTTCGAGCTCTTGATCGGACGCACGCCCTTCGACGCGCCGAGCGACTTCGAGATCATGCGCATGCACGCCGAGACACCCATGCCGAGCGTGGTCGCGCTCCGTGCGGACGTGCCGCCCCAGCTCGAGGACGTCATTCGGCGTGCCTGTGCCAAGGACCGTAACCTGCGCTTTTCGAACACGGATGAGTTTCTCGCGGCGCTCGAAGCGCCGGCTCCGCGGCGAACGGTTCCTCTCACGGTCGAAGAGGGACGCACCGTCGTCGGCTCGGGCACGGCGCCCGGCTCGGGGCCGCCCGTGATGACGGTAGCGGCGTTCGCGGGGAACCAAGCCAAGGCGCACGGTGCAACGGACGAGGGATCGGCACTGCCGAGCGCACCCGCGCCGGCGGCGCCGCGAGCGACGCGGATGGTTCCGCTCGCGATCGCAGGTGCGTTGATCGCCGGGGGGGCAGTTGCCTATTGGGCCACGGCGCAGGACGGCGGCAGTGAGGCGGGGAGATCGCCGGCGAGTTCGAGCTCGGTGGTGCGGGTCAATGCGAACCCGACCCCGACCGCGCCGGCCACCGCAACCGCGAACCCGACCGCGACCGCCCCGGCCACCGCGACCCCGACCACGACCACGACCGCGACCGCGAACCCGACCGCGACGCCAAGCACGAGTACGGCACTTGCTGCTTTGATCGGAGCTTGGCGGAGCACCAGCAACCGTGACTATCATGCGGTTGCGAACGGACCCGATACCGTCGAATTTCGAATCCAGCAGGCTTCGCAACACCCCCGCCAAGGGTACGAAAACGGCGAGGTGCGCTTCGAGCTCAAAGCCGTCCCCGGCAAGAACGGCGAATTTGCGGTCGAGGACCACATCCGGCCCACGCCGCCGGCCGGTTTCGAGTACGACGAGGGTACTTCGCGCGAGAGCTGCGTGGGAACGTGGACCGACGTCAAGGGCCGCAAGCTGCTCGCCAACATCGACGCCAAAGGGGCCCTCGTCGTCGACCTCGTACAAATCCGGACGGGGCTCGACAAATTCAAGACAGAGGGAAAGCGGGTGGTCGGGTGCAATGATCTCGCGACGTCGCCCGCCGAGCCCATCGAGAGTCGCCTCGGGCGCGTGCGCTGAGCCGCTACGCTCCGCCGGTCACCGTGACGGCGGTGGGGCGCGATGAATTGACGACCGGACATAGGACGGTCACGGCGCTGGTCTGCGTGCTCGCCTGACCCCCTCCCGAAACGAGCGAGGCGAGCGTCCCCTCCGCGGCAAGCTGCACTTCGGTGGCGCCTTTGGCCGGCGCGGGTTGCCCGGTCGCGTCGTTGACGGTGAGGGTCATGGCGCGCGCTGCATTGATCTGATTGTTCGGCGCCTGAACCTGCACCGTGATGCGCACGCGCACCGTCGCACCCGCGGGAACGCCGAACGCGAGCGGATGTTTATTGAAGGTGCTGCAGAAGCTCGACGTACCGGCGCCGCCGTTCGGTCCGTAAGCGGTGCGCATCCAGGTGGCGAGATCGACCGTGTAGGGCGTGGACTTGGTGTCGGCGCCCGTCGCGAACTTGACGCAGGTCTGCGTCGCCGGATCGAACCCCGAGCCCGGAGGGCAGACGGCTGCTTTGCGACAATTGCGACCGTCCCAAACTTCGTCGCGACCGCAGGTCTGACCCTTGGGGACGCAAGCTGCCTGTTGTCCTTCTACGACGAGCTGCTCGCCGGGAGGACAACCGAGTCGCTGGTTTTGGCCGACCTGGACGCCGGCGTTGTTGGCGACTTGCGTGGCTTGCTGGGGGGTCATGCAAGAGCCGGTGTCCTGGTCCACCTCGAGGCCGGGAGGGCACGCGTTGGGCGCGCATCCGCCGTTTTCGAAGTGGGCGCCCTTGCCGCAATATCGGTTGGCACCTTCCGCCGTAAGGCACCCGCCGCCGAGCGCGAAGCGATTGGGCTGGCACATGCACGTCCTTTTGCCGGTGTCGAAATCGGCCCCGTCGGGGCAGCTCGACCAAGTGCACACGCCGTTGACGGTCAGAAAGCAGGTATTCGCTGGGCACCCGGCCGTCGCAACGACGCAAGCCACGAGCGCAAACCACGTTGCAGCCACGTGCTTCATGCCACCCCTCCTTAGCACCGCTCGGGCGCGACGGCAGCGCGCCGAAGGGCTGGCTCCCGGCCATCTTCCCCCACCCGGATCCGAGCGTTGAGCGTGAGCCCCGTCAGGTCACGACGTGCTAGAGGAAGCCCACCATGATGCGCACCGTCCACGAGGGGACCGACGCTTTCGAGCGGGAGCGCGCACGTTTGCTCGGGCGCGGTAGCGCCGATTTGGCGGCCGTCGAAACGGCCGTGCGCGAGATCATCGCGGAAGTGCGGCGCGCCGGTGACGAGGCGGTGCGTCAGTTCGTCGAGCGGTTCGAATCGCGCAAGGTCGAGGTGCTCTTCACCCGCGACTACGACGGTGCCGGCGCTTTCGCGCGGCTCTCCCCCGAGGTGCGGGCCGGTCTGGAGACGGCAGCCGCGCGCATTGCCCGCTACCACGAGCGGCAGCTGACGAGCGGATTCCGGTACGAAGAAGACGGCATTCGTCTCGGCATGCGCGAAAGGCCGCTGGCGCGTGTCGGCGTTTACGCCCCGGGAGGGAAAGCCCGTTACCCGTCGAGCGTTCTCATGGCGGCGATTCCAGCGCGCGTGGCCGGGGTCGCCGACATCGTGCTCGCCACGCCGGCGCCGAATGACGTCCTGCTCGCCGCGGCCCACCTCGCCGGGGTCACCGGTATTCTCGATGCCGGCGGGGCGCAAGCCATCGCCGCTTTGGCGTACGGGACGAGCACCATCCCAAAAGTCGACAAGATCGTCGGCCCCGGCAACCGCTTCGTCGCGTGCGCGAAACGTCTCGTCTTCGGCGATGTGGGCATCGACGGCATCACCGGGCCAAGCGAGATCCTCGTGCTCTGCGACGAAACCGCCAATGCGCGCTGGGTGGCCGCCGATCTCCTCTCCCAGGCCGAACACGACGAAGTCGCGTATCCCCTCTGCATCACCACCTCGCTCGAGCGGGCGCAAGAAATCGCCGCCGAGGTCGAAACGCAGCTCGCCTCGCTCCCGCGCCGAAAGATTGCCGAAGCGTCGGTCGCAAACCAAGGCGTCATTCTGGTCGTCCGGTCGCGCCCCGCAATGGCGGCGCTTGCCGACGCGATCGGGCCCGAGCACCTCGCCTTGCACGTTCACGAACCGGAGCAGCTGTTCGACGCGATCGGCGCGGCGGGCGCCGCGTTCGTGGGGCCCGATACGCCGGAGGCCGCGGGGGACTACCTGGCCGGCCCTTCGCACGTGCTCCCGACGGGTGGAGCGGTGCGATACGGATCGCCGCTCGGTGTTTACGATTTCATCGCCAGGACGTCGTTCATTCAATACACGGCGGAAGCGTTGCGACGGCAGAGCAAGGATATCGCGACGCTGGCCCGCGCAGAGGGGCTCGAGGCTCACGCGCGTGCGATGGAAGTGCGGATGGGCGACGCGACCAAGGACACGAAACGCGGGGCTTAGGGTTGTCGACCTCGACGGCGATCGTACCCCTCGACCGCGCCCCCCTACCCTCGCTCGTCGACAATGGCGTTCCGCACGCGAAGAAAATCGCCTCGCTCGAATTCGACGCAGTCCCCTTCGCCACCCTGCGGCGTCAGCCCGACATCCTCGTCGGTCGCTAGCGTGCCAATCGCAATCTCCTTGCCCAGGCTCGAAACGAGGAGCCGACGTTCGCGCCACGCGCCGAGGCGCCCCGCGTAGAGGTCGACCAACCGCTCCTCGATGCGCGCGCCACCGAGTGCGAGCCGCGTTCCGTAGCCCCGGCCCCAGAGCCGCAGCTCACCCTCTTCGGTGATCTCCAGCCGGATCCCGCGCGCGTGCGGGCCGCCGCGGCGGCGCCGGCGGGTGACGTAGATCGTCAAGAGCGCGGGGGTTGCCAAACCGAGCGTGATGGCGACTTCTGCGCGCGCCCAGCGCGACCGGCTCAGCTCCTCGTTTTGCGTATCGACATCGGAGACGTCGGCCGGAATATGCGTGCCGACGGCGGAGCCCACCACCACCGCCGCGAAGAGACACAAAAACCAGATGGCGAACACGACCGCCTGCCGCCGCGTTTCGCCGGGTACGTCGAGCGAGGCTCGGATCGAAAGTGCGGAGTAGGTGCGCGTCGCCAACGGGGGTCGCGTCGTCCTACCCTTCTTACGTCGATTACTCCACCCTCAAGTAGTTCTTCTGGATGAGCTTGAGAACGATGCGGGCCGTATCGACGTCGGTCGCCTGGCTCTTGTCGAGCAGCGTCCCGAACCGATTGAAGTTGTGGGCGAGCTGCAGAACGTCGAGGTCCTCGGGGGAGAGATCGCGAAGGGGGGGCACGAGGGGCGTATCGAGAACGATACGGGCCGAAAGGGCCGGCAGCTGATCGCGAAAGGCATTGAGCTCGTCGAGCTGACGAAGACTCTCCATCAGGATCTCTTGGACCGTGACTTCGACCGGTTTCGGAAATTCGCGCAGGTCGGAAGCGTCGAAATCGAAGAGGCCCTTTTGCCAGGTGAGCATACGAAAGATGCTCTTGATGGGGGCTAGATCGCCGAGATCGTTGATGCTGGCGTAGTAGATGATCCCCTTTTGCAAGAAGATGCGACCGATGTCTTCCTCGGTGCGGATGACGAGCGCGCCGCTCTTTTTCGAGGTGGAGAAAAGCTGCAGGAGATCGGGGAGCGGGACTTCGTCGATCGATCCGCTCATGGTGCGGGGGGAGGACGTACGGCGCTGGGCGGCGACGACTTCGAGGTTGGGCCTGCCCTGCTCGTGGGAGCTGCCGTCCATCACGATCACCTTCAAGATGCTCGTCCCGATGAGTACGCGATCGCCCTCCTTCAGCTGCGCGCGCTTGATCTTCTCGCCATTGACGAAGGTTCCGTTCGTCGAACCGAGGTCTTCGATCACGACGGCGTCGTTTTCGTAGGCGATTCGGGCGTGCTTGCGCGAGACCATCTCCTCGACGAGGACCATGTCGAGATCGCTCGAGCGACCCACCACGATCTCCTTGTTGGGAACCATGGGAAATTCCCCACCTTGGTATTTTCCCGAGATGAATCGCAGAGCGAGAGGCCGCCGCGGCCCCGATGCGGTGGTGGCGGACTTGGACACGGAGTCGTGCATGAGTGAGGGAGGACCAGCGCCAGCCCCCTGACGTGGCGGGCGCGAGACCCCGAACTCCGAAAGTGTAGACGCAGCGTAAAGATAGGGTCAAGGGAACGTCTTTTTGTGACGGCTCGAGCGAGCGGTCCTACGACTTTTCAGCCGATGTCGTACGGTCGATCGCTGGCTTTTCCCGCCTATTCCACCTACCCTCACCCACCTTCATTCGCCGACACGCTGGCCTGCTGCGCTGCTCGGCCTGTGATTCCACCTCGAGGAGCTAGCGTGCTCGGCGATCCCTTCGGCAGTCATCGCGTGCTCGAACCGCCGGGCACGCTCCCGCAAGCCGCCTTGCGGCTCGACAACGACGCTGCACGAAAGTTCGATAGCGAGATCCATCTCGTCGTCGAGACGCTCAATATCGACGCGGCGAGCTTTCAGCAAATGATGACGGCGAGCGGCGAAGAAAAAGACGGGGTGTCGAACCTGGTCCGGCAAACGGTGCGCGAACGTGGCAAGCAGCACAACCCCGTCACCGGATCGGGCGGCATGCTGCTCGGCCGCGTGGGATGGGTCGGCAGCGCGGCCGCTCCGCGCGGGTTCACACCGGGCGATCGCATCGCCACCCTGGCCTCCCTTTCGCTCACGCCGCTCGCGCTCTCGGCGGTGCACGCGGTACGCCCCGAGAGCGCCCAACTCGACGTCGAGGGCACGGCCATCGTGTTTCTCTCGGCGCCCATGGTGAAGCTTCCGGCCGATTTACCGGAGCGGCTCGCGCTCGCGGTTTGCGACGTGGCCGGGGCCGTGCCTCAGGTTTTGCGGCACGCAAAAGCCGGCGATCGGGTGGTCATCCTCGGCGCCGGCGGTCGTTCGGGCCTTCTCGCTTGCGCCGCGGCGCGCCAGAAGGCCGGGGCCGGCGGGTTTTTGATCGGCGTCGAACCGAATGAGCGTTTCGCGTCCGAGCTCGAAGCGCTGGGCTTTTGCGATCGCGTCATCCGCGGCGACGCCCGGGAAACGCTCGCCGTGCGCGAAGCCGTGCTGTCCGCGACCGGCGGCCAGGAGGCCGATTTCGCCGTTTCGTGCGTCACCAGCACCGGCGTCGAGCCGACGGCAATTCTCGTCGTGCGGCCGAGAGGTACCGTCTATTTTTTCGCGATGAGCACGAGCTTTGCCGCCGCTGCACTCTTCGCGGAAGGGGTGAGCAGAGACATCGACATGTTCATCGGCAACGGCTACGTCGAAGGCCATGTCGAAGCGACGTTCGACCTGGTCCGCGCGCATCCCGCGCTGCGTGAGCTGCTCCAGCGCCGTTACGCCTAGTCAAATGCGCAGGGCGGAATCCGATGACGCCGTGACGACATCGGCCGCTTCGGTTTCCGAGACCGAGGGGACGAGCGGGTCGTCCGAGGCGGGCAACACGACAGTGAACGTCGTCCCCGCGCCTTCGTGCGTCTTTACCTCGATCGCGCCGCCCGCGCTCTGCACCAGGCGCTGGCTGATGGCGAGTCCGAGGCCGGTGCCCTGATTTTTGGTGGTGTAGAAAGGGACAAACAGGTTCTTCAGCACCTTCTGGGAAATGCCCGGGCCGCTGTCACTGACGCGAAGCTCCACCCATCCGCCGCTCGCCGTCGTGGGTGCGGGGCGCGCGCGCGTGCCCACGACGACCTTACCGCGACCGTTCATGGCCTGGGCCGCATTGCGCACCAGGTTCATCAGCACCTGGCGCAGCTGCTCGGCGTCGACCCGAATACGCGGAAGATCCTCGTTGACGTCGAGCTCGATGACGACCTCGTCGTCGGGGCCCGAGGAGAGGATCTGCACGGTGCGACGAACGATGGCATTGAGATCGACAGGAGCTGGGTTGGCTTTGTTGGGGCGCGCGTAGTCGAGCACCGAGCCTACGACGCGGTCGAGCCGGTCGACCTCCTCCAGAATGATGCCGAGAAACTCGCGCGACGACGGATCGAGCTCGGCGGCGCCGGGGCTCGGTTCGGCCAAGAGCTGGGCCGCGCCTTTGATGGCGCCGAGCGGATTTTTGACTTCGTGGGCCAGCCTGGCCGCGAGCTGCCCGATCGCGGCGAGCCGATCGCGTTCTTGCATGCGGCGATAGACGAGCGAATTCTGAATGACGACGCCGATCTGGGCGGCCAGCGTGGCGAGGAGGGTCAAGTCTTCGTACGAATAGGCGTCGCGCACCCGATCGTCGGCAATGACGAGCAATCCCGCCAGCTCGCCCGAATCCGCTTTGATCCCGATCACCACGCCTTCGCGCAGCGGCCCGAGGACCGCGGCCGACGCGAGGACCGCCTGACCTTGCGAGGGGTCGCCGAGATCACCGCGTGCCCGCTGATCTTCCACCTCGCGCACGATTTCTTCGAGCACGACCGGACCGCGCGCAGCGAGATCGAGCAGAGGTCTGGCCGAGGCGAGCTCGATGCGTTGGGGCACCTCGTGACCGAGCCCCCCCGCCAGATCAAAAGCGGTGCCGACCTTGTCGAGCAGGTACAGCGCCGCCGACGTGACGTGCCGCGATTTTTCGAGCGCGATCAGCACGACCTGGCGAAGCTCCTCGATTTCGAGCACGTGCACGAGCTGGCGACGCGCGTCGGCGATGGAATTCTCGAGATCGACGCGTTCGCGGAAGAAAACGCGATGGATCTGGCGCTCGACCCAGGTGCGCATCGGCTCGAAGAGCACGAGGATGACGATGGCCGAAAGAACGGCGTTCAAATAGATGGTGTTGAAGCGCCCGAGGTAAGTGACAAATACGTAGAAGATGCCCGCCAAAAGGAACGCAAGGGCCGTCGACACCATGAGGCGGCCGACCATCTCGTAGAGGTCGAGCAAGCGCTCGCGGCGCAGCGACTCCGCCAGCAAGAAGAGAAAGACGATTGAGAGCACGGCACCGACGGGCGGAAGCTCGGCACCGATGAACCAGAGAAAATCGGCGAGACTGAAAGTGGCGGCGAGGGCGCCAATGACGACGAGGAAGCTCACGCGACGCTGGGTCGCGCGCGAACCGCTCTTTTGTCCCCTGATGGCGAGCGACCAAAAGCCGGCCGCCAGCAGCCCGAACACGTACAGAAAGATCGCGACGAGAACGAACCTCGATCCGTGCTGGGGCGAGAGCGCGAGGACGAGCAGCGGTAGAGCGACGAAACCGGCGAAACGGACGAGCGTCGAGTTGGTGCCGTCGCGCCGCGGCACGATGGCTTCGAAGAAACGCAAGGTAAACTGGGGCAAAAGGATGGCGAGGACCGCCGTGAGGCGCACCCAGATGCTCGCCTGGAACAATCCGTAGAGCGACTGGGCCAGGTACCAGAGGCCCGTCACCGACGCGACCCCCGCGAAAAGCAGATGCACGTCGCGCCGTCGGCCGCGCAGCAGGATCGATGCCGCGATGGCGAGCGCGAGCGCGCCGCAGAGGAGCATGGTGCGGTTTCGGAGGTCCACGAAGGGCTAAGCCTACCCTTTAATCTTTCATCCTCCCAATCCGCCCGGTGCCACGAGCTTCTCGATGGCATCGAAAACGGAAGATTCGGCGTCCCCTATCTCGCGTGCGAGAGGAACCTGGGCGGCCACGAGCGCACGGTAGAGCGGGATGAGGTTGGGCGCGCGGTCGGCGATGACGTCGAAGTGTCGTGCGACGCCTTGGAGGTCGCCGCGGCGAACGGGGCCGGTCAAAGCCGCGGGGAGACCGAGTCGCTCGAGGTTCTCGGCAACGCTGCGCAAAAGCGGGCCCAACATTTGGGAGGCCAGTGACGGGGGGATGCCCGCCGCGGCGAAGAGATCGGTCCCCGCGGCGGCGAGAGCGGCCGCGCCGTTGGCGACGAGCCCCGCCGCGGCGTGGTAGGCGACCTTGTCGACGCGCGCCAGGCGCCGCGGCGACATACCGAGTCGTCGCGCCACCTTCTCGGCGATTCGGACCGCCGCTCGATCGCCATCGACGTTCACCTGACCGCGGTCGAGGGCGGGCGCGAACTTCGTCGAGGCGAACGAGATCATGGGGTGCATCTGCGCCACGCCGCGGGTCATGCTCTGAAGAGGGAGGAGCGGCTCGATCCCGAGCGCCCCCGCACAGTGCACCACCGCCGTTCGCCGGCTCACCCGTCGCAGCGACGCCAGCGCTCCTACGACTTCGGCGAGCTTTCCGTCGCGGACCGCCAGGATCAAGAGATCGGCATCGATGGGCTTTCGCGGAATGCCCTTGCGCGCCGGCCTCAGCGTCACGGTGACCCCGCGCGCGCGCAGGGCGCGAGCCAGCGCAGACCCGACTTTGCCGGCCCCCAGCACGAAGACGGTGAGCTTACGGGTCGCGGTAGATGCCATGAGCTTCGATGTACGCGAGCACCGCACGCGGCAAGAGCGCCGTCACTTCGCCGGCGCGCCCGGTTCGGATCGCCTCGCGGATCGCCGTGCTCGACACGTCCGGCAAGATCGCGCGAGGGGCGGCGGCGGTAACCACGCCGGCGCGTCCTAGAATGACGGGCGGCGCCAGCTCGGCTACACGGTCGAACCCCTGCCAGCGCGGTCCTTCGAGCAGGATGTCAGCGCCGAGCACGAGGCGCAGACGCCAATCCGGATGCACCTTGCGGAGGTGTTCCACGGTGCGGAGCGTCCGGCTTTCTCCGCCGAGTTCTTCCTCGACCCGCAGCACTTTCGTACGCGGGAGCCACCCCATGGCGTGCTCGCACATCGCGAAACGGTGTTCGAAGGGCGCGAGCTCTTTCGCGAAGGGGTGGAGGTAACAAGGTACGACCGCCACCTGGTCCACCTCTTCGGTGGCGAGCACGTACGTGACCGCCAGGACGTGGGCGATGTGCGGAGGATTGAAGCTCCCACCGTAGAGGAAGACGTTCACGGCGCCGTTAGGACTACCGCCTCGGACATCGCGAGGCCAGACCCATCGTCGAAGGACAGCCTCGCGCAAACGCGATGAGGCCCCTTAGGGCGACACCTTGCTGTCGAGCACCGTGAAGCGGCCAGTGCGCGGGGCAACGAGGGGGTGTGTCTCGAGGTGTTCGCCACCCGGCCCGTACATGGACACGCTGATCTCGCCGGACTCGCCATCGCTGAAGAGGGCTACGCCGCTCTTTGGACCGAGCTCACCTGGTGAAACGAAGGTGCGGGACCCCACCTGCCGCACGAGGGGCTCGCGGCTCTTGCCAAAGATGAGCAGCGACGCTGGGAGGATGTCCTCCTCGTCGAGCAGCGCCTTGTCGTACAGGAGGACCGCGACGCGCCCTTCGAGCAGCTCGATGGTCCGCGAGGTGGCGACGGGCAGGCACTTGAGCGCCTTGAGCCGCTCGCGTCGGCGTTCCGCCGCGATGAAGCGATCGATCTCCGCGTGCGAGCCGGACACACAGCGGGTCGCAGCACGGTCCCAAACGCCCTCGTCCGAAGGGTCGACCCCCACCAGTCGCCGCGCCCAGTCGAGCACCAACCGGTCGAGGGCGTCATCGGCACCGAGGTAGACGACTTGCTCCGCCTGGTGTTCGAAGAGCAGGAGAGATGCGCCCTTCTCGAGGGCCGCCAGGTCTCCATTGGCCGGACCGAGGACAGCGAATCGCATCGCGACCGGCAGGTTAGCACGCGCTCACGCGAACTCTCACGTTCGCGATCGTGTCGACGATCTTTCCTGCCTGCACATTTACGACGGCATCGAGGACGCGCTGCGGCACTTGCCGCCCGGAGCGCCCGGAGGGGGCGATCGAAGGCATCCACCGCGACTGCGAACCGCGACCGCAATGCGATTTTGAAAGGTGAGGGTCCCTCAACCTTCGATGAGCCAGCCGAAGAGTCCGAGCCCGGCCGATGCGAACACCACGTCGAAGACGAGCATAAGCTCGAGATAGTCACCGAGCTCGGCGAGTGTGGCCCCTTCGAAGAGCTCGCGCGTGGCGGAGACGGCGCTCCCCAGGGTCGGCGCGAGCAGCGGGAGCAAGACGCTCGCCAAAACGAGATCGCGCGCGCGCGTGCGCACCGTGAGGGCGCCAAAGAGGGTGCCGGTCGCTGCTATGCCCACATTGGCAAAGAGCGCGATGACGGCGAGCGCGCCACCATGCCGCACCAAATCGAAACCGACGCCGTCCCCTTCGCCAATCTCACCGCCGAGCAGGAGCGCCGCCGCGGGGATGACGATGACTTCGATGGCGGCGATGAAAGTGAAGATTCCCACTGCTTTTCCGGCGAAAATCGCGCTTCGCGACACCGGCGAGACCACGAGTCCCGTGAGCGCACCCTCGTCGCGCTCACGCGTCCAAGCGCGGCTCAGACCGAGGACCGAGGCGAAGGTCACCGAGAGCCAGATGACGCCGGGCGCGGCGCGGGTGCGTATGTCGGCTCCGTAGGAGAGTGCGAGCGAAGAGAGAACCGTCAAAAGAAGTCCGAAAAAACCGCTCGTCGTGACGATCTCACCGGTCGCGAGTTCGATCGCGAGGTCTTTTTTTGCAATGAGCATCGTCTGCCTGAGAAAGCCCGACGAGGTCACCGAACGAGGGGCGTCATGTCGATTTTCGATCACGAGCTTCTTGACCTTAAATACGCCGCGCGATATCTGCGAAATGGGGGCGACGTATTATCGAAGGTGCCCAACAAGGACTGATTCATGGACGACGCGCAAGCCGCGACACGATCCCCGAAGAAGAGACAGCAGCTCATCGACGTTGCCATCATCTACAACGTCGATTTCGAAGAAGCCAGAACCGAAGCCGATCCGTGCTTCGAGTCGAGGGCTACGGTCGAAGCCGTCGCGGAAGAAGTCGCGGAGGCTTTGACCAGCGATGGGCTGCACACAGCGACGCTCGTACCGACTGAAGGCGACTTCGCCGAGCTTCGCGCTCGACTCGAAGCCCTGCAGCCGTCGTGCGTCTTCAACATGTGCGAGTCGCTGGGGAGCGACGCCCGGCTCGAGACAGCCGTTCCGACGGTGCTCGACTTGATGGGCATTCCCTACACCGGCTCGCCGCCCGAGGCGCTCTCGGCGGCTCTCTACAAAGACCGCGTGAAGCAGCGCCTCATTCAGGCCGGCGTGCCCACGCCGCAGGGCGTCCTCATGGAATGGCCGGACACCCCGTGTGACCTACCTTTCCCCCTCATCGTGAAGCCGGCACAAGAAGACGGCTCGGCCGGCATCTGGGGCAAATCCGTCGTTCACGACGAAGAGTCGCTCCGCGAGCGGGTCGCCGAGATCATCAATCTCTTCAAAGCACCGTGCCTCGTCGAGCAATACGCCGAAGGCCGAGAGTTCAACGTGGCACTGCTCGGGTTCCCGCAGGCCCGCGTCCTCCCGCTGCAAGAAATCGATTTTTCGAATCTCCCCCCCGATCAGCCCCACATCGTCTCCTACGATGCCAAGTGGCGGACGGGATCGGTCGAGGATCTGGGGACACAGCCGGTGATGCACCCCGAGCTTCCCTCCAACGTCGCCGCCCGCCTCCGGCGAGCCGCCACCGAGGCGTGTCGAGCCGTCGGCGTCCGCGACTACGGACGTGTCGATATCCGCCTCAGCGCCACCGGGGTACCCTACGTCATCGACGTCAATCCCAACTGCGACCTGTCCCGCGATGCCGGGTACGCCCGCGCAGCCCAGTCGGTGGGCATCGACTACCCCGCGCTCATGCGTCTTCTCGTTCGGTACGCGCTCCGGCGCAGAAAGGGTGTTGGGAATGCTCGCGAGCCTCGCGCCGCGTCATCGGTCGAAGCTCGTTAGTCTGCTCGAGGGGACAGCCGAGTTCACCGCGCCCGAAGTGGCTGTTGCCATCGAGCTCATCGATGCGGCACTTGCCGAGCCCGGGGCGGACGACTACCGCTTCATCGTGTGTGAAGAGGAAGAACGCGTTCTCGGTTACGCCTGTTTTGGGGCCACGCCGATGACGGACGGCTGCTTCGATCTCTACTGGCTGGTGGTCGACCCAGGCACGCGCCGAAGCGGCGTGGCCCGCGAGCTGCTCGCCGCCGTCGAGCAAGCGTTGCGCCGTCACCACGCTCGCTTGGTACGGGTCGAGACGGCAGGCCTCGAATCCTATGCCCCCGCCCGGGCGCTCTACGAGAACTCCGGGTACGAGCGCGCCGCCCGCATCCGCGACTTTTACCAGCGCGGCAACGATCTCTACATCTACGCCAAGTACCTCGCCTAGCGCTACGCGCCCCGGCTTTTTTTGCGCGTCAGATCGCGCTAGCACCGAGAGGGCGACGGAAGTAGTGCTAGCTCCATGGCGACAGCGAGAATCCAACACGACTTCGATTGCGGCGAAGCCGCGCTCTGGCAGGTGTTCTTCTTCGACGAGGAGTATAACCGCCGCCTTTACCTCGATACGCTGAGGTTCCCCGTCTGGAAGGTCCTCGATCAGAAGGTCACCGACGCGACCCTCGAGCGACGGGTCGAAATCCACCCCGTCGTAGAAAACTTACCAGGGCCGCTCAAGGCCCTCATTGGTGACCATTTCCATTACATCGAGGATGGCCGCCTCGATCGCAAGACGAACCGTTACAGCTTTCGCGTGCTCCCCAGCGCACTCGCCGACAAAACGCAGATCAGCGGCGAGATGTACCCCGAGCGCCTCGGCGACGCGCGCTGCCGACGGATCATCGACTACAAGGTCGACGTCAAAGTCATGATCATCGGCAAGCTCGCCGAGCAGAAGACGATCCAAGACACGCAATCGAGCTACGAAAGGGCCGCCATCTTCACGCGCACGTATTTGAAAGAGAAGGGCCTCACCACCACGTGACCCGCTGAACCGCTACACACGCGGTCGCGAGCGCCGAGATGCTGCGACTGCGGCGCCCCCAAATCTGGCCCCGTACACTTCCGCGATGACGCGCCCGAGGCGCCGGCCATCGATGATCGAGTCGATCGCTCGCGCGGTCGGCCTTTAGAAGATGAACACGCCGAGCGCGACCACGGTCGTCCAGCGACCGTTCTTGTCGCCCTCGGCCGACTGCACGACCGAGCGGGTGCGCACGATCTGGCGCGACATGCGGTAGACTTCTTTGCGCTCGTCGTAGTTGCGCTCGGAGTCGAACTCGATGCCGAGCGTGGTGGCGAGCATGGTAGCCGCGAGATCCTCGGCGTAGTCGCCCGCTTTTCTGCCGGTCTCGCCGTAGCTGTGGTGCTCGGAGAGATAACCGTATTGCTCGGGGTTGCTCGGGCGCGCGAGCCCGATGGCAGCGCAGATCAGGCGATTGGGCTCGTTGGTGTCCTGTCGCGCCATCACGCAGTGGACGATCTGGCCGGGGCGAATGAGCTTGAAGCCCTCTTTCCGGCTGATCTCCCGGCAATGCGGCGGGAAGATCGAAGACACTGTGACGAGGTTGGCGGTCTCGGCGTCGGCATCGCGAAGCGCGAGCTCGAACGACGAGAGCCGATCCTTGTGCACACCGACCCCGTTCGTAAACCAGATCGCCTTGGGGACCAGCAGGTCGTGAACGGCGGGGAACCCAGTGTCGCTGACGGGAACCGGCGGCTTTTTCTTGATCATGGCAATTCGAAAGGCTCGCGTCGGCGTGTAACACCCAGAGATGCCCGGCGTCAACAAACGGAGACGCGACATCGCACTGACGCAAACGGCTCGCTTTTTTTCACCGCGAGGTGCGCTTACCCGCCGACCTTGGTCAGCGGCTCTTCTTCTTGCCGCTCGCGGACTTGGAGCTCGATTTCTTGTTGGGCGCTTTGCTGGGCGGCGCCTTTTTCTTGGCAGCGGGCTTGGCAGAGGAAGAGGCTTTGGCTTCCTTGGGCGCTTTGGGAGACGCGGCTTTCGGCGTCGCGCCAGCAGAGGCGGAGCCACCGATCACCGGCAGGGCCTCGACCTTGATACCGGCCCGCTTGGCAGCGCTGCGGTACGTGTCGTAGAGGCGCGGCACGGGGTACGCGAGGAGCCGATTTTTGAACCCCTCGTCCTTGGCGCGCTTCTCCATTTCGCAGATGGCGTCGACGAGCTTGGCCCGCGTGCCGAACTTCTCTTTGACGGCGCTGAGCACGCCGAAAAGCCTGAGCAGCTTGGCGTTGGAGACGCGCTCGAGCCCTTTGGTCTCGTTGACTCGGCTGACCCAGAGATCGTCGTTGGTGAACGGTCCCAAGGCGGCGACGAGCTTCGCCTTGTCACCAAACTGGTGCTTCACGATGGCTGACGGCGACGACTTACTCATTGCAGGCTCCGATAAAGGTGGCGCGTCGGTTTCTCGAACGGGCGCCCGCGCCGGGCGATAACCGCGTAGGGGGGCGCAGCTTTAGCATTGGCGACCGGGGGGGAGCAAGCCCCGGGGGGCCTGCGCGCTCCCTGGCTGTCTGGCTGGTTTTGCGGGCTGGTTTTGCGGGTGCGCGACGCGCACCGCGTCCGAGAGCTGCAGTGGCTCTAGCCGCAAACGGGCCCCTCTGCTAAACGCCGAGCCGGAATGGCCTCTTCGCCCGTCCCGCGAGTTCGCTTCGCCCCGTCGCCTACGGGGTATCTCCATATCGGCGGTGTTCGTACAGCCCTTTTCAACTGGCTCTGGGCACGAAAAACCGGGGGGGCTTTCATCCTCCGCGTCGAAGACACCGACCAGGAGCGCAGCACCGAGGAGAGCCGGCGGGTCATCCTCGATGCCATGCGCTGGCTCGAGCTCGACTGGGACGAGGGCCCCGAAGTGGGGGGGAAATATGGCCCCTATCTACAGATGGAGCGCCTTCCCATCTACCGCGAATTCGCTGAGCGCCTCATCGCGCGCGGGCGCGCCTACCGCTGCTATTGCTCCAAAGAGGAGCTCGATGCCCAGCGGGCAGCGCTGAAAGCGAAGGACCCCAAGGCCATGTTCCGTTACCCGGGGACATGTCGCGACCGCAAAGACCAGCCCGATCGGCCTTTCGTGGTGCGCTTTCGTGCGGCGGAGACGGGATCGGTCACCTACGACGACCTCGTCTTCGGCGCGGTGACGACGCCCAACACCGCGCAGCAGGATTTCGTGCTGGTCCGCAGCGACGGTGTACCGCTCTACAACTTCGGCTCCGTCGTCGACGACGTCAGCATGGCGATTACCCTCGTGGCCCGGGCGCGCGATCACATGGTCAACACACCGCCGCAGATCATGCTCTACGAAGCGCTCGGCTACGCGCCTCCCGCATTCGCTCACCTGCCGCTCATGCTCGCGCAGAACGGCGACAAGCTCTCCAAGCGGCACGGCGCGGTCAGCGTAGAAGAGTACAAGAACCTCGGCTATTCGCCGGCTGGCGTGCTCAACTACTTGGCGAGGTTCGGCTGGTCGCACGGCGACCTCGAAATCTTTTCGCGCGAAGATCTCGTCCAGAAATTCGACTTTGCGGCGGTGGGGCGATCGGACGGCAAGTTCGACCCGAAGAAGTTCGCAGACGTGGCTTTCGAGCACCTCAAGCGGCCCGACCTCACGCCGGTTCGTCGCTACGCGAAAATGGTGATTCCATTTCTTGCCGCCATCGGCATCACCGCGCCCGACGAGGCCAAGCTGCTGCACGCCATTCCCACGGTGCGCGAGCGCGCGCGCACGCTGCGCGAAGCGGCCGACGCCATGGATTATTTCTTTCGGCCCCCCGTACTCGACGAGAAAGCCAAAAAGAAGTTTCTCACGCCGGAGAACACGGACAAATTGTCCGAGTTTCGCTCCATCCTTCTCCCCCTCGCCACTTGGGACGAGACCACGCTCGAGGCGGCCATTACGGCGTGGCTCGCATCCAAAGGCCTTGCCATCAAGGACGTCGCGCAACCGGCGCGCGTTTCGCTGACCGGGCGCACCATCAGCCCCGGGCTTTACGAGGTTCTGGCCGTGCTCGGCAAAGACGAGAGCCTCACCCGACTCGACCGCGGCATCGAGCTGTGTAGCGCGTGAGCGGCATTGCCCTCTGCTGGTTTCTGGCATCGTTGCCCGATACCGCGGCTTTCCCGTCGCCCGGCTTCTCCTTCGCCAGGGTGCTGGGGACGACGTACCAGCGCGCCCTTTTGCCGATTCCGGTCATCGTCGCGATCGCCCCCCTCATTTGGCTGGTGTTCCGCAAGACGTGGCGCGATCTCGACATCGAGTCGCACATCCATCGTGGCATCATGCTCGACCGGCAGGAGTTCGATCTTCGGCCGGCGGTGATGCTGGTCATGGCCGCCATCATCCTGACCATGCAGGACTACTACGGCGGGCGCAGCACCTATGATGACCTCATTCGCCCGTGGCTCATCAACTACGAGCTCTTGCACGAGG
>DATHEQ010000174.1:0-19617 GCA_035318505.1 Polyangiaceae bacterium | reverse complement strand
GAACATGATGATCGCGGCCTTGGCCGCCAGTTCAAAGCGTCCCAGCTGCCAACGGCGACGGGTAGATGGAGATATTTCGGCGCCAGCGAATCGGCGGGACATTGCCCCGAACCGAGCGGAGCCCCCACGCACACGCCGTTGCCGATGGGAATGCCGAAGATGATCGTCTGCGGCGCGGAGAGAATGACGACGTGCACATCGATGCCGCTGGCGATGATCTGCTGAGCGAAGACGTTCATGTTGTCTTGTACGGCCTGCGCTTCGGTGGTCATGCTGCCGGAATTGTCGAGCGCCCAAATGATGTCGGCGGGTTGCTTCGTGCTCTCCGCCTCTTGCGTCACCGCCGCGCAAGCTCCGTCGGCGGAGGGGGGGGCTGCGTCGACCGGTCCGGACCCCGGGCCAATGGGCGGCGCAGTTCCTCCCGCGCCCGTTCCTCCGGTGCCCGTTCCGGGCCCGTCGCCACCGCTGCCGCCGGATCCTCCCGTTGCACCGGAGCCGCCGCCGTCGTGCTGCGGCGTCGCCTTGGGGCGTCCGATTTCGTCAGTGCCACACGCTGAAGCCGCAAGAACGGCCAGCACGGTGACCATTCCGGGGCAAAAGGTGGAAAATCGCGCGCCTGGGCTGCCTTGACGATGCCTCACATCGAGTGAGTGGCTCAAAACTGCCAGATGGGCGGAATTAAGGTCAAATGCGCGCCGATTTACGTCGTGACGACGCCTCGGGGCCAGGTTGTCGCAAAGGACGAAGTGCGACGTCAGCTCTTCATACGCCGCTCGAGCTCGATTCCGAGCCGTTCCATGCGCCGGTAGAGCGCCTGCCGGCTGATGCCGAGCTGCGCAGCCGCCTTGGACACGACGCCCCGCGCTTCGGTGAGGACCTGCTCGATTTGAGCGCGTTCCAAGGCGTCGAATGCCGTGCCGCGCTCCTCGCCGAAGGACGACGCTGGGCGCACCGGCTGCGTGGTCGCGGGGGCACTCGATCGCGCCGTTCCGGCGGCGGAAAGATCGAGGCCGAGGTCGGACGGCGTGATGAGGGCCTCTTTGCAGACGAGCACGGCGCGCTGAATGCGGTTGTCGAGCTCGCGCACGTTACCGGGCCATTCGTGATCCAAAACGGCTTGGCGCGCGCCTTCGCTGAGGCGAAGCTGATGGCCGCTGTCATTCTGACCGTGCCGCCCGAGGAGGTGCTCGGCGAGCGGCAAGATGTCATCGGCGCGATCGCGCAGCGCGGGGATGGCAAGCTCGATGACATTGAGGCGAAAGTAAAGATCTTCCCGGAACAGCCCTTGCTTGATGCAGTTGGGAAGATTGGCGTTGGTGGCGCTGATGAGCCGGACGTCGGTCTTGTGCGTGGTGTTGCTACCGAGGCGCTGAAACTCGCCGGTTTGCAATACGCGCAGCAGCTTCATCTGCCCGTTGGCGGAGAGGTTTCCAATCTCATCGAGAAAGAGCGTGCCGCCGTTGGCTTCCTCGAAACGGCCGATACGAAGCTTCTTCGCCCCGGTGTAGGCGCCGGCCTCGGCTCCAAAAAGCTCGGCTTCCAGGAGCTCGTCGGGCAGACCGCCGGCGTTGACCTGCACGAATGGCTTGTCGCGCCGCCGCGAATTGGCTTGCACGATCTCGGCGAGACGTTCCTTTCCCGCACCGTTGGGACCGGTGATGAGGATCGCCGCATCGGAGCGCGCCACCTTGACGGCAAGGCTCACCACTTCGTGCATCTGCGGGCTGGCGTAGACGAGGCCGCAGAGGGCGTAGCTTTCGGCGAGCTCGTGACGCGCGCGTGAGCCGTGCGCGCGCAAGCGCACGTTCTCCTGGGAGAGCTCGCGCAGACGGACGAGGTTTTTGACCTGCGTGACGAGCTTCTCGTCGTCCCAGGGCTTGGCGATGTAGTCGCTGGCGCCCTCCTTGATGAGTTGCACGGCCGCTTCGAGCGACGTGAACGCCGTCATGATGAGCACCGGTAGATCGGGGTCGAGGCGCTTGATATCGGAGAGCAGCTTGGCGCCTTCCGCTCCGTCGGTGGCGTCGCGCCGGAAGTTCATGTCCTGCACCACCGCGCCGATGTCTTCCGAGGCGACGATGGCAAGCGCCCGCTGCGGATCGTTGGCGATGATGGCTGGTACGCCGTGCAAGTCGAAAAGGAGCTCCAAAGCCGTGCAAACCGCCGGCTGATCTTCGACGACGAGCACCTTGAGCATGGCTTGGCTCCTACCATCCGCGCGCGGGCGCGTCACCCACTCGAGCGTCATCCCCGCGAGAGTGTCAAACGCCCCGTGCGGGCAGGCTGCGTCGCCCCTTGGCCCGGCACCCAGCACGAAACGACCGTTCCCCCGCTCGATCCCGGCTCGATCTTGAGCGTCCCTCGGTGGGCTTCCACGATCTCGCGACAAAGAGCGAGGCCTACCCCCGAACCGCGCTCCTTGGTGGAAAAGAACGGCTCGAGCGCGTTCTTCAGCACCTCGCCGGTCATGCCGCAGCCACGATCGGTGACGCGGAACATGGTGCCGCCGTCGGTGGTCGATTCGACGCTGAGAAGCACCTTGCTGTCGTCCTTTTTGGCTTCGTCGGCGTTCTTCAGCAGATTGATGAGCACTTGCTGCATCTGCGCGGCATCGAAGTACCCCGGCCCGGCGGGCGCGTTCGCTACCTCGACCGATGGCCAGAGCGCACGAATGCCGTCGAGAAAGCTGGGCCATGTCACGACCTGGGGCTTGGGACGCGGCAACCGCGCGAAGCTCGCGTAGCCTTCGAGGAACGTGTTGAGGTGCGTGGCGCGTTCTTCGATCGTGTCGAGCACCTTCTCGAGCTTGTGCAAATGCTCGGGCCGCTCGGCGATGAGCTTGGCGGAATGAATGAGCGAAAGAATGGGCGCCAGTGAGTTGTTGAATTCGTGACTGATGACGCGAATGACCCGCTTGTAGACGTCGGCTTCGCGCCGGTAGAGCTCGCGCGTCATGTGCTTGACGATGACGAGCGTGTACGACTCTCCCTCTACGTCGAAGTAGCGCTTGGCGAGGTTGTAGCTTTCGCGGTCGCAGCCCGTTTCCAGGGTGAAGAGGGCGTCAGCGTCGGAGAGCAGCGCCGCACGCAACGGTTCGGGCGCCGCCTGCAGCATGTGGAGGAAGTTGCCGCCTTCGGGATTGCGCCCCTCGAAAAACAGCTCGCGCGCTTCGCTGTTGACATAGACGATGGCGCCGGAATCCGCATAAAGCAGGATGGCGACGGGCGCCCACCCACCGATCGCCTCCAACAGTTTGCGGCGAAACGCGTCACCTTTCTCGGCGGCCAACGTGGAACCGAGCGCATCGAATCGGTCGCCGAGGTCGCCGAGCGCGCGCTTGTCCTTGTCGCCGAGGGCGGTGTGTCGGCCGGCTCCGAGATCGCCGAGTCCGGCACAGAGGTGATCGAGCGCCCGGAGTTTGGGTTGCACGACGAGCCGAAAGCACGCCGCGCCGAGCAAGAGCGAAGCCGCGATCGCGGTTCCGAGCGCGATCGCGAGCGGCGACTCGCTGCGGGCAATCACGACCGAGACCGTCGCTGCGGTCGCCAGCGCGGCAGAAAGGCCGACGAGCATAGGGGTGGAGCGGGTCATCATCGGACACTGTAACGCGCGAGTCGGTGCGGCCTCGAGGCCTGGGGCCGCGGCGCCCATGGGCCAAGAAGGTACGAAGGCGCGCCCGTCGCGTCAAAAGGGCCGCTCGAGGCGCGCGGGGAGGCCATCAGAACTGCCCGAATTCGAGGCTGGCGCGGGTCACGAAGCCGCTCATGGCGGGCTTGTAGGGTCCGCTCCTGTCGTCGACGGGGGCGAAGCGATAGCCGCCTCCCAGGGCGACGCGCATGAACGACGTGACGTTGAGCTCGACGTTGGCCGTCGGTTCGAAGACGAAGAAGGTGACGGCGTCCTTGCATTCGCGTCGATTCTCCACGGCGTTAGCGCAGAGCGCCCCGCCGCCGATGGTCGCATCGATCGTGCCGTGCACGAGCTTGTCGGATGCGATCACGTATTGCAACAGCAGGCCGCCGTAGCCGCCATCCACCCGCGTGTTCGGCCGTGGCGAGTCGATTTGAGCGCTGTCCCAGCCGAATGCGTTGCCGGCCAAACCAATGCCGAACTGGCGGTTGATGAGCCATCCGCCGCGCAATCCGACGAGTGACGAAAGGTGACCGTCGAGCGTGGTCGCGCCGAAGTTCGGGGCAATGTACCAGCCGCTCTGCTTCAGAAAGCCGCGCGAGCCGGTCAAGGTGGTCGGTTCGTCGGCGCCAGGTGCCGTCACCAGAGCGGGTGATGCATCGACCGGCTCGAACACGGGCGCCGCCGGGCTCTCTGCCGGCGCGGCGATGGCGATGCTCGAGACGAACAGGAGCGGCAACGCAAAGGTCATCTTTTTCACGGGCTCTCTCTTTCTTTTCCGCGTGGGAGCAAGGGGTGATGCCTGTGCCGAGTGCAGCGCTCGTGCCATGCCTCTTGCGCAAGCTCGCGCCGCGCCGACCCGTCGTGGACGCGGCGCACGGCGATTCTCGGTCGCGGTTCGCGCGGTCGGACGTTCGCGAGCGGACGATTGTCCGCCGGCGAACGAATCACAACGATTCGTCAGCACTACTTAACAGACCCGCCCTTGACCCGGCCCGCCTTCGTCACCAAGAGTGTCGACAGTTTTCGCCTGCGCCGCTGTTTGATGTGAAGCGTGCCCACGGGCGGATATAGTCTGAAGATCCTGCATGTTCCCCGAAACGACGCCCGCTCTCGCCAACGTCCTGCATTGGGCATCACGCCCGACGGACGACGCCGAGACGCGTCGCCTGATTCGGCGAAGGCTCATGGTGTACGTGCGCCTCATCGTCATGCTCTTCGGCGGTCTCTACGCGATTGGCATGGTGGGGACTGCGATCGTGGTGCCCCAGCTTTTCGTGGCGATGCACGTCCACCCCGCCAAGGTGGTGAACCTCCTGCTCGCACTCGGTGCGCTCGCGTTTTTGCAAGTTCTCCGGCGATCCCAGCCAAGTGAGCGCATGCTTCGCAGTTTCGACGTCGGCTTCGCCTTCCTCATGGCCATCGGGATCGGCGTGGCCAGCGCGACCGCCCCGCGGGGCTACCACTTCGAGCTCTTTGCGCTGCTCGTCATGATCTTCCTGCTCGTGCTCCGTGCCGCTCTCGTGCCGAGCCAGCCGCTCTTCACCGCGCTGGTGGGCGGGGTTTGCTCGCTCCCTATCCTGCTCGGCGCTTACGTGCAGATTTCGGATAGCCCTCCCGACGATTTTCTCACGCCAAGCATCGCGCTCATGGGGCTATCGGCGTGGTGCGCCGTGGCCACTGCGGCCACGACGGTCGTGTCGCGTGTGATCTATGGCTTGGTGACGCAGGTTCGCGACGCGCAGCACCTCGGGCGCTACACGCTGAGCGCGAAGATCGGCGAAGGCGGAATGGGAGAGGTCTATCGCGCCGAGCACGCCATGCTGCGGCGCCCCACGGCGGTCAAGCTGCTCTTGCCCAGCAAGTTGAGCGCATCGTCGCTCGAACGATTCGAGCGCGAAGTGCAGCTCACGAGCCGGCTGTCTCACCCCAACACGATCGCCATTTACGATTACGGCCGAACGCCAGACGGCATTTTCTACTACGCGATGGAGTACCTCGACGGCCTCTCGCTCGAGTCGCTCGTTGCTTCCGACGGCGTTCAAACGGCGGGCCGAGTCGTACACATTCTTCTGCAAGCAGCGGGCGCCCTCGCCGAGGCGCATGGCATCGGACTCATTCATCGCGACATCAAGCCCGCCAACATCATGCTCTGCGAGCGTGGCGGCATGCCCGATGTCGTCAAAGTCGTCGACTTCGGCCTGGTGAAGAACCTCGACGCCGCCGATGGCGATGTCGCGCTCACGAACACCAATGCGCTCACGGGAACGCCGCTCTATCTCGCCCCCGAATCGATCACGCGGCCCGACAAGATCGACGCCCGCATCGACATCTACGCGCTCGGTGCCGTGGGCTATTTCCTCGTGACCGGCACGCCACCCTTCACGGGGCACAACGTGGTCGAGATCGCCGGTCATCATCTGCATACGACGCCGGACGCCCCCTCGGCGCGCCTCGGGCGAGCGGTACCGCCCAAGCTCGACGCGCTACTCGTCGCCTGCTTGGCCAAGGACCCCGATGCGCGTCCGCGCGATGCTCAAGCGTTGCTGACGGCGCTGCTCGAGTGCGAGACGGAGAGTCCGTGGAGCGGGGTTACGGCCCGCACTTGGTGGTCAAGTTGGCATGACGCCAATGTTGAAATTGCCGACAGACAATCGCCGACGCCGCGTCCGCCAACCAAAGAGACTTGCTTGCGACTGCCGCTCGGCTGATGTCCTGGTCGGGCGCGCGTTCAGCAGGTGACGGGTGACGGGTGACCGGCATGGGGTTGACGGATGACCGCAGAGCGAGCGGACAATTTTCGCCGCGCAACTGTCCGGGCGGACAATCGTCGCGCTCGCTCAGGGCGCTCACTGGAAGGTGACCACCCAGGTGGAGTCGTCCGGCGCGGGGGGCTGATACTGCGTGTCCCCGAGTTGCGAGAGCGCGCCGCCGAGTCCTGCAAGCTGGATCAACGTGCCAGCAGCGAGCGCGAACCAGGTGACGGTGAACAGGCTGGGAAGGGCGTACCAACGAAGCGTTTTCATGATTGAGCCTCCGTACGCTCCTTAAGCAGCGGTCGTGCCACAGCGCGTTTGGACCCTCGCGTTTGCGCGGCGTGGTCGGCGGGTGCGCGAAGTTGCGACGAAAATCGTCTACGGATGACTCCGGCCCTGTGGACCGCCGAAGAGCCATCTCATCCCATCCACGCGACAATCGAATCCCAGGCTCGCGATTGGAAACACCGCTCGGGTCTGTCTCTCTCGCTGTGCCCGTGGCGTGCCCCCTCGCGGTTTCCATCGCCGTGGTCCAGCCCGCGCCGGCGACGTGCATCACGCTTTCGTGCTTGACGAAACTAATTCGTTAGTACTAAACGTTTAGTTGTGACTTCTCCGTCCTCCCAAAGGCGACCGATGCTGACCCGGGCCGAATCCGAGATCATGCGCGTGCTCTGGGACCGCAATAGCGCCACCGTGCACGACGTCGTGGAAGGTCTGCCGCGCGCGGTGGCCTACACGACGGCGCTCACGATTCTCCGCATCCTCGAGCAAAAAGGGTACGTCCGGCACGAGCCACATCCCGGCGGCGGCCGCGCTCACGTCTATCGACCTGTTTTCCCCGCCTCGAAAACGCGACAGCTCCACGTGCGCGATCTCGTCGACCGCCTTTTCGGCGGACGATCCGAGCAGCTCGTCGTCGGTTTGCTCGACGATGAGAACCTCACGCGCGCCGAGCTCGAACGGCTGCGCAGCGCCATCGAAACTCGCCTCAAAACGAACGGCCCGAACAAATCGAGGAAGCGTGATGGTTGACGTGTGTCCTTGCACCTTCGGGTTGGGGGTCATTCTCGCGTGGGCCGCGCTTCCTCTGCTGGTGAGATTGGCGCGCTGGGGCCAAGGTGGCGATCCCGCCCTCTACTACCGCGCGCTCGTCTCGGCGTTGCTCATCGCGACGATGATGTTCGCTCTACCCTGGCTTCGCGAGGCCACCGAGGGCGCATTCATGGACATGCGCGTTTGGCGGCGCTCCTGGGTGGCGGTCGATTCGTTGCGCGCGGCATCGGCTTGGGTCGAACCGCTCGTGGGGCGAACCGCGGCGGCTTGGCCGACAAGCCCCGTGGGGCGCACGCTTTCGGCGATCGCGGAGATCTACGCCGTGTTCGTCGCGGCGGGTGTGGTCCGTTTCGCGCTCGCGCGCGTCAAGCTGGCGCGGCTGCGCATGGCGGCATGGCCCGCGCCGGACCGCGTGCGTGCCATCGCTCTCCGCCTCGCCGCCGACCTCGGCATCGAAATGCCGCAGATCGTCGTCTGCGACGTGACGAACCTCCCCTTCACGACGGGTTTTTTCAAGCCGCTGGTCGTGCTTCCGCAGAGCCTCTTGGCGCGAGCGTCGTTCGAGCAGCTCGAATTCGTGCTCCATCACGAGCTCGTGCACATTGCGCGCGGGGATTTGCGCGTCTCGATGGGAATCGGCCTCGTGCGTCAGCTCTTTGCGTTTCGCCCCACCGCGACGCCGCTTCTGTCGGAGATCGCACTCGCTCGCGAGGCCAGCGTCGATGCTCGGGTGGCCGCCAGTGCGCCCCTTCAATACGCCAAGTTCTTGGTCGAGCTGGCCGAGCACGTTCGCGCGTCGCGCCCGCTCCTCGCCGCGTCGCTGCCCATGGTCGACACGGCGCTGACGCGCCGGATCACGTTGATCATTTCGCCCCGACCATCGCCACCAAGCAAGACGGCGGGGCTGCGAGCGCAGGGTATCGTCCTCGCCGCCGGCGCGTTGCTCGTGGCCGGTGCGCTCTTCGCTCCTCGCTCGGTCGAGGCCAAGACGCCGGTGATCCCTTGTCCGCGCGAGGCTTTGAGCGCGCTCGGCGGCGGAGTCGATCGACATATCATCGCCAAAGTGATGCACGATCATTTTCCCGCGTTCAAAGCTTGTTACGAGCGGTTTCTCGACCGCAAGGCCGTCGTGCGCGCCGAAATGCACTTCACGATTGGCGCGACCGGGGCCGTCACCGGCGGGCATATCGATACCGAGGGCGCGCCTCTGCTCGGGACTTGCATGGAGCCTGTTATGCTCCATTTCATGTTCCCGCCCCCTGAAGGCGGCGCGCAAACGGTCGTGATTCCGATAGCCTTCGCTCCTGGATGATTGGCGCTCTCTCATTGGCCGCCGCAGTTCTCGGCGTGCCCCCCACTCCTCACCTCAATGCAGCGCGGGTCGACAATCCGCCCATCCTCGACGGGAAACTCGACGATCCAGCCTGGGCCAAGGCAGAGCCGTCGTCTGCCTTTCTGCAGAAGTTCCCGAGCGAAGGACAGGATCCCACCGAGCGCACCACGCTGCGCATCGTTTACGACGACGCCAACGTGTACGTCGCCTTCGATTGCGAACAGCGCACTGTTCCCGTCGTCGAGCGGCTCACGCGGCGCGGCCGTCTCGTCGAATCGGATTGGGTCTCAGTGGCGATGGGGACGCGCGCCGACGGCAAGAGCGCGTTCGAGTTTCTCGTCAACGCTTCCGGCGTGCGCGTGGATGCGCTTCGTTTCAACGACACCGACAAGACGGAGGACCGCGACGAGAATTGGGAGGCTGAAACAGCCGTCCGCGAAGGGGGATGGTCGGCGGAGTTTCGCATCCCATTGCACCTTCTGCGGTTCGCGAGTAGCCCCGAGCAGACGTGGGATCTGCAGGCGCGCCGTTACGTCTCCGAGCTGCAGGAGACCGATGAGTGGGCCTTTTTCACGCGCAGCGCCGGGGGCGAAGTCTCGCATTACGGCAAGCTTCACGGCCTGCGCGGGCTCACGTCGCGAGCCCCGCTCGAGCTACGCCCCTTCGTGCTGGGAAAGATGGAGCGTCGCGAGCTGTCGTCGGAGCAGCTCGATAGCGGAACCACTTTCGCGGGAAGCGCCGGCCTCGACCTCAAATGGCACCCCACCAACGATCTCACCCTCGACCTGACCGTCAATCCCGATTTCGCTCAGGTCGAAGCCGATCAGCAGGTCTTGAACCTCTCCAGCTTCGAAACCTATTTCCCGGAGAAGCGCCCGTTCTTCCTGGAGGGCGTGGACGTCTTCACGACGCCGATTCAATTGCTCTACACGCGCCGCATCGGGCGCGCGCCGCGCGCGCCGCGTGTGCGCGAAGACGTGCCTTTCGAAGAACAGGTGGTCCGTCTTCCCACCGCGCGGACGATTTTCGGGGCCAGCAAGCTGACCGGTCAGATCGGTAAAGGGTGGTCGGTCGGCACACTGCAGGCGGTGACCGCCGAGGGCAAGGTCGACGTCGAGGACGTGAATGGCTCGAGGTACCGTCGTTTGGTCGAGCCTCTCACGGCGCACCAGGTGCTTCGCTTGCGGCGCGACATCGGCGACAACGGTCATGTGGGGGTCATGATGACGGCCACCACGTACGCCGAGAAGAGCGGCGATTACCCGACCGTCCCGCCGAGCGCCGAGTCGCCCGACACGACGCAGCTCTGTCCCAACGCCGTGGATCCGACCAACCCGGTGCAATCGATCGGAAGTTCGTCGCGCTCGGGACCGTCGCTGTCCGTCGCTCCCGGCTCGCGCTGCTTCAGCAATGCTTACGTGGGTGGGCTCGATTGGCGATGGCGCTCGTCGAACGGCGACTGGGCAGCGACAGGCCAAGTCGTCGGCTCGACGTTACAAGGAGGAGCGCCGCGTCACGTGCCCGATGGAACGGTGATCGAGGGGGGCGACGTGGGTCCGGCGGTCTCCTTGTACGCGCGCAAGGAAGGCGGCGGTCATTGGCTCGGCGGCCTCTACGGCGATTACGCGGGCCGCAAGTTCGACGTCAACGATCTCGGCTTTCTCACCCGCGCCAATCAGTACCAGGCGCGCGCCGAGATCGAGTACCGGGAGATGAACCGCACTGGCATGGCGCTCGAGGCGCACGCGCGACTTCAATATATCCAGCGGCTGAACCTCGCCGGCGTCGACATCGGCGGGACGGGCCGGTTCGCCAGCTGGGGCACGCTCACCAATTTCTGGAAGTACTACGCCGACGTTCACGCGCGGCGTGACTACTTCGACGATCGCGAGGTCGGAGATGGAACCGCGCTCCAGCGCGGAGGGTGGGTCGGTCACGAGCTCTGGTTGGAGACCGATCGCACCAAGAAGGTGAGCGCCGACCTCTGGACGGCGACCGATTTTCTCGGCAATGGGAAGGGCTTTGCGTTCTACGCCGAAGGCGGCGTCATGTGGCGCGTCGTACCGCCCTTCGATCTCGCGATCCTGCCGACCGCCAATTACACGACCGGCGAACCGCGCTTCGTTGGCACGGGGCCAAACCTCGCCGTGGCCGGCGCGCCGGGGGAATACCTCTTCGGCAGACTCACGGCGCGAAGCTTCGGCACGACGCTGCGTGCCACCTATACCTTCACGCCGCGACTCACCCTCCAGACCTACGCCCAGCTCCTCCTTGCGTCCGGTCACTACACGGATTTCTCGATTTTTCAGGCGACGGGCGGCGGCCCCGGGGGTCAAGTACGGCTCGACACGCTTCGTCCCTACAGCGGCGGGCTCGTCGAAAATCCCGATTTCATCGGCGGCGTGCTGAACTTGAACGTCGTGCTCCGCTGGGAATATCGGCTCGGCGCGACGGCATATCTCGTCTATACCCGAGCGCAGTCTCCCGATGTTTCGCTGGGATTGGGCGACATTCCCGGGATTCGCTTTTCGACCGTAGGGAACGCGCCCGCCGTCGATGTGATCCTCCTCAAGATCTCCTACTGGTGGAGCTGAGCGACTTCGGCCACGCTAGGGCCCCCAGTCCCGTGAAGTCGAGCCCCCCCACCCCCGCCGGCGTGGTTGCAGCCGCTACTGCGACGTCCGTCGTTGCCATTGCCCAGCAGGTCATGGGCCGAGCTACGCGCGACGCGCTCTTTCTCTCGACGTTTCCGGTAGAGCGACTGCCCGCGATGATGATCGTCGCGGCGGCCGCGTCGCTCGTGGCCGCGGTTTACATCGGCCGTCTCATCGCACGGCTCTCGCCGGCGCGGGTCATCCCTTGGCTTTTTGGCACGAGCGGTCTCCTGCTGGCCGCGGAATGGGGGTTCGCCACCGCCGCCCCCGGCCCCTTGGCGGTCATCATCTATCTGCATTGGGCGGTGTTCGGCGGAACGCTGGTGTCCACGTTCTGGTCCGTCATCAACGAACGGTTCGACCCGCGCGCTGCCAAGCGGTACGTGGGGTGGATTGCCAGCGGCGGAACCGCGGGCGGCATTTTAGGGGGGGTGGCCGCGTTCGGCGCGGCGCGCACGATCGGCCTACACGAGACGCTCCTCGCGCTCTCGGCGATGCACCTCTTGTGCTGCGCCCTTTCCCTTCGGCTCGGACACGCCAGGCGAGGGGCACCGCGCGCGCCCGCGCCGGACGCCGAGACCGTCCCGTCGGCGCTCGGCGTGCTCAGCCAGGTCGGCTACCTGCGCAACCTCGCGGTATTGGTGGCCACCATCTCTGCCATGGAGGCGCTCGCCGACTATGCGCTCAACGCGCAAGCTGCGGCCAGGTGGGCGCACGGCGCCGAGCTCATGTCCTTCTTTTCGCTTTTTCACATGATGGTTTCGGTCATCACCTTTCTGCTGCAGGTTTTGGCCGGCCGGTTCGCCTTGGAGAGGCTCGGCTTGGTGGGCGCGATGGCGACGCTTCCGCTCTTCGCGATCGCCGGTTCTGGGGTGGCTGCGCTCGTACCGCGCTTGTGGAGCGCGGTGCTCTTGCGCGGCGCCATGGCTGCGCTCGGCAATTCGCTCTACCGCAGCGGTTACGAGCTGCTCTTCGGTCCCATTCCGCTCGAAAAAAAGCGCCCCACCAAGACGGTCATCGACGTGGCATTCGATCGCTTGGGAACGACCTTCGGCAGTGGTTTCGCCCTTTCCATGCTCGCTCTTTTGCCGAGTCTCGTGCCGGGCGCGTTGCTCGTCGTCGTTCTGGGGCTCGCGATCTTTTCCATCTTCCTCACGCGTCGCCTGCAAACGGGGTACGTGCGACTCCTCGAGGAGAATCTGACCGTCGCCCCCGCGCTGCAAGGGCGTGCCCGTCCGGAGCTCGGCCTTTCCCAGACGTTCGGGCGCATGGACCGCAAAGACCTCATGAAGGAAATCGCCGCGCTCCGTCGCGAGAACTTGCTCATTTCGGGCGAGATGACGTCGCCCTTTGCTTGGTTCGACATGCATGACGCCGGCGCCGGATCGGTCCCTCCCGGCGCGGTGCCGTCTTCGTCGCCGTCGGTTATGCCCGGATCGACCTCCGCGACGCTGTCCGCCGCTCTCTTGCAACGTCCGCCATCCGTTTCACCGTCAGTGACGTCTCCGGTGGCCGATTACCTCGCCGTGCAGACCTCGGTGCTGCTCTCGGGCGACATTCCGCGCATCCGCACCGCTCTCGAAGAGCCGTCTTTCGACCCCCGCCTGGCGCCGCACGCGATCGTGCTCTTGGCCAACGACAAGGTGCAAAGGGACGCGGTGAAAGCGCTGCGCACCGTCGCCAACCGCATCACCGGGCAGCTGACGGACGCGCTGCTCGATCGCGCCGCGCCGGCCGCCGTGCGCCGCCGCGTGGCGCGCGTGATGTCGGCCTGCACGTCGCAGCGCGCGGTCGATAGTCTCATGGAGGGGCTGCTCGACGACAGCTTCGAGGTCCGTTACCAATGCGGGCTCACTCTGCTCAAGATCACCCACGACGCGCGTCATCTGACGATATCCAAGGAAAGCGCGCTGACCGCAGTTCGGCGTGAGGTCGATCTCGATCGCAAGCTTTGGCAACACCAGCCGCCGCTCGCCGCCGTCGATGAAGAAGGGGACGCCCCGCTGATCGATGGTTTTTTGCGCGATCGAACGAGCCGCAGCCTGCAGCACGTCTTCAGCATTCTCGCCCTCGTGTTCGAGCGGGAGCCGATGCGGCTCGCATTGACGGCGCTGTCCGGTAGTGACGAGAACCTGCGCGGTACCGCGCTCGAATACCTCGACGAGGTGCTGCCGAGCGACGTGAAAGCGGCGCTCTGGCCGTACGTGTCGCCGCCCCCAACGAAAGAGCAACCCCGTTCGAGCGATCGGACCTGATCGCGCCAGAGGATTGCGGACATGCGTCCGCTTGTCCGCGGACGACGGCGAGCGGCGGGCAATCCGCATCCGCGCCGTTCGCGCGAACTCCAGGCATTCCCCACGGTTATGCCCAACGTGATGGGTGGCACGCTTCGTGGAATATGCGGCGTCGCAAGCATCCAAGGAGGACCGCATGGGTTCCGCAACGAACGACAAGACGACGCTGGGCATCATCGCGCTGACCGCGCTCGGGGCAAGCCTCGGCGCCGCCGGGTGCAAGCCGGCAGCTGCCGACATCAAGCACAAGAAGGACGACCCCGTCGTCAACCTCGAAACCATCGCTGTTGGTGAGCGCGAGGTACCGCGCTTTCTTACCCTGACCGGCACGCTGGTCGCCCATCAGAAGGCCGATGTCGCCGCCGACACCATGGGCAAGGTGCAGCGCACCTACGTCGAGCGCGGGTCGTTCGTCGGCAAGGGGGAGCTCCTCGCTATCGTCGATGCGCGCTCGGCCGCGCTCACGCAGGCCGAAGCGAGCGCCGAAGCGCGCGCCGCCAAGGTTCGCAGCGAGCAAGCCAAGCTCGATTGCGAGCGCTCTGGCAGGCTGTATCAAGAGGGTTCTATCTCCAAGGCGGAGTACGAGCGTCAAGGCGCGCAGTGCGAGGCTTCGCAATGGTCGAACCGCGCTGCGGAGGCGCGCGCGGGTCAGGCGGGCAGGGCGGTCGGCGATTCCAGCATCCGCGCCCCGTTCGCGGGCATCGTCATGGAACGTCTCGTCACGGCGGGCGAGTACGTTCGTCCCGACACGCGCGTCGTCAGCCTGGTCGACATCGACAAGCTGCGCCTCGAGCTGTCGGTCCCCGAGGCCGCAGTGGGCAGCGTGACCGAAGGCCAGACGGTAAGCTTTCGGCTGGCGAGCTTCGGCGATCGCGAGTTCCCCGCGAAGATTCAATACGTCGGGCCCGCGGTGCGCCGCTCGAGCCGCGATCTCGTGGTCGAAGCCGTCCTCGACAACGCCGATCACAAGCTCCGCCCGGGAATGTTCGCGCAGGCGAGGGTCGAGCTCGGTACGGCCAGCACACCCGTCGTGCCGCGGACCGCGCTGCGCGAGGAAGGCTCGGCCCGCCGTGTCTTCGTCGTCAATCGCGAGAAGCACCTCGAAGAACGGATCGTCGAAGCCGGCGACCAGATGGGCGATGTGGTCGCCATCGTTCGCGGCGTCGCCTCCGGTGAACGCGTCGTGAAGGTCGCCGCCAGCGACGTGCGTGACGGGCTGCGCGTCGAGTAACGCGCATCAATAGCCAAGGCTTACTGTCTACGGAGATCGAATCACCATGCAATGGCTCGCCAAAATCAGCGTCAAGCGTCCGGTGTTCGCGACGGTGCTCATTCTCTTCATCACCGTCATCGGAGCGGTCGGTTACTTCCAGCTCGGCATCGATAGGTTTCCCAAAGTCGACTTTCCAACCGTCGCCGTCGTGACTCGCCTGCCCGGCGCGGCGCCGAGCGAAGTGGAAACGGAGATCACCGACAAGATCGAGGAAGCCATCAACACCATCAGCGGCATCGACGAGCTTCGCTCGACGTCGAGCGAGGGTGTTTCCCAGGTATTCGTCACCTTCACGCTCGACAAGGACGTGGACGTAGCTGCCGAAGAGGTGCGCGACCACGTGGGTCGCATCGTGCCCCTCCTTCCCAAGGACATCGATTCGCCCGTCATCTCCAAGATGGATCCCGACGCCACACCGGTGCTCTACGTTTCGGTCAACGCCAACAAGCCGATCCGCGAGGTTACCGAGGTCGCCGATCGCCAGATCCGCCGTCAAATCGAAAATGTGCCCGGCGTTGGGCAAGTGCTCCTCCTGGGTGGTACCAAGCGCCAGATCAACATCTGGCTCGACCCCATCAAGATGCGCGCGGCGGGTCTCAGCGCGGCCGATGTGCAGCGCGCCATCGGCTTGCAGAACCTCACTTCGCCCGGCGGTCACGTCGACACCGGTCCCGAGCAACTGACACTGCGTATTCACGGCCGCGCCGAGAGTGCCGCCGAGATGGCGGCCCTCATCGTCGCACAAAAGGATGGCCACCCGCTGCGCGTCGAGGACCTCGGCCACGTCGAAGACGGCAAAGAAGAGGCGGAAACGGCCGCCATTCACGACGGCGTTCCCGCGGTGCTCCTCTCGATCCGCAAACAGTCCGGCTCCAACACCGTCGCCGTGGTCGACCAGGTGCGCGCGCGGCTCGACGAGGTCAAAGGTTCGATCCCGCCAGGGTATTCGCTCAGCGTCGTACGCGATAACTCCGGCACCATCCGCACCAGCATCGACGCCGTCAAAGAGCACCTCGTGCTCGGCGGTCTCTTCGCCGCGGCCGTCGTGCTGCTCTTCCTCGGCAACCTCCGCAGCACCATCATCGCGGCGGTCGCCATCCCAGTCTCGATCATCGGGACCTTCGCGCTCATGTGGGTGGAGGGCTTCACGCTCGACACCATCACCTTGCTGGCGCTGGCCCTCGCGGTCGGCATCGTCATCGACGACGCCATCGTGGTTTTGGAGAACATTCACCGCTTCATCCACGAGAAAGGGTACAAGCCCTTTCCCGCCGCCATCCTGGCCACCAAAGAGATCGGTCTCGCCGTTCTGGCGACGACGCTTTCGCTCATCGCGGTGTTCCTCCCCGTCGCGTTCATGGGCGGCATCGTGGGGCGCTTCTTGAAGAGCTTCGGGCTCACGATGGCGTTTGCCATCGGCGTGTCGCTGCTCGTCAGCTTCACTCTCACGCCGATGCTCTCCGCGCGTTGGATGAAGGTCCATCGCCCGGTGCGGCACGACGGGGAAGGAAAGAGCGCCGAGAAGAAGCCGCTCCTCGAGCGGTTGGTCGACGTGGTGTACCTCCCCGTCGAGCGCGCTTACATGGTAATTCTGGCGTGGGTGATGCGGCGCCGATGGGTGGCGGTGGTCGCCTCGGTGGCGACGCTCGCCTCGATCGTCCCGCTCATGAAGATCGTCCCCAAGGGTTTCTTGCCGAAGAGCGACGAAGCGCAGCTCGAAGTGCAGCTGCGCGCTCCGGAAGGGACGAGCCTCGAATCCACCAAGATCCTCGGCGAGCGGGTCGCGCGCGAAGTCCGCGGTCTCGATGGCGTCGCGTCGACCCTCGTGACCATCGGCGACACCGAGCAGCGCACGCCGAACTTCGCCCGCGTCTACGTGAAGCTCACCGAGCCCGCCGAGCGCGCGCTGAGCCAGGACGAGACGATGGACCGCATTCGTCGCGAGGTCCTCAGCAAGCAGCCCAAGGACCTTCGCGTCAAGGCATCGGAAGTGGCGCTTTTCTCCGGCGGGGGCGCCCAGGCGACGATCATGTACGTCATGAGCGGGCCCGATCTCGATCGGCTCTCCGAGTTCGCGGAGAAAGCGCAAGCCGGGCTGGCCAAGGTTCGGGGTGCAGTCGACGTCGACAGCACGCTCGTGGCCGGCAAGCCGGAGATCGCGGTGCACATCAACCGCGACAAGGCCGCCGACCTCGGCGTTCAAGTCGCTGACGTCGCGAACGCGCTCCGCCTACTCGTGGGGGGAGTCAAAGTGTCCACCTACGAAGAGAAAGGCGAGCAGTACGAAGTGCACGTCCGCGCGGACCAGGCCTATCGTGCCAACGTCGAGGGGCTGTCGCTCCTCACCGTACCTTCGGCGCGCCTCGGCACCGTGCCGCTGCTCGACGTCGTCGAGCTCAGCCGCTCCACGGGCGCCTCGGAGATCAACCGTTTGAACCGTCGCCGCCAAGTGACGCTCTTCGCCAACGTTGCCCCCGATGCCTCGGAGGGCGCCGTCGCCGACGGTCTCAAGACGGTGCTGGCGGGTCTCGAGTTGCCGCCGGGCTATACGGCGCAGCCGATGGGCCGCTCCAAGGAGATGGGGCGCGCGGCGCAGGGTTTTCTCGTCGCGTTCGGGCTGTCCTTCGTGTTCATGTACCTCATCCTCGCGGCGCAGCTCGAGTCGTGGCTCCACCCCATCACGATCCTCCTCTGCCTGCCGCTCACGCTGCCGTTCGCGCTGGTGTCGCTCCTTGCCTTCAAACAGGCGCTCGACATCTACTCGATGCTCGGCATCCTGGTGCTCTTCGGCGTGGTCAAGAAAAATTCGATTCTGCAGATCGACCATACCAACCAGCTCCGCGCCGCCGGCATGGAGCGCTTGGAGGCGATTCTTACCGCCAACCGCGATCGGCTTCGCCCCATCCTGATGACGACCCTCGCTTTCGTCGCGGGCATGGCGCCGCTGTTGCTCTCGTCGGGCATCGGCGCTGGCTTCAATCGCGCTACCGCTGGCGTCGTCGTCGGTGGTCAGTCCCTATCGCTCTTGCTCACGCTCCTGGTTACACCCGTGGCCTACTCGCTCTTCGACGACGCGCGACTCTGGCTCGCGCGGCGCTTCGGGCGGAGCGCCGATGTCGATGATGGGTCAGACGAAATCGATACGATTGACGCCGTCGCGGAGCCGGTGGCGTGAGTGAGCCCTTCCCCCGTTTTCTGTCCCTCCGGAGTCCCCTCATGAAACGAACGTTCCGTATCACCACCACGCGCATTGTCGGCTCTCTCGCATTCGGAAGCACGCTTCTCGCCGCCGGGCTCGCGCAAGCGGGCCCCCAGAACGCCCCCGCGGCAGGAAGCGAAAGCGAGGCAGCCACGCTCCAGAGCAAGCTGGGGAGCGTGCTGGGACGGCCCGGCGGCCTCACTTCGGCCGTCGTGGGCTCCCGCGCCGAGGCGACCAGCTTCGACGTCCAGGCGAGGAGGGAAGACCTCGAAGCGGCCGCCGCACAGGTCGATCAGGCGCTCGTCGCGTATTTCCCGCGGCTCAGCGCGACGGGACGCTACACGCGGCTGTCCCCCATCGACGTGCCTTCGATCGGCAATGGCTACGTCGTCGTAACCCAGACCCCCGGTCCCGTCGTCATCGACCCCAACCAGCCACCGCCCCAGCTGTTCGCGACGGCGTTCTCGTTCCCCGTCTTGCTCAACCAGACCATCCTCCAGGCGACGCTGAACGTTCCCCTCTCCGATTATCTTCTTCGCATCCCGCAAGGCTACGCCGCAGCAACGAAGAACCAAAACGCGGCGAGGTTTGCGGAGAGCGCCGCTCGGCTCAAATCGACGACGGACGCCAAAGCCGTTTACTACAGCTGGGTCCGAGCCAAGCTCCAAGAAGTGGTGGCCGAGCAAGCCCTCTTGCAAGCTAGGGCGCACCTCGTCGACGCCCAGCACGCCTTCGATGCAGGCACGGTTTCGAAGGCGGACGTGCTGCGGATCGAGTCGCAAGTGGCGGGGAGTCGTCTTTTGCAGGAACGCGCCAAGAGCCTGACGGAAATCACCGAGACCCAGATCCGCGTGGCGATGCACGATCCGGCGCCCGCCGCATACGAAGTCGGCGAATCGATGAACGACGACGTGCCCAAAGTGCAAGGTGAGGACAACCTCGCCGCCCTCTGGGCCGAAGCGGGGTCCGCGCGCCTCGAGCTGAAATCGCTGGAACAGTCGTCCGACGGTCTGCGCGGCCAGGCCAAGGTGGCCCGCGCCGGCAACTATCCGCGCATCGACGCCTTTGGCGACATCATTTACGCGAACCCGAACCAGCGCATCTTTCCGCAGCAAGACGCCTTCCAAGCGACATGGGACGTCGGCGTGCAGCTCACCTATTCGCCGAATGACATCGGTCTGGCCGGCGCTTCCAGTCGCAACCTCGAGGCGCGCGCCGCCAGCCTCGCCGCCCAGAAGCAGGCGCTCGAGGATGGCATTCGCATCGAGGTCACCCAGACGCGCAACGCGCTGCGCGAAGCGCTAGCCGCCGTGGAGAGTACGACGCAGGGTCTCGCCGCGGCCGAGGAATCGTACCGCGTGCGGCGCTCGCTCTTCCGCAACGGCCGTGCGACGGCCGTCGAGCTCACCGATGCCGAGACCG
>DATHEQ010000173.1:0-11970 GCA_035318505.1 Polyangiaceae bacterium | reverse complement strand
AATCGTGAACTTACGACCACGCTCTCGAGGGGAGCTTCTAGGTGCCCGCCCCCGAGGCCCTAACGTTCAGGTAGGCACACGACCTACTGGTCGGGACATTCAGGGAGGAGCGCGCCCGCTCGTGCGTTCGGCGACCGCTGCGGGCAGCACGTCCGAACCTTGGATCTCGTCTTTCAATCCGAGCAACGCGAAGAGGCGCTTCAGGGAATCGACGTCGGGGATCTCGACCCGCTCGTCGATCACGCGAAGATATTGCCCCTCGCGGAGTTTTTGCACGCCGCGCTTGACCGTTTCGACGTCCATGCCGACGCGCGTCGAAAGCTCCATGGGCGATATCTGCAAAAACGCCGCGCCGCGCGCGTCGAGCTCGGTTTGCTGCGCCAGCTTGAGCAGCGCGTTGACGATTTTCGACTGCGTGTCGCGCAGCATCATGATCTCGATCTGATCCTCGGCGTCGCGCAAACGCCGCACGAGCTGCTGCACGACGCGCGACGCGACGGGTCGATTATTTTCGAGCAGGTTCTGGAACGTCGCATTGTCGAAGGCGAGCGTCATCCCGTCCGACAGCGCGATGGCCGTCGACGATCGCGGCGCGCCGGCGATGAACGCGGACTCGCCGAACAGATCGCCGGGGCGGAGCACGAGGAGGCTGCGCTCGGCGGTGCGCACCCGCTTGATGAGACGCACCCTGCCCTCTTGCAACAGGTAAGCTTCGCTACCGAGCTCCCCCTCGCGGTAGATGACTTGTCCGGCCGTCAGGCGTTTGCCGAAATGCTGCAGCAGCCTCTCGCGCTCGCCGGTGCCGAAATCCTCCATCGCACCGTCGACCTTACCACCAACCTTCCGCGGCGAGGCGCTCTGCCGCGGGTTCACGGGTGGGCGCTCGCGCTACGATGACCCTGCGGGTAGCGTGATGTCGGGCGGCCTTACGTACGTGGGCTCCAGGGCATCGAGATCGTCGGGGCCGCGGCGCTCGAACATCGCCATGCCCAAGCGCGCAAGATGAACGGGGTCGGGTCGGTCGGTCTCCGGCGCCGTCGCGATATGCGCGGGATCGAGCGGTAGACGGCGCGCAACTTCTCCGAGAAACGTTAGTTTCGGCCGGGCGATGCGGCCCCGGATGTCGCCGATCTGCACCGCGGCCACATGTCCGGGACCGGCGATGAGCGCGCCATCGCTCGCGTAGGCGGCCCAAAACACCTCGCCCTTGCGCGCATCGAGCAGAGCGACGGCTCCTTCATCCGATTGCGCCGTCGCACCGAGGCGAGCGAAGTGCAGAGAGGCCATGACCTCGAGCGAGCCGACGCCGACGATGGGCAGCCCGAGCGCGAGCGCGATGCCCTTGGCCGTCGCCAGTCCCACCCGCACACCGGTGAAAGAGCCCGGCCCGAGGCAACATGCGACGAGCTCGAGATCGCGCCTTTTCCACTCTGCTTCGTGCAACAGGGCGTCGATGATACCGAGAAGGCGTTCGCCGTGTTGTCCGGGCGCGGCCAACGACGCGGCATTGGCGCCGCTCGCCGTGCGTGCGGCACACACGGCCCCGTCGCAGAGCGCGACACCTGCCGTCTCCGTCGATGTGTCGATCGCAAGAGCCCGCATGACGGCGAGAAGCTAGCATGCGACCGGTGGAAGACATCCGCGCGAGTGACAGGCCCGAGGCCGAGCATGAACGCGAAGCGTCAGCGCCCCTCGGCGAGCTCACGAGGTCAGGAAGTTTTCTCGACGTCGACGGCAACCACGTTCGCCTTTTGCGTGACGGCCGCGAGGTGTACCCAGCCATGCTCGATGCGATCGCCGCCGCCAAGCACGAGATCCTGCTCGAGATGTACTGGATTCAAGGCGACAAAGCGGGGCTTCGCTTTCGCGATGCGCTGGCGGCCAAAGCTGCGCAGGGCGTCGACGTGCGCGTCAGCTTCGATTCCATCGGCAGCATCGGTGCCCCCTGGTCGATGTGGCAACCCGTGCTGGCGGCGGGCGGGCAGGTCATCGAGTTTGCCCCCATCTCGCCGCTGCGGCGTCGTTTCAACGTCAAGGCGCTCAATCAACGCGACCATCGCAAGATCCTAGTCGTCGACAGCCACACTGCGTTCATCGGAGGAATGAACATCGGCGATCCGTGGCTTCCCGTCGAAGACGGCGGACAGAACTGGCGCGATGACGGCGTCGAAATGCGCGGACCGATTGCGACCGACCTGCGCTCGCTCTTCTTCGAGACGTGGCGACGCGAAGGGCGTACGCCGCCAGCCGACGCCCGTCGACTGCGACGCAAGGTGTTGGGGCGCGTGATCGTGCTTGCCAACCATCACGGTCCGAGGCGCAGCATCCGCAACACGTATCTGAAGGGCATCCGTCACGCCCAGCAACGCGTCGACATCACGAATCCCTATTTTCTCCCGGGCCCCATCATGCTGACCGCGCTTCACGCGGCGCGCCGTCGCGGCGTCGACGTCCGGGTCCTCATCCCCGGCATCAACGACGTGTGGGTGGTGTCCATGGCGATGAGCTCGATCATCGGCCGTTTGCTGGAGAGCGAAGTGCGCGTCTTTGCCTACCAAGGGCGCGTTCTCCACTCGAAAACCGCTGTTTTCGACGAAACGTTGGCCACCATCGGCACCTACAACCTCGATCCTCGTTCGCGCCGCTACAACCGAGAATGCAACGTCGCGATTTACGATGCGGGCGTGGCCCGGCTGGCGCGCGCCTCGTTCGAGCAAGACTTGAAAAACGCGACCGAGCTCTCGCTGGCGAGGTGGAAAGAACAGCCGCTCGTCCATCGGGTTTTGTCGTGGCTCGCCTACCCGGTTCGCCAGTTCTTGTAGCGGGCACAGCTGCATTCGGGTGTAATGGGTGGTCGTGGCCGTCCCCATTCCCCGTTTCGACTTCCGCGTCGAGTTCGCGGGAAGCAGTGACGTCGGCAAGGTCCGTAAGAACAACGAAGACGCGCTGGCGATCTTCCCCGATCTCGCGCTTTTCGGCCTGGCCGACGGCATGGGCGGGCACGCCGCCGGCGAGGTGGCAGCGCGGCTCGCCATCGACACGGTGGCCGCGTTCATGCGCGAAAAGACCGCGCGCCGCATTCTCGATCGTTTTCCCAAAAATCCGTCGCTCGAAGCGCGTCACGCCATGTTCGGCCTTCTGCGGGAGGCGGTGCAGCGGGCCAACCTCGCCATCCGCACCGAAGCGGAAGACCGAAAAGAGGCGAGCGGTATGGGGACGACGCTCGATGTTGCGCTCCTCAGCCGCGATCGCGCGTTCGTCGCGCACACCGGTGACAGCCGCGTGTATTTGGCGCGCTCTTCCACGGTCATTCAGCTGACGCACGATCACGCCCTCTTCGAATCGCTCTTGGCCGCCGGGACGATGCGCACCACGCCGCGCGTGACGGTGGAGGGACGCCGCCGCATGAATCCCCTCGTCAACGCGGTCGGCATTTCCCCCACCGTCTCGGTCGACACCTGTTTCGTGGAGCTAACCCGCGGAGACCGGCTGCTCTTTTGCTCCGATGGGATTCACGGCGCCATCGAGAGCGAGACCGTCATGGCCCAGTTGCTCCGCCCGGGAAACGCGGACGAAGCCGCCAAGGCGCTCGTTGCCTACGCCCTTCATCGTGGAGGGCACGACAACGCGACGGCGCTCGTCGTCGATATCTGCGAGCGGTTCGTGGCTCGCAACGCGGGCGATGACGGGCCGAGCTCGGGCCCCGTCTCGAGCGATATCCAGGTCGCGCGCCACTCCGCCCTGCTCGAGGACTTGCCCGCTGCCTCCGTGCTCGCCGCGCTGGCGGCGGCGGTCGAGGTCGAGATCGTCAAGAACGAGCGCGTGCCACGGCTCGTTGCCAACGACTGGGTCTCGTACATCATCGTGAGCGGACAGGTCGTCCTCGCCGACGGACGCGTGCTCGGCCCGTCCGGCGTTTTGTTCCTGGAATCGCTGATGGGCGTCGCGCGCGAGGGGGAGTTGCCGCTCGTCGTCGAAAACGCGCGTCTCATGCGCCTTCGCGCCGACGATTTCGCGGAGGTCTGCGCGCAAGACGTGGAGCTTTCGAACGCGCTGCACATCCGTATCGCGCGTCACCTGGCGCGCATGCGCTAGATTTCCACGCCTCGATTTCAGTGCAACGAGAGCTGTCGCACGCTCACTTCCACGCGGCGCCCCGAGGCAAGCGTGAAAAACGCGCGGCTCACGTGATGCGCATCCGCTGGCTCGAAGCGGAGGCCAAAGGCGCCCCCCGACGCGACGTCGCGATCCGCCGGCGCCTCTTGCTGCGTCACGGCGACGGCGATCCTGAGCTTTTGCTCGGCAGCCGGCACATCGCTGCTAGGCACCCCGAAGCGCCCACTCGACATCACGGAGAGGGTCTTGTGCACGAGCCGCCGCAGGTGCGCCGGCGTCGCTGATTCGAGCGGCTCGGCCGCAAAGGGCTTTCCTTCTCCATTGAGACCGAGGGTCACCTCCGCCGAACCCGCCGCACCGAGCGGCAGCGTAGCCCAAACCGGATCACTGCTGGCGACGATGGGAATCGCCCGCACGAAGGAGCGTACGAGATCGCGCACCCCCGCCGCCGCACCCTCCCCGCCAAAGACCCCCGAGCTTGCGCTGCCCTCACTGCCAGCGCTTGTCGGCCCAGCGTTGGCCGAAGCGGCGCCGCGCGCTTCGGCCCGAGCACGCGCCCCTTTCGCCTTCGCGCGAAGGGCGGTCGCGGTTGGATTCGCAGCCCTCGTCGGGTCCGCGGTCGTGGTCGGGTTTGCGGTCGGGGGGTCCGGCGCGGTTCGGGTAGAACGCGAGGTATCAACCCCTTCGGCATTGATCTCACTGGAGGATTCCAATGCCTCCGACGCGGGCGCTTCCCAGGCGAGATCCCCTATCAGCTCGGGGACCTCGAATGTGTTCCCGGCCCAAAAATCGGTGAACGTCGCCTTCTCGGCCATCGCGCGCGGCCCGCGGCCGAAGCTCAGCGTGAGCGCGGTCGCGTGGAGCGCCAACGACGCCAAGAGGGCCGAGCGCGCCGCCGTGTCCGCCATTTCTCAGGAAAAGGTACCTGTGGCGACGGCGCGGGTCGAGCCGGGGGGCGAGCGACGTCGGGTGTCGTTAGGGTCGCGACGGGCCGAACCATGGCGCCATCTGGAATGCCTGGCTTGCAAAAGTCCGCCAGTCGACTAGGGTGCGCGCGCTGTCTCGATGTCAGTGGCAGCGGTTCGGGGCGTAGCGCAGCCTGGTTAGCGCACTAGACTGGGGGTCTAGGGGTCGGTGGTTCGAATCCACTCGCCCCGACCAAGTCGGAAGTCTCGAAACTTGGTCGGTTTTCCGAAGAAAAAGCGGTCGAAGAATCGGGCAGTAAAAGAGGCGCCGCGGACAGCGGGGGGGGCAACGGCGAGAGCTCCGGGATGGCGCCGCTGACGTCGGGGAACGGTTCGTAGCGGAGGTCGGCGAGCGTTTGCGCGGTCGCGTGTGTAGCGCGCGATCATCTCCTCCGATGGGTGTCCCGGTCCGCTCGGAGATCCAGGCGTCGGGCATCGGGCGCCGCGCACCCACGTGACGAAGGTGGCCCGCCGGCTGCACTACGTCGAGCTGAGGTCGGCGCGGAGCGCCTGCGCTTTCCGGCGGGGCTCGCAGTCGACGCCACCCACGATGGCCGCATCGACGCCCGGCCTGCCCCTTGCCGCGATGCCGCCGTCACGAACGGCGGCATCGCAGAAGGGGTGAACGTTGGAGCCGTCACACTAGGGGTAATAGCAACGATGAAACGAATGAAATGGGTCGTCTCGACGGAGCGCGCATCTGGCCTCGACGTCACACGTCGTCCGACAATCTCGCGTTGAAGAACAGGAAATGTCGAAGCAACCGGCCGCGACCCGGGACGTCTCCACGGGGCTCATGGGAGCGTCCGTCAATGGCTCGATGGCTGACGCTGCGGTTGAAGCGACCTCGACCTGGCCCGACGAGCGGACTTCATCCTCGTCAGCTTGTTGCATGCTGCAAGCTGAGGCGAGAATGCCAGAGCATGCGGCAACGCCAAGCCAGTAGGTCAACCTCGGCATCCTAGAATGATCTGTGGAGTGCATGGTGAATGATCCCTTCGATTCGGAAGTGCCCGCCGGCTTCGCCAACGAGGTAGCGCCTTTGTCGTCTTGAACGCGCGACAATCATGAAGACCCAGCCGTCGATGATTTTGTGAACCGCTGGATCGAACGTACGGGTCGACGGCTACGCGTTGGCAGCAATCGCCGCCATGCGCCGAGGGCGCCACGGGCCATGTAACTCTGGTCTTTGGTTGCTGAGCTGGCGGATCGGCCATCCAGCGAATTTCGCGCCTCACATCCGCGGCGCGGTCGGGTTCTGACAAGTTGCAAGATGAGCTCGAATTGGTGCGGTTACCGCCAAAGGGCAATGCGCGTTGCTCCTCGCCGGGGATTCGGTGCCCGCGCTTCATCCGGCAGTCGCTCGCCAACGCGGGCGCATCCCATCTCTCGTCCACAAGGAGCAACATGCCGAGTCTGGCTTTGACCGATTTGCGCAGCGGGATCGTCGTCCTGCCCGCCGACGCCGCGCAGCCACCGCTGAAACTCGTCGTGCCGCCGGGCAAGGTCGCGTCGCAGCCGTACGGGGTTGCACACCTGTCGGATGGTCGCTTGGCCTTTGCTGACCGCGCGAACCATAGAGTCGTCGCCATCGGGCTGGACGGCGCGGACTTCGCGAGCTTCGGCACGCTCGGCTCGGGCGTGGGCGAGCTCCGATTCCCGAGTGGCGTGGCAACGGGTCCGGGCGATCGTATCTACGTGGCGGACACCGGCAACCACCGGATCGTCGCCGTGGATTCGATGAGCGCCGACGGCTGGGAGTCCTACGGGATCAAAGGCGGACCGACCGGGGATGACCCACTGGCCATCGGACGGTTCGCCGAGCCGATCGCGGTGGTGGCCGACGCGGCCGGCGTGATCGTCGCCGACCCCGGCGCTGCGCGCGTCGTGCGCCTGTCCACGCTCGATGACGACGGCTGGAGCGCTACTGCCGCGGGTGAAGTGCGCGGTCCGGCCGCGCTTGCACTGCGGCCGAACGGCGCCATCGTCGTCGCCGACCTGATCGCGCGGCAACTGGCATTTCTCACCACGCCTTCCGACGGCGTGACTGAAACGTTTGCGGATCCGCTGTTGGCCGGACCCATGGCCGTCGCCGCCGTTAGCGATGAGCGGCTGATCGTCTGCGTCGTGCCGCTCGGCGCGCTCGTCGTGGTCGATCGAAGCAGCGGCGTGTGGTCCACGTTCGCGGATCGCTCGCTCGAAAAGCTAGGCGTACGCCGTCCCACCTCGATCTGCCTGCTGCCGTGAGACCACCATGACGACTTCGCTCCGCGTGCTCACTTACAACGTTCAAATGCGATCCTGGGCGATGGAGGTCGGCGCGCAAGGCTCGCTGACGCCGTACACGAGCGTCGAAAAGCGGGCGAAGACCATCGCCGCGCGGATCCTGACGAGCCCCCAGCAGTACGATGTTCTCTGTTTTCAGGAGGTCTTCGACGAGGACGGTAGAGACGCTCTGGTCACGGCGCTCGAGGGCGCGTACCCGCATTCGATCCGGAAATCCGACGCCGATGGCATGGCGGTGGTGACTGAAATCGCCTTCGGTGTTGCTGCATTCAGCGCCGTTGTTCCCGGGGGGGCCGCGCTCGCGATCGTGGCGGGGGCGATTGGAACCTTGGGCTTGGTGTTCGGCACCAACAAGTTCGAGGACTCCGGGCTCATGCTGTTCAGCAAGCTGCCGTTCGACAACATTCCGGTGCCGCAGGACCTCCGAGACGCGACGGAGGCGCGCGGAATCAGTCTCCCCGCGTCGATCCCCGCGACGGCGTTCGAGATGTTCTCGGAGTCGGGTGGAGACGACGCGTTCGCAGCCAAGGGCGTTCTCTATGCACGGTTGCTCCGCGGCGATGGCCGTCCCATTCACTTGCTGACGTCGCACACGCAAGCCGACACCACCGCTCTCGTCGCCGCGCACGCGGTGACACGACGAATCCAGCTCGAGCAGGCGTTCAATCTGCTGAGCAAGATGGCGGGCAATGTTCGCGAATCCGAGGTGTTGCTTTGCGGCGATCTCAACGTGGACGGCGTGAAGCACCGGGACGGCTACGGCGCCGAGTGGACGGCCCTGTTCGATAAGGCCGGTAGCCACTTCACGGAAGACCTGTTGGATGCTTGGACTCGAGAGCAGTGCCCCGGTGAGATTGCCCCGGGTCGCACGCTGCTGGCTGAGGACTTCGATCGCGGAATCACGGCTCAGGTAGAGCGCCTGGACTACGCGGTCCGCTCACGCGGACCTTCGACCGACCGGCTGCTGCTCCAGCACATGTGCATTGCGTACGACGTCGCGACGTCGGGCCCCGCACCGACGGCTTATACGAGCGATCACTCGCCCGTCCGGATCGATCTCGACGTAGACCGGCCCTTCGCCTCCGTGCTCACCGCAGAGCCGCTCCCCGTCGATGCGTCCGGGAACGCCACGTCGATTCGTCCGGGTGCGGACGCGACCGCCAGCGGGCTGCTCGTGGAAGGCCAGATGCACTGGTACCGGATCCAAGAGCGCGGCGCCTACAACATCCAGCTCACGGAAGGCGCCCCCCGAGTACAGCTCCACGTCTACACTGCCGATAACCTCTCGGCGCCCGTCATCCCCTTCACCACGCTGGACGATGCGGGCCCGCTCGACAACGCCGGCCAAACGCGGTTTGCGTTGCCCACTGCGCCGTTCTACTTGCGGGTGTCGCTGCCCGACAGACGGGGTGAAGCGCATTACGGACTGCGTGTGCACCGATTCGGCGGGACCGGACCGCGCGACGCAATCCCATTGTTGCGCGGCATCACCGAGTTTGGCGAGGCGAACACCAGCGGTCCCCACAGCAACGACGATCCCAGCACTCCTTTCAACGAGTTCGACTCGGTCTGGTACATCGCCGCGTTCGACACCGAGCCGGACGGCAGCCTTCACGTCACCTCGACCGTTCTCGTCTCGTCGGAGACGCGCGCATTCGGTGTGCTGGTCCTCGGGCGCGCGCCCGGCGGCGGCTTCGAACGCATGGACGAGCGGCGCGCCGACGCCGAGGTCACGGCGACGGCGTCCTACGACCGACCCCTGACCGGCTACATCTTGGTCCGCCGTGAAGGTAGGAACTTCAAGGCCTCCACGTTTCAGGTGACGCTGCGCTCGGACATCAGCTACCTCTACGGCAATCCGGCGAACCCCGCGTCGCACGCGGGCAAGCTGGCTCAATTGTTTTGCCGGGACGAGACGAACGGCACATTCGGAAGCGAATGGGGCTCCGACGACATTCAGGTCAACGTCTCGGTGAATGGGCGGACTCGAGTTCACATTCCAAACAGTGACGACCTCGAATTCGACGACGATGCAAGGCGTGACTTGCCGCAAGTGGATCTGGTTCGGTATACGGGCGCGGCCGAATTCGAACTCGTCGAGCTCGACGACCTGAGCCCCGTTGATCGGGCATCGGTGCTGATCCCGTCCTTCGACGCCCTCCACAGCGGAGACGCGGCGATCGAGGGCAATGCCTCGGGCATCCTGGTCCAGTTCACGGTGATTTTCGACCCCGCTGACGACGAGGACGATGACGACGACGGCATCTACGATCTGACGGTGACTGTGTCGCCCGAGCCACCTCGGCACGCGTGACTGGCCAGATCTGGCGAGCCACACCAATCACCTCTTTCATGCCTGCTAGGTTACGACGTTCCGGTATTCACTGACGATGTCGCGTCGTCGAACTATGCGGTCTTCAAAGGCCCGGCGACCTTGTAAATATTGACGATGATGCCGGACGGCATGGCTTTCGTGCTGACGAGCTCGAATGAGCGTGGCGGCGTCCCCGCCGCAAAGAAGCGCTTCCCCGTGCCCAACAGGACCGGATAGACGGCCAGCAGGACTTCATCCGCAAGCCCATGTTCGAGCAGCGCCGATGTCAGCGTGGAGCTACCCGAGAGGATGAGGTTCGGGCCGTCCTGCGACTTGATGCGGCGAATGCCCTCGACGATGTCCGGTCCAACGCCCTCGAACGGGCCCCATTCAAGACTTTCCGGACGGTGGGTAGCATTTCGTTGCTGCATGGAGGCGGTCAGCAAACGGACTGCTCGGCGCCTTTGGTCAAAAGCCCGACCACATATCGTAGGTGCGACGGCCAAGCAGCAGATCGAACGTCTCGCCATGCGCGGCGAGCATGGCGTCCCGGCCAGCGGGGGTCCGATAGGGCGCGGTCCAGTCGCCGTAGGGGAAACCGTCTTCGCCAGAGTTCTGGATCACGCCGTCCAGCGACGTGTGTTCGATGATTTTGAGCTTCCTCCTTGGAGTCTCCGTGTCGGTGAAGGGCCGTCGAGCACAGGCCCTGCCCTGAAAAGCTGGTGTCGGGGGTAGGCGGTTCGTACCACTCGCCCCGACAGGTCGGAAGTCTCGAAACTTGGTCGGATTTCCGAAGAAAAAGCGGTCGTAGAATCGGGGCCGAATGACCGCTTGGGCTTGCTGCGAATTGGGGCGCGTTTGCCCCGTGCTCCGCACGAATTAGGGGCAATCAGGCATACGAGCTCATCCTCCCGACGCGCCACCCACGGCGCAGCGGGGGACCACGCTGCGGCTGATTGCTTCACCGAGGCGACGGATGCTGGGTATTGTGGAAGGGCCGAGCGATCCGCGTCGCCTGCCGGGGGCGGAGGGAAGCCGGCGGAGGGGTGGTCGACGGGGGATGGGCAGTACCGCGTCCAGCGAATTGGAGTTGCTGGTATTCGACTTGGGAGGTCGAACCTATGGACTTGCCTCGAGCGAAGTCGTGGAGCTCGTGCGCGCGGTGGCCATCGCTCCGCTCCCGGCCGCACCTCGCATCGTCGCCGGCGTGATCAACGTGCGCGGGCGGATCGTGCCCGTCTTCGACCTGCGCGTTCGTTTCGGACTGCCGTCGCCACCGGTCGAACTGACCGACCATTTCATCGTGACACGCGCGCGACATCGTGTGGTCGCTATCCGAACCGATCGCGCGATGAAGCTCGTCACCGTGGCGCGCGATGACGTCATGGAGGCCGAACGCATCGTAAGCGGCACGCGCTACATTTCAGGGATCGCGAGAATCGCAGACGGCGTCATCCTCATCCACGACGTCGATGCGTTCCTCTCCGAGGCGGAAAGCGCGACGCTCGATCAGGCGCTCGGCGCACCGTGCGAGGCGTCATGATGGACGGAGCCTGGTCGCAATCGCTCTTGCAGTCGCTCGCTGTTTCGATCCGTGATCATGCCGGTCTTTCTTTCGTCCCAGAGCGGTACGACGAACTCGAGCGACGGACACGCCGCGCCATGGCCAAGGCTGGGATCGCCGACGTGCGTGACTACGCCGACGGGCTCGGTTCCGGGCGCATCTCGTTCGATGACTGGGTCGCCGAGCTCACCGTGGGGGAGACTTATTTTTTTCGCGACCCCGGTCATTTCGAGTTCATTCGCCGGCGCGTGCTGCCCGGCCTCTTGGCCCTGCGGGGGACCGGACATGCCTTCCGCGTGTGGAGCGCAGGGTGTGCGTCGGGAGAAGAGGCCTATTCGTTGGCCATTCTCTTCGAAGAGCAGCGCCTCGGCGCGAACCTTCATCTCATCGGCACGGACGTGTCGCGCGCCGCGCTGGCCAAGGCGCGTGTGGGCCGCTACGGCGCGTGGTCGCTGCGCGGCGCGCTCGAACCGTGGGTCAATCGCTATTTCCGGAGATGCGAACCTAAACAGTTCGAGATCGCGGAACGGCTCCGTCAGCAAGTCACCTTCGAGTATTTGAACCTCGCCCTCGACGAGTACCCGTCGTTCTTCACCGGCGTGTGGGGCAACGACGTCATCTTGTGTCGCAATGTGATGATCTATTTGGATCGCGACACGGTGCGAACCGTCGGGCGCCGCCTTTTCGAATCGCTGGCAGACGGTGGGTGGCTCATTACCGGCCCC
>DATHEQ010000172.1:0-11114 GCA_035318505.1 Polyangiaceae bacterium | reverse complement strand
CGAAGCCCCCGCAGGGAGAGACTAGAGCACCGATGGCGCAGCCATCCGGTGCTCTGCTCTAGCGACAATAGCCGTCGACGCAGGTTTTCGCATCGATGCACGGTTTGCCCGCGGTGAGATCGCACTCCGACCCGAGGGTCTCGGTCGTTCCGCACACGGCGTAGCTCGCGCCCGCCGCCGTGACCGTCTTGCAGATGGGTGCACTCGACTGTGCACTGCAGGTGCCTGCGTCTTGCCCGCACGCGGCGTAGCAGTGGTGATGGAGACAAATGTTGCCGGCGGAGCACCCGGTCGGTGTCCCTTGCCCGTCGCATTCAACCGCAACCTTGCCGATGGGCACGCAGCCATTGTCGATACACACCCCCGCCGCGCCGCCCGCGCCGCACGCACCCACGGCGCTGCAGCGGGGAACGCACGCACCGTCGACGCACACTTGATCGTGGCTGCCGCAATCGGCCGTATGCAAGCATGTCTTCGCCTTGGCGCCGCAAATGCCGAGCGCCGTGCGGCACAGAAAACCGGGCGCGCACTGGCCGTCGGCGGTACAGGTCGCCACACAGCGTCCATCGGCGCATGCCTTTCCAGCGCCGCACTGGGTGCGATCGGTGCAGAGCTCGGCGAGGGACGTGCACGTTCCGTCAACGCAGCGTTCGTTGGCAAAGCACTGACGATCGGCGCCGCAGCCCTTCGCGTCTCCGCGCACGCAGGCAGGTCCCCCGGATGTGATTCCGCACTGGTATTGATTGATGCACGGGGTCATGAGGCAGTTGCCGGCGCGGCAAACGCCGTCGGTCGCGCACGTCTCGGCGCCGGTGCAGTCGTTGGGGTTGCCGCAAAAGACCACCGGACCGGCGTCGCCCGAAGAAGGAGCATCGATGGATCCGTCGCGCGTCGCATCACCCGAGCCGCCTTCGACGACGGCATCCCTGGTCGCCGCATCCGTCGTCGCGTCGCCCGTGTCGCGGCCCGCGTCGCCCACGTCAGTGGCCGCGTCGCCGATGGGTCCACCGTGAGGGGGCGACAGCACACAAACGCCGCCAGAAGCGCAGCGATAACCGATGGGACAGTCGGTCGCGTAGATGCATTCGACCGGCCAAACATTGTCCGAATAAACAGGACAGCCGGACGCAAATGCCGCGGCCCAAAAGAGCCCAAGCGCGCTCAAGGATCTTTTCATGGAGCAACCTCGACGAAAAAGTAGGAAAACCCCTCGGAGCGGAAGATACCCCGGGCTCCTACCGACCGCACCCCCTGCCCACACCGACGTAAGGATCAGCGCAAACGTGGGAGAAGGAGGGGACCCCATGCTAGCCTCGAAAGGCGCGATCCCCCCTTTTCGCGAACGATGGACATTACCTGCAACCGCTGCAAAACCGAGTACGACTTCGATGATGCGCTCGTGTCCGATCGAGGCACGACGGTCCGATGCACGAACTGCGGTGATCAATTCAAGGTGTACCGAGCGGGCTCATCGCCGATTCCCGAGCGCTGGATCGTCCAGTGCCGCGATGGCCGAGAGCTCGTTTTCACCGACGTACGCGACTTGCAGCGCGCCATCACGCACGGACAAGTTCACCGCGACGACACGCTGTCGCGAGGTGCGGCGGGCCCGCGACCGCTCAGCGCCATTGCCGAGCTCGAGCCGCTTTTCGGGACGGCGCCTGGCGCATCGCTGACGCCCGCCCAGCGCGAATACGCCGCGGCGCCGTCGTCAGCGCCCGAGCATCTACCCGCGCAAACGGGCCGCACCGGGCGACCGCCGCCTCATGGTCCCGCGATGCCGCCTCCGGCCGGTCTGCGCACCGCTCTTTCGCCCGAGGGCGGCTTTTCTTCGCCGCCGGCTGGATCGGGCAACGGCATGTATGGCGAGGTCGACGTGAACACAGCCACTGCGTACGTACCAAAGACCAATCCGTCGACGGGGACTTCACCGTACGCCTCGAGCTCGTCGGGGTCGCTGCGCGCCGGCCAGTTTGCGAGGTCGGAAAGCCATGTCATGGACGAATCGCCGCCCTCCGCCGACGACTCGTCGCCCGACTGGCAGGACGAGCCGCGCTTCTCGGTGCCCTCGATGCGATCGCGGGCCCTGCGGTGGGTGGTCGTTCTCGTGATGCTCGGAATGCTGGGCGTTGCGGGAGCGACGGTGGGGCGAAAATATTTGGCCGGCGCGATGCGCCCAGCCTCCGGCTCCCAGGTCAACGAAGGGCGCGTCGACAAGCTGCTCGAAGACGGCGAACGCTCTCTCGCCGAGGGTGACCTCGAGACCGCCAAAGAGTCTTTCGACAAAGCGAGCGCGCTCGCCGAACGCGATGCGCGCGTGCTCATCAACCTGGCCCGACTCGATGCCGCGCGCGCGGACACCGATTGGCTCAAGCTCCGGCTTCTGTCCGCCGATCACGCGGATGTGCTCGCCGCAGCAAAGCGTCAAGCGCAGCAATCCTCGGATAGAGCCTTGCGCGCCTCCGATCGCGCGGCCGAGGTGATGCCCGACGATCCCAAAGTTGCGCGCGTCAAGATCGACGCCCTGCGCCTCGGCGGCAACCTGCTCGGTGCGCGGGCGCTCGTGGTCAAAGTCGCCGCCATCGCAGCACAACCCGAGACCGCCTATGTTCTCGCCGCCCTCGATTTGGCGGAACCATCGCCGAGCTGGCCTGCCGTTCTCGATCGACTGAAGGCGGCTGCCGGCGAATCGAACCTCGGGCGAGCACGGGCGGCGCTCGTCTATGCGCTCGTTCGCTCGGGCGACGCGATTGGCGCCAAGGCCGAGCTCGAAAAAATGAGCGCCGCAACGCACCCCTACCCGCTTTTGCCGGAGCTCCGCGCCCTCATGGGGCGAGGTCCCGCGGGCGCCGCGGCCGAACCCGACGCCGGCAAACGCGCCGCCCCCGCCGTCGTCCCGGCGGAACCGCGGGCCGCCGAACCCGCGCGGTCGGAAGGCGATGCGCCGCCCGCCGGCGACTACCGCACGCTCATCCAGCGCGCGTCGCAAGCTTCGTCGGGCGGAGATTACGCTAGGGCAGAAACGCTGTTCCGCGCTGCATTGGCCAAGAGCCCTGGCGACACCGAAGCACTCGCAGGGCTCGGCGACGTCGCGCGAGCGCGCGGCAATGGGAGCCTCGCGCGGTCGTACTATGAGCGCGTGCTCGCACAGAATCCGCACTATTTACCCGCGCTGACCGCACTCGCCGATTTGCGCTGGGAATCCGGCGACCGGCAGGGCGCGGCCAAGCTGTACCGACAGCTGCTCGATTCGGCGCCGGAGGGCCCGCTCACCCAGCGCGCGCGCGATCACATCGCGCAAGTCGAGGCCGCCGGTGGCGGCGGCGGCGGCAAGGCGCCGAAACCGGCTGCGCCCGAGCGCGCGCCATCGCCCTCGCCCGCTCCCACGAACGCGCCCACTGAAATCGACACGTCAGACCTACCGGGATTCAAAAGGTGAGAACGATCCTCCGCACCCTCTGTGGTGCGGCCGCAGTGGCAGCCGTCGCCTGCCACGCGCGGCCGCGGACCTGGTCGTCGGCCGGCGCTGACCTCGGAGTGAGCGAAGCCAAGTCGTCCGCGTTCGGCAAAGGGGTCGGCGAGATCGCAGAAATCGACCTCACGCGCGGCGCTCCCGAAATCACGGGCACCAATCTGCTGAACGCTCGCTCGCAGCAAAACTATTTTCGCCTGGTCACGTTGCTCCAGAAGATCGGCACCGAGCCCGGTAGCCGCGGCATTTTGGTGCGCTTCGGCTCGGCCCGCTTCGGCTGGGCGCGCGCGCAGGAGCTCGCCGAGCTCTTCGGCAAGCTGCGCGACGCCAAAAAGGGCGTCGTGTGCCATGCCGACGGCTACGCGAACGCCAGCATGTGGATAGCAGCCCGGGGCTGCGACCAGATCTGGGTCAGCCCGGCAGGCGGCGTCGAAACGGTGGGAATCGCCGCCGAGCTTTTGTACGCGCATCGCCTCCTCACCGAGAAGCTCGGCATCGACGTCGACTTTTTGCAGATCGGCAAGTTCAAGGGAGCAGAAGAACCGTTTACCCGCGACGGTCCCAGTCCCGAAGCTCGGGCGTCGCTGGAAGGGGTGCTCGGCGCCATCCGCGAGCAGTGGCTCTCGGGCGTGGGCGGTGCTCGCGGCGATGCGCTGCGCGCCTCGGCGGAAGACGGCCCTTTCTCGCCCGAAGAAGCCAAGCGCCGCGGATTGATCGACGCAGTCGGGTACCTCGACGAGGCGCGCGACGAGGCCAAAAAACGGACGGGAGGCCAAGGTTTCGACGTCCGCTTCGGCGTATCGGCGCACGCGACCGAGCGCCCCGATTTCACCGAGCTCGTACGCGCGCTCGCGGGCGGGAGCGGTAGTCACGGCGGACCGCCGCACATCGCCGTCGTCCGCGCCGCCGGCGCGATCAGCATGGAATCCGGCGGTGGTCCGTTTGGTCAGAGCAGCGGCATCACCGAGCGCGGGCTCGGTCGCACCGTGCGCTCGCTCACCGAGGACGGGAGCGTCAAAGCGGTGGTCCTGCGCATCGACTCACCTGGCGGCTCGGCGCTGGCCTCGGATCTGCTGTGGCGCTCGCTCATGCAGCTTCGCGCCAAAAAACCCCTGGTCGTGTCGATCGGCGACATGGCGGCGAGCGGCGGTTATTACCTCGCCTCGACGGCCAATCGCATTTTCGCCGAGCCGACCAGCATCGTCGGATCGATAGGGGTCGTCGGAGGAAAGCTCGCTTTCGCACGCGCGCTCGATTCGGTGGGCGTGCACGTCGAGCCGATCGGCGCACCCGGGTCGTCCGCCGCCAAGCGCGCGTCGTACCAGTCTCCCCTCTTGCCTTGGGATCCCGTCACGCGCGAGCGCGTGCGCATCGAGATGACCGCCATCTACGAGCTCTTCGTGCGCCGGGTCGCCGAGGGCCGCGGTGTGGGCGCGGAGGTCATTTCTGGTTCGGCCGAGGGCCGTATTTTCGCCGGCCCCGCAGCACAAGAAGCCAAGCTCGTCGACGAGTGGGGCGGCCTCGAGCGCGCCATCCGCGCCGCCAAAGAACTCGCCAAGCTCGACGAAAACGCACCCGTTCGCCTCACCGGCGAGTCGGGCGGGTTGTTCGAGTGGTTCTCCGATGACGACGAGGGCGCCGACGATGCCCACGCGAGCGGCCTCGCTCGTACGGCGATCCGCGCTGCCACAGCCCTGCCCGACCTGCCTGGGGCCGAGGCTTTTTTCGGGAGTCTGGCACCACTGCTGCGCGGCGAGACGACCCTCGCTGCATTGCCGTTCGTCTTATTGATGCACTGACAACGCGACCACGCCCCTGCCGCATTCGGCAGCTTGACGCCGCTCCTCCGTGGCGAGAAGACTGTTGGCGCGGTACCCTTCAACTTATCGCTGCACCGAAGCGCTGCACCGCAGCAGCGCTTCTCCCCTCCTTACGGGTACGACATGGCGCCATGACGTCCTACTCCGTCCGACCGCAGAACCTAGCCCCCATTCGCCGCACCACGACAGCGGTGTCATGGGCACAGACCCCAGGTGAGCGGAAATTCACGCGTTTGTCCCGCCTGGCACGGACCTCGCTCATAGGTGCAGGGGTTATGACTTTGGGCAACGCAGGGTGTCTTATTACGGATAGTCCGGACTTCGCGGCACCGCAGCAGGTGGGCCCGTTCCTGACGAACTTGTTGCCGCCACCGGGGTCGGTGGAGGAGATTAAGTTCGAGCCCGGTACAACCACGTACCAGCGCAAAAAGCCAATCGCGTTCGACATCGTATCGGAGGACTTGGGGCAGGAGCTTACCGCGCTGGTCGTGTTCGATTTCAGAGGCCTCAACGGCCCAGCCTATCCCGTCCTCAACCGAATCGAGAACATCAAGCCCGAGACCCTCCGATCTGCGAAGCGGGGTTTCACGTCCCCCATCGACCTCAATGAGCTTGGGCCCATCACGGCCGATTGCCACAAGGTGGCGCTCGTCGTCTCCCACGCGTTCAAGGGTGCTTCGCTGCAGCCCGTCAAGCCGGGCGACGTCGACTTCGAGACCTGGTTTTACCAAGTCGATGTCAGGGACGGGATTTATTACGCATGCGATCCTGACCCCACGCCAACAGATGCCGGCGCCGACACGCGAGCCGACCCAGGTGGCTCTTGAGCTCCCTCTTACGTTCCGCCGGGCCCCTGCGCCGCCGAGCACCTGCGGCGACGAGGTTGGTCGCCATCGGCGCCCTCGTAAGTGGCATTACTTCGTGCAGCGTCGATGTGCTGCCCGAGAAACCGGCGGTCGCCAACACCTGCAGCGCGACGAGCGAATGCGGGTCGAACGGCGTCTGCACGGACGGCGCGTGTTATTCGCGCAGCGGCAATATCGACGAGGTCTTGCTCGAGGTCGTCCCCGAAGCGAGCTCGCCCATGGCCGGTGTTTCGCTCTTTTCGATGCAGGACAACCTGCGGCGTGGTGCCCCTTCGCGCGCCATCACGTTGTCCGGTCCTGTCATGTTCGCCTCTCAAGTCTTGGTCAACGGCGAGGACCTGCGCGATGACTGTCCCTACTTGAAGACAGGCAAACAAAGCATCGCGGCACGCATTAGGTTCGAGCGCGTGGGTGCGGTCGCCGGCGTACCCGTGGCCGATCTCTCCAGCGGCTCCACGGTCACGATCACCACCGAGCCCAGCACCTCGGCCACTGGCTTCGGTAAGAGCGTCTCGCTCTTGCCCGGTTATTACGACATCTACGCGCAACCCATCGTCTCGGGCAATTGCCAGATCCCTTCCAAGATCTGGCGCGGTGTCGAGGTTTCGCGCGACGGCCAGGCCGGCTGGGCGCCGCCAGTCACACTCGAGCTTCCCACGCCGCAGAAATTCAAAGGCAGCGTGACACGTGGGGAGGAATCACTCGCCGATTGGCAGCTCGACATCATCGATCCCCAAGACGAGAAGGTCATTTCTACCTCCGCGCGGCTCGGCGCCACGGGGCGCACGTCGCCGTTCACGAACTTCGAGGTGATGTACCAGCCGTCTGACTACCTGACGCCACGGGCCACCGGACCGGGATTGCTCCCCGGCACTACGGAACCGCTGATTCGACTTCGGCCGCCCAAACCGGCAGATGCCACGGCGCCCATCGTCTACTGGGATCTCTCGGGCGCGGGCAACGGAGAAGCCAACATCGACTTGTCCGACCTCCCCACCTCAGCGCAGCTCGTCACCGTCGCCGGCCAGGTGGGTGACTCGAACGTCGGCATCAAGGCGACGGTGAAGTTCTTCAACTCTTCCTTCAGGTTGATGCTGGGGCTGCCAACCTCCTACAACCCGGCCGTCACGACCGACGCGGCGGGACGCTACACAATCAAGCTTTTCCCTGGCGTTTACCGCATCGTCGTCGCTCCCGAGGGGGCAATGGGCGACGGCAGCGGCGCGAACGCCGCGCGTCCCTGGGCGCTCACCGTGCGTCAGCAGATCATCGGGACGGACGCGATGCAGACCGTTGACCTCATCGTCGCCCCCACGCGCCGCGTCGATGGCGTAGCTACCGCGGGGGCGGGCCGCATCCCTGCGCAGGGAGCAACGCTCGAAGCCATCCCCTTGATCGCCAGCTCGTCGAGCGTTCTTACGAACCTGATTGAGCCCCCGATCTCACCAGCGCGCGCCAGCGTGCCGGTCGGTGACGACGGCAAATTCGCGCTCTTGCTCGACCCCGGGTACTACGATTTCGCGCTGAGACCGGCTTCAGCTTCGAAATTTGCCTGGTGGATCCTGCCCTCCATTCCCGTCCACTCGGCGGAGATACCAGGGCAGCTCCAGACCATGTCCCCGCACCTCTTCTACCCGGTGCCCTTCGGCGGCACGATCAGCGTGACCATGCCGGACAAGCCCGCCCAGCCGCTTCGCAACGCGACGGTGAACGCTTATGCCCGTACGCCCGACGGAGAGAACGTCACGCAGGTGGGTACCGCCCGCACCGATGACATGGGGCGTTATCAGCTGGCGCTGCCTCCCGGTTTCGGTTCCCTGCCCTGAGCGAGGGGTTTTGCCTCTCGGGCGCGCAGGCGAAGTGCTACCCTGCCGGGGTGTCGCGTCAGTCCGGACCCGGTGAAAACGAGCCGTTGAGCGACGCCCCGGAGTGCGAGCTCCCCGAGCGCGATCTCGCCGGCGCCCTGCACGAGGTTTCGAACGCCCTCACTGTGGTTCTCGGCTGGCTGGAGTGCGCTCAGGAGGAAATCGGGGCGAGCGAGGTCGCTCGACGCGCCGTCGATATCGCCATGTCGCACGCCAAGCTCGGGCGGAGGCTGGCGCGCCGGGCCATCGGCGACGACAGCGACGTACTCGCGGACGAGGCTGACCTCGAGACGCTCGTTCGCGAGGTGGTCACTGCCGTCGAGCGCGAGGCGCTGCGGCGTCGCGTTGCGCTTTCGGTGAGCAGCGACCCGAGCAGCCGCGCCAAGCTGGTCAAGGGCGCGCCCGGTTTGTTCCAGGTGATGACGAATTTGCTCCTCAACGCGATCGCCATGTCCCCCGAGGGCTCGGCGGTCACCGTCGAGGCGCGGGCCCACAGCGACGAAGCGCACCTCGCCGTGATCGATTCCGGTCCGGGGGTCCCCCCTTCGCGACGGGCCACCATCTTCGAGGGTGGACACAGCACGCGCGTCGGCGGAGCAGGGGTCGGGCTGCGCCACGCGTTTGCGCTAGCGACGAGCAACGGCGCAAGGCTATCGCTCGGCCAAAGCGCGCAGGGCGCGAGGTTCGAAGCGAGCTGGCCGCTCGTCGCGCTCCGAACCCCCATGGCACGTATCTCGTCCATGCCAGGGATGTCGCTGGAAGGCGTGCGCATCCTGCTGCTCGAAGACGACGAAGCCGTGATCGGCCTTCTCTCCACGGCGCTCTCCCTGCGCGGCGCCAGCGTGCACGCCACCCGCACCCCGGGCGAGCTCCAGAGCGCGATCGAGCGACAGAAGTTCGATGCCGCCCTGCTCGACCTCTCGCCCATCGCGACCGACATCGGCGGCGCATTGGCCAAAGTGCACGCCTATTCGCCATTGGCCAAGGTGGTGCTGATTTCCGGCTCCGCCGCCGAAGTCCCGGCCGCGGCCCACGATCTCATGGCCGCTTGGGTCCGCAAGCCCTTCGAGGTCGGCGAGATCCTGGCTGTGCTGCGCACCCTTCGCGGCAGCTGACCTAGCGGACTTGCTTGACTTCGGGCACGCGTTGCATAAGGTGCGTCCCGCTTCCCACGCGAGGGTGGCGGAATTGGCAGACGCACTAGCTTGAGGTGCTAGCGGGGTTACTCCCATAGGGGTTCAAGTCCCCTCCTTCGCACTCTGATGTTTTTTCGGCGGTTACCTCACCGCCGGGCACCGAGCCCGCCCACAACGCCGGTTCGCCGCCGAGTTGAGCTGGCGACAGTCCCCCAAAACGGACCGCGTTCGCGCGGCCCGCCGATGATCAGGCACGCCGCTGCCGCGCGTCGGGCCCCCCACGGGAACCCCGTCGCGTAGGGGTTGTCTTCCTCGTCATGCTCGATCCACTCTCGTGGGCACGTGAGGCGTCGGACGCGGCCACGTTCGAACGACGCGTGCTCGAAGAGATCCAAGCGGTGATCGGATGCGATGCCGCGTTTTTTGCTTTCAAGGGAGACGCGCCGACGACCATCGCCGTCGATGCGGCGAAGCTCGATACGGCGATGACGAGAGCAGACTACGTCTCCGAGATTTCGCCCCTCAAACAGGCTGCCCTCGCCAACGGTGGTGTTGCGGTGGACACGACGGTCTTCGGAGAGACGGCGGTTCGCAAGCTCCATTACCATCGTGACTTCGTCGTCCCCTCTCGCGGGCGTCACACACTCCTCGCGTTTCTTTCACTTCGCGGCCGCGAGCTCGGAGGCCTCATGCTGGGTCGCTCGGGGCGCAAGTTCGCGTTGGCCGAGCTCGATCACGTCCGCGCTCTCTTGCCCGATCTCACGATGGCGCGCGTCTCCTTTCGGGCACCTTGGGCGCCGGGCGATTTGCGCGAGGCACCGGTCGACCCATGGAATCGTCTACGCGCCTTGGCGGGCCGTGCCCATCGGCTCGAGCGCGTGGAGCTCGACCGCGACGTCGTCGAGATCCGCGATAGCGGTGATTATCGCGAGATGGTCGCCATCGGCGAGCAGGGTGAATTCGTATGGTCGCGTGCGGATCGCCACGACCCGAAGCGATCCGGATGGTTTTACGTGGACCTCTTTCACCTTGCCGCCGCGCGGGCGAAACAGCGGAGCAGCGTGCTCGTGGTGGGCTGCGGAGGCGGCGTCATCGCGCACCAATTGGCGAACCTCTATCCGGGAACGGCGATCGACATCGTCGAGCGCCATGCAGCGGTCGTCGAGCTCGCACGGCGCTGGTACGGCCTTGACCAAATTCCCAATCTGAAAATCATCATCGAAGATGCTCGCCAATTGCTGGCGCGTACCCGCGCACCAACGTGGGATGTGGCGATCATCGACGCCTATGGCGCCGTCGACCTCGCCCCCGGCTTCGCCGATGCGAGCTTTTTCGCGGATCTGCGGCGAACGTTGCGTCCCGGCGGTGCATTTGCATTCAACGTCGTAGGTGCGCTCGCCGGCGACGGACCGGTGCGCCAGATCGAGCGCGCCGCCCGACGCGCCTTCGGCGATGTGCGATTGGTCCCCGTCTTGGACGCGGGAGAAGCCTTCTCACCGTTCGCGGTTCGCAATGTCGTTCTGCTCGGAAGATCGGGCGGCGCATGATTCGATTCGCCCGAGCCCGTCGATGCCCCCTCGCTACGCGATGCGTCGATGGCCGCGGCAAATCGTCGGCCCCGATGTCCGCGACGCGCGAGAAATGGCGGGAAAGCTTGACAACCCGCTTGGTTCGCTGCACGCCTTAGGCCCGTGGCGCGGTTTGTCCGTCTCCTAATGACGTTGGTCGTGCTGATGAGTGGACTTCTGTCCGCTCTCGGTTGCGGCGTCGTGGGAACGCCCGCGAGCGAACCGACCGACTCGCGCCAGAAGAACGGTGGCTCGGAGCTGGCTCGTCGCACGGCCGCTGATGTAGGCCCTTCGGCCACTTCCTCCTGCTCGGGTAAGGTGCGAGCCGCGGCTCGAGGTCGCTCGGGGTTGCTCTCCACCTTTTGGCGTGCGCTCGCCCCGACCGGC
>DATHEQ010000171.1:0-12283 GCA_035318505.1 Polyangiaceae bacterium | reverse complement strand
TCCGCCAAGCAGTGCAGCGCGCCGAAGACGAGGTCGCGTTCGACGGGGGAGATCGGCATGCCCTCGTGGCCGGGCTTCACCTTGGCGACGATGAACTCCCAGAGTTCGGTCGCGAGACCTTGCTCTTCGGGCGTGCCGGCGGCTCGGATTGCTCGAAGGATGGTGTCGGTTGTCACTCAGCGGCCTCCGAATTCGTCGTTCATGAAGCGACGGGTGCGCTCCTCAGAAGACATGCCTCCCCCGCTCCCCCCCATCACCACGATGCCTCCGACACCATCGGCGGCATTGCGCGCGGAGACGACGCCGATCACCGCGTAATAGTCGGGGTCGTACAGGCTCGGGTGGCTACCGCGGCGCACCGCCCCGGCAAGTGCGGGGGCAAAATCCGCGTGCCTTCCGTCGGCGGTCTTCGGTAGCACGATCGAATAGCCCGACTGCGTGGCTCGCTTGCGCACCGACAATAGATCGCCGCGCACGACGCGATCGGGCGGCAGTTCCAGGCGATCGGTATGAATGATTGTCGCGAGGTTGGTGAAAGCCTCGAGGTTCCCCGCGGCTGTGGTTTTCTCGATGTCGAGCGTGAGCCCGAAGCGCCGCGCCAGCGCGGCGTTGGCCGCGCCCGCATACCTGTCGGCCCCAATGGCGCGCACGCCGTACCGCCCGCAGATGCCGGCCATGTCTTTCAGACACGTCTCGATTCCGACGCCGCGCCATTGCCGCGCGATCACTACGCGGAATTTGCACGACGCCGAGTCGTCCTCGTCGTTCCGGCTCGGAATCACCTCGAGGATGCCGAGCGTCGCCGCGTTTCCGGTCGTCGTCACGTCCGCGAGGTCGGCGTACCCGACGTACATCGCATCGCGCTCTGGGGGGAGCTCAAGCGGGGTCTCGCGCGTGTTGCGCCGCACCGCGATCGGCGAGAGCAACCCGGACTCTGGGTCAGCAAACTCGCCGAGCACGTCGCACTGATACGCAACCGGGTCGGCTTCCTGGAGCTTTTCGCAAAACTCTGGGGTGAAGTGCTCGGGGTTGTTCTGCGGCCCGTTCGATCGAAGGACCACAATCGCTTCGCTCGGTCGCCCGAAGTGCTCCATCGCGAGCTCATAAACAGGTCCCATCGGCGCCCAGGGTGAGCCGATCAATTGAATCTGCGCGCCGGGTAGAAGCCGAGCACGGATCGCAGAAAGCATGTCATCGAGGTTCGTGACGCCCTCTTCGCGACCGACCATACGCGGCGCTTCATCGGCGGCGAGACCTGCGCTCCAGTCGCTCACGAATCCGCCGGCAGCGCGACCGCCCGCGACGCACGCGATTTCGATGGGCCAGTTCGAGGGGTGCCTGACGGTCAGCGTGTCCGCCGTTGGTTCTCCGACCAAGAGGGGCCGAAACGCTGGGCTCTCGCGGTAGAGAGCGGAGAGCATTCGAAATGGCACCCGCGTCCGTTCAAGTTTCAGCGACGCGAACGAAAGGCGAGGGACTTCGCCGCGCTTGAGCGGCCCGATGCTGACGATCTGCGTAGCTCTTGCGGCCCTGCAGCACGCGATCATTGTCTTGGCGCTTCGAACGCTCGAGAGGTCGACAATGACGGCAGTGGCGATGCCTCGCTCGGAAGGCAAGCGCTCGACGGCATCGGCCCCGCCGCACATCGCGACGACGTCTGGGTGGGTGCGCAACTCCCGCAGCGGCTCGCCATCTCCGATGCGACACCGAGCGCGCTGAACGGGCGTGGCCTTGTCCAACCCGAAGCCGAGAGGCGAAGTCAGAAGTGCTTCGGTCGATATCACTTGCTACCTCCGAACGCTGCTTCGAGGGCGCGGTGAGCAGCCGTGGGGTCGCGTGGGCGCGTCGATGCTTCCCATGCTGCTGCATCGCGGGCCTGGTCCTCCGCGGTGCTCGCCGCCTTGAATGCGCGGACCATGAACTCGAACGCGGTCCGATCACCGCTCGAGAAAAACTTCGCCGCCCAATATTCCCCGGCCGCGTGCATGAACGACCAGCCGCGCAACTTGGCCCCGGTGCCTGAGCTTACCCCGCCACACATCGTCGAGAGCTCGTCCCAACGCTGCAGCAGCAGGTCCTTTCGCGCGCCGTCGAAGGGCGCAAGCTCCGCCGACGGTGGCATCCACGGCGTGGCCTTGTCCCCGAAGTCGGGCATGCGCGCCGCCTCCCAGCGCTTGCGGGCCAACTCCACGGCGCCTGCGGCAGTGACGGTGCCGTTGTCGCGGCGCTCCACCGGCGCCGCAGCGTCCGGCGGTACGGCCCGCACTTCGTTGCTCGGTGTCGCCTCCCACACGGTGGTTGCTCCGAGCTCGGCGGCCTTGCCGTGGGCAGCTCGCTTGCGCGCCATCAGCCGTCCTCCTTCGATGCGACGGCTTCGAGCGCACGACGACAACGTGGCGGCACGGGCGAACCGCTGCACCAAGCTTCGACGGTCGCCTCGTTGCAACCAGCGAGACGAGCGAGAAAGGCGCTGCGGCTCTCACGCTGGCCGCTGACGCGTCGTGGGGCCGGAGGTGTGGGCGCTGGCGTGATCGCTTCAAGGCGAGGCGCTGGCAGCGAGGAATCGGGCGGTGCGACGGGCATGTTCCACAAGATCCCGCAGCCGAGAGTGCGTCGGCCGATCACGGTGAGCCTCCCGTCGTTCGGTCGTAGCTCCCCGTGCTAGTGACGAAACGCTGCATTCCTCGGGCGGTGAGCGCGCGTTGCTGCGCGTGGGACAACGCACGAGGGGACAGTGGGCCCGCCGTCGATCGGGTGTTCGCGTACTTGACCGCGTTGGCGCGCTCGAGCGTTGCGTGCGCCTCCACGCCGCGCTCGTTCCGGGCTCGGGTGGCCATGGGCCTGGGGCCGCTCAAAACGGTCTGTCTCCGCCGAGAGGTTCGTTCGCTGCCGCTGCTTCCGCTGCCGCTGCTTCGGCTGCCTCTTCGCGGCGCAGCTGCGCGATTTGCTCGTAGGCTTTCTTCTTCCTAGCCCAGTGCTCGTCAGCTTCCTTTTTGGCTTGCTCTCGTTCTCTCTGCTCTGGGGTTGGAAAATCCCCTTTGAAAGAAAGGGCCGGGCGCGCGCGCCGGGGGCGCGCGGCTTCTACCCCTGAGAGAGTTCTATTTTTGTAAGAGTTCCCTGAGAGAGATCCCGGATCGACGTCGGCACTCAGGTGGCCCCCGTTTTGGCACTCAGCTGGGGGGGGAACGGCACTCAGCTCGGCACTCAGCTCGGAACGCGTCACAGAACGCGTTACAGGTGGCGACTTGAGTGCCGACGCGGCACTCTGCTCGCGTGCTGACTTGAGTGCCTCCGCTGCACTCAGGTCCACGAGCAGTGTGTAGAGATTGACGGCCCTGCCTGGCCCGTCCCGGCGACAGCCGCGCCTCACGTCGAGGCTGACCGGGCCGGGGGCGGCTTCGAGGCCGGTGATGGCGCGCACGACGCGTTTGCGCGGCAGCATCGTGTCCCGCTGGATCGTGTCCAAACTCGGGAAGCACTGCATCCCCGCGTTGGCGCGCTTGAGGAAATAGCTCGCAAGGTACCGCTGATCGGGATCGGCGAGGCCGCTCTCCTGGCTGTAGATCACGTCGGCCATTTTTCCTTTGAGCCCCACACCTACGCGGGCTCCCTGCTGCGCCTGGCGAGGTCAGGACCGCTGAGCTGGCTCTCCTCCCACTGCCGCTCGACGTCGCGTCTTTGGCGGCGGTCGCTGGCCTGCTTCGACGCGGCGGAGTGGGCTCCGAGGTTCTCGACGAACCGGCACGCCAGTAGTAGGTGCGCCGGCGAGAGATCCGGAGCCGCCGACTCCATCCGTGCGATGAACTCGCGGGGAGTCATCGGACGATCCTCCCGCCGACGGATCGAATGGCGCGCTCGATCGGGTCGAGCTCCGCCGGCGGCACGGCGTCGTCGTTCGCGGGGGCATGCTTCACCACGGCGCGCGCGCGGAGCCACGCCAAGTACGGCTCGCGCTCGACGCCGCGCAGCTTCCCCATAGGAATGATCGGAACATCGAAGTCATCCCGTCGCAGCGTCTCGAGAAAGTGGCGTGGCTGCTGCCCGATCGCGTGGAGTGAATTGCGCTGCGTGATGATCTCCGCCCGCACCTCGGTTACGAGCGCGGAGCGCGGCACGAGCATTTCGACGCGGATGCGATCGTCGTCAGACATGGCGCACCTTTCGGATGCGGCGACGCTTCGCCTCGGCGATCGTCGACAACCAGACGCGCGCGACGTCGCGACCCACCTCGCTATCGGAGAAACCAAGGCGCACGTGGAGCTCGACGGCCGGGCGTGATCGCTCGATCAGCGAGCGCTCCTGTAGGCCTTCTGCGCGCGCCTTCGCGGCGCGCTCGGCTCTCAGCTTTCGTTTTTGGGCGGCACTAAGCCGCGGCTTCGAGGGCTTGCCCTCGCGCTTGTGAACGACCATGATTGCTCTGTCCTCCTCGCGCCCCGTCGGCTGGCCTGGTCAGCAAAGCCGATTGGGGCGCAGAACTTTTCAGCGAGCGAAACCCTCGTACACGGGATCCAAGGCGGCTTTCTTCGGTGGGCTCACTCCGTTCTCTGGATCGAGCTCGTAGCTGCGCACCGTGCCGATCGCGACGCCCGCGCGCGCTGCCACAACATGCACGGCGACGCCCGCACGCTGTCGAAGGCTCTTTGGGTTCTTCGGGGAATCGGGGCTGACCTCTCCAGGCATTGACGCACCTCTGCTTTTGGCGGGGCGGCTTGTGGCTCGCATGACGCCTCTCTTTAGTATCTTGAATTCAATTCGACGCGAGTGGGTGGTAACGCCAACGCCGTCGTTACCGTTTGTTGTATTTGTACTTGTAGACGTTGCGCGCCTTGGCTCGCGGCATTCCCCATCCGACTAGGATGGCGATCGCCTGGTTTTCTGCGTCTCCTGATGCTCGCCCGCGCGTCTTCGCGATCTCGAGTGCGATGCTCTTTCGTAGCTCGCTCACATCCTTGTTCTTCGCCTTCTCCCCGAATCCCGCAGGCTGCGCATTCATGAGCAGCCACCCGACGGCCCACGACGCCAGCACGTCGGGATTCACTTTCTGACGACGCGCCACCGCTCGAAGCAGCTCCTCGGCGGCCTCGTGACGATCCTTGATCGTCGGCGTGTCGCTCATCTTCACGCGCCCGGCCTTGCTGAGGCGCCATACGGTCCAGCACTCGTGGTTTCGCAGGTATGCGTGGGGTGCCTTCGCCAACTGCTTCAGACCGGGAATGTCGTCGTGATCGAGAGCGTGACCTAGGGCATCGAGAATCGTCGCTACCTCGACCGAGCCGGGGCGATCGGGAGCCGACGCGAACCAATAGTCGACGAACGCGCGATGGAGCAGCTGTCGAGGCGTTTCCTTCTTCTTCGCCATGGCGCATCATCCCTTCGCCCCGGCTAGAGCGTCCAGCGCCCCCTGTGGTAGGGTGACCGCCAGCGCCGCGAGTCCACCGAGCAAGCCGCCGACGAGCTCGGCCAGCGACGCGCTGTCCCCTGCTGTCCCCGCACCTGCGGTCGCACCCTTAGACGTGTCGCGGCGAGTGTCGTTGGCTACGTAAGCGTGCGGGACGGTTGACGGAGTCTCCCTTGAGGTGCTAGCGGGGTTACTCCCATAGGGGTTCAAGTCCCCTCCTTCGCACTCCCTTTGATTCTCGGCGGTTACCTCTCCGCCCGCCCCTTCCGGAAGACCCGTTGAAATCCATGGCTGGGACAGCGGGTGGGACAGCGCGGCGAGCTCGGGAATGGCTCCGCTGATGTCGGGGAACGGCTCGTATCGGAGGTCCGCCAGCACCTTGGCGGCGCGCGCGTACCGCTCGAGCATGTCGTCGTCGACGTGCCCGGTGCGGCTCCGAATCCAGTCGTCGGGGCGCTCGGCTCGCTTGGCCCAGGTCACGAAGGTCGCTCGGAGGTCGTGGAACCGAAGGGGCTCGCGCTCGGGGTCGTCCTCGATGTGGAGGTCCGCTCGGATCACCCCCACCTTGGCGAGGTCATCCCGAAGCGTCTGCGCCTCCCTGCCCCGCTCGCAGCCGACGTCACGGATGACCAGGGCTTCGACCACCGGATCGCCGGAGAGGCGCTTCCACGCGCGCAGGACGCCAAGGAGCCCGGCGTTCACGTCGAAGAAGAGTCCCCGGCCGGTTTTCGTGCGCGGCACCGTAATTGTCCCATTCACGAAATCGATGTCCCGCCAGCGGAGCCCGTACAGGTTTCCCTTCCGTAGCCCGGTGAAGACGGCGAGGGCGTAGAGCACCCGACGGCCCACCGGGATCGCGTTCGAGGCCTCGGGGCTCAGCAGGGCGAGCACCTCCGCCGGGTAGAGGAAGCAGAACGTCTTCTCGTCGTCCGAGGTCGGTCGAAGGTAGCGGGAGACGGGGTTGCTGCCCTCAGGGCGGAGCTCAAGCGGGAAGATCGCGAGATCGAAGAGTCGATGCAGCCGGTTGTACGTGTGCTGCTTCGTCTGCGCGCGCCCCGCGGCGTGCTGGGCCATCACCTCGCTGATGTCCTTCGTCGTGACGTCGCCGACCGGCAGATCGCCGAACGCGGGCTTGCCGGGGCCGCGCGTTTTCACGCCCATTGCGTGCTTCTCGAGCGTCCACTCGATGATGCGAGCGCTCGCGATCGTGCGGAGCTTGTTGACCGAGCCGTAGCGCGAGAGGAGCTCGCCCTTCGTCCACGCCTTCATGACATCGCGCACCGTCTTCGTCGGACCGAGGAGAGCGGCTTTGCCCCGCGGCTTCGGCGGGTCGAACACGAGCTTGCCGGCGCGCGCCAGCTCCGCCATCGCGGCGGCACACTCTTGATGGCGCTCGGGCGTCGTGTACTCGGGCGGGATCGGAATGCGCGGCCGCCGTCCATCGGGCAGCGTCAGGCGCACGAACGGCTTGCCGTTGCGCCACTCGACGGTGCCGGCGCCGTTGGCGGCCGAGCGTGGCTTTCGGGGACGTGCCATCTACTTCGCTCCCTTCGCGCGCTTCTTTGCCGGTCGGCGCGCGCGTTTCGGTTTCTGCACGGCGGGCTCCGGCCTCAACGTCTCCGGGTCCGGCAATGCGAGCGCGCGCAACAGGATGGCGGCGGCGCGGTCAAAGCCGTTGGGCATCACGCTTCCTCCTTCCACCAATGACCCGGAGGGGCCTTCGGCATGTCTTCGACGCGGCCGACCGTCCAGTCGTTCTCGTAGCGATCGCCGATCTCTTCTCGGCACGCGAAAGCCGCCTCGGTGACATTGTCACCCGGGTTCAGCCAATCGTTGTGCGCGCAGAGATCATTGAATTCGCCCATCAGACTCGCGACACCCTCGAGAATTTCGGTCAAACGAGCGCGTGCCTGAGGGGCGGGCACGTTTCGGTTTGGGTTCACGACAATCACCGCCTTCGCCTCTTTGCGCAGGCGAGCGGCTTTCGCGGGCTGGCGCTTCTTCACCGCGGCGCTCATACCCACACCTTCCCCAACCGCCGGAGTTCGGCGAGCTCGGCGCGTGTGACCTGGCGCCGCGCTGCAACGTGCCAGTTGCCATTGTCGTCGCAGTGATCGCCGATCATCCGGCGAGCATCGAACGTGGCGGCGTAGAGGTCCATGACGGCATCAAGCGCTGGCTCCAGCCCGCCCGCGCGCAGCTCATCGAGCTCGCCGATGAGATCGTCGATTTGCTGCAGGACGGCCGACATCCGAGCACGTGCCGGCATCACCGTGCGTTCCTTGGCGGCGGCGCTCATTGCGTGTCTCCCGCGAAGGGGCCCGGCTCGGGACGCCTGAACAGTGGGATGACCTTCGCCATTGGCGTGTTGTCGGTGACGACCGGCGGTGACTGCGATAGCGAAGTCGCCACCGCCGCGATTGAGGCCGGCACCCGCCACGCTCTGTCTTTCTGCTCAATTCGTTCGCGTAACCTTTGCGTTTCGAAATGCAGCTGCAAGAGCTTCTGCTCGATCAGATAGGCGAGGACGGGCATGTGCCCGTCCGGCGCCGTGCGTATGATTTCCGGTTTGAACCTCACGAAGAGATCCCGCATTTCGTTCGTGAGAACGTCGGCCCTGATGGCGATTTGGGTGGGGGTCTCCGACCAAGTGCGCGCGCTCATTGCAGTCCCGCTTTCTCCGCCGTGCGGTGCGTGCCGCTTTCCTTCGCTGCTGCGAGCTCACGACGTGCGAGCTCTGCGGCGAGCTCCGCACGCATTGCGATTCGGTGAATCACCGGCGCGTAGTCGTAGTCGATCGCGTCGTCCGCCTTGGTTGCGTTCTCGACCATGAGAAGGTCCTCGGCGACGCATTTCATTGCAAGGGCGGCGGCGCTGTCCAATTCATCGTCCCCGCCAGTGAGTGCCATGCGAAGAAGCGTCTCGGTGCTGTGGTCGGTGAGGTTCATGACTCCTCCAAGGAACCGGAGCACACATGCTCAGCGCCGAAGAAGAGCTGGTCGAGCTCGATGGCCGCTTGGAGTCTGCCTTGGGCAAGGATGAGCCCACGTTCGATCACGGCCGTGTCCAAGCCGTCATCGCCGAACGCGTGTCCCATTGCGCGCAAGTCGTTGCAGACGGCGTCCATCACATAGTGCGAGAACCGCTTCGGATACCCAACCGGATCTCCCAGGAAGCATAGGTAAAGAAGCTTCTTCAGCTTTTGTCGTGAGATCGGCTTCGAGTCGGTCTGTTCCCCCGCCTCGACCACCGGATGCTCGCCGCTCTCGCGGTCTGCGGGCGTGCTGGGAACTGTGGTTTCTTTCGTCGTTTTCATCGAACCCCTCCGTGTGAAATACGCGCCGCGCAGCGTGCCAAAACGCAAAGCGCCTCGTACAGCGCAAGGCGCGCGTGACTGTCATCCCCGCTGCGAGGATCTTCAGCTGGCGCTTTGGGGCCAACTATTTCGCGGGAATCCACGGGGCGCCCCCGCGGCGCAGCGACGAAGACGCCGCTCTCGGGCTCGACGGGTGAGTACCTGTGTGCGAGATTCGTTCTGTCCATGGGAATAATCCTCCTGTGGGCCATGGCTCCCGGCTGTTGACGCAGCGCGGGGGCCACTTACTTGGTGCGTTTCGGTTTCTTAGAGCCGTGCTTCTCGGCGTACGTGCGCCGGATGTACTGGCGGATCACGTCAGCTGCAGTGAGCCCGTCGTCGTCTGCGAGCTGTTTCAGCATCGCGTCTTCCTCGGGGGACATCCTCACGTTGAAAAGCACGGTTCGTTTATCCGGAGCCATCTGCCTAACGTATGCCACGTGTCTTTACGTGAGTCAAATCCATTTCATCGTCAAACGAGGCGCAGCCGGACTGGGTGTGAGCCGTCACGGCTTTCGGTACCGCGCTGAGCTCCTTCTCTAACTCCTCGACACCGCGACGAAGAGCTCGCCCCATGACGTCCGACGCCATCATGGGGCATGCTGGGGTGCTGAGCTTGGCAGCCAGGGCATCGATGCGAGCTGCCAGGTCTTTGATTTCGGCAAGCAGCACTGGGTCTTTGGTCTTCATTTTATGGTGATGCCCCTTTCGGGTCCTTTATTGTGCTGCGAACTGCAACAACTTTACGAGTTCGCGGTGAACTACCGATGCGATGTCCGTTGCCAAAGCCCGCGGGTCGGTTGCCTGGGCGCCGTCGACCGTCACGCTGATGTTGTTGTTCACAACCATACCGCCGCCGTCTCCGGGGCCTGAGACGCTCTGCGCGGCCACCGACGCCGCTTGCGCGTTGGCGCCTTCGAGCGTCGGTGCGGTCTCCGTCATCGCCTGGGGAGGCGCAAAGAGCTCGGGCTTCCGGAAGAGCGGTTGGCCGGTGAACACGTCGGTCACCTCGCTCGCTGGCGTCTTCATCGCGAGCGCTCCAGTGAAGGCATCGGAAATGTCGGTCGCTACGCCCGTCACGCTGGCGATTGCCGCGGCGGCCTCCTTGTCGACTCCGATCGGCACACCGCCGACCGTGTCGATACCGGCTTCCACCATCACGGTGGACGGTGACGCGATGCCGAGCACCGTCTTGAATGCGGAGATGATGTTCTTGCCGAGGTTCCACACAAGCTCGACCGGGGCCGTCATCATCGCCGCGATGCCGTTCGCAAGGCCGGTGACGATCGCCATGCCGATCCCGAGAAACTTCTCCGTCCAGCTCGTCCCTGTCGAATCGAAGATGGCCGCTATGGTGTCGAATGCATTCTTGAACGGCTCGATGATGCTGCCGACCGTTTCACTCACGGCGGTCCCGAAGGCGACGAACGCCGGAATGAGCTTTCCCGTCACCCACCCGATCACGAACGCGATGGCCGCCACGATGGTCACGATCGCGGCCCCGACCAGAAGAAACGGCGCCATCATCAGCACGGCGCCGGCCGCGACGACGCCGAGCACGATGCCGATCCCCTGCAGGACCGTCTTGATGGTGCCCCAGTTGTCGGCCATGAAGCCCAGCACGTCGACCACCATCCAGACGCCTTTGATGATGAAGTCGATGGTGCCAACGATGATCGACTCGACCGCTGGCCAGTTCGACTGTAGCCACCCGGTGAACTTCTGGAAGCCGGCGACGATCGTCTCGCCCAACTGCTGAAGCTTCCCGCTCTTCGTGAGCTTATCGAGCGTCCCGGAGGCGAGGGTGGCGATGGCGTTGAGCGAGGGGAGGATGCGCTTTCCGATGTCGATCATCCCCATGTCGAAGCCAGCGGTCATCTTTCCCCAGAAGCCCTCGAGCGTCGTATCCGCCCACTTCTTCCCGGCCTCGCCGAGCGTGCTCTCGCCCGTCTTCGCCTTGATGGCATCCATGATCGCTTGGACGCCCGTATCGGCGTCGATCTTGCCGCCCTGAAGCAGCGCTTGCACTTCGTCGCGACTCTTGCCGAGGTTCTTCTGCAGCGCGTCCATGATGCGCCCGCCGGGCACGTTGGCCTCCTGAAGTTGCATCAGCTCCTCGCTCTGGAGCTTCCCTTTGCTCTTGATCTGCGTGATCGCGAGGATGGCGGCCTTGACGTTGTCGGCGCTGGCTCCAACGGTCCTCAAATCTGCGCCCATCCGAAGGATCTCCTTCGACTGGCCGATCGAGAACTGCGCGGCTACGAGCTTCGTGAAGCCTTTGACGGAGTCCTGCACATTCAGCCCGAGCTCGACCGCCATGTTGCTGACGTCATCGAATTCCTTCCCGGCGATCGAGGCACTGCCCGTGAGCTCCGTAAGCGCGAACACCGAGTTTTGCTGGAACGAAGCGGCCGCTAGCGTGGCGCGAGAGAATTTGGCGGCAATGAAGCCGAGCCCGGCGCCGACGGCGGTCGCCGCGATGGCCCCCCATTTGGCGACGAACTTGAGCGGCCCCATGACGAGCTTGTCGAGTGGTGTGCCGAGCGCCGCCACACGACCGAGGCCATCGGCGTGTTGCTTAGCCGCGAAAGCGGCCTTTTGCGAGAGCACCTCCGCCTGTTTCATCGCGACCCACTTCTGGTGAGCCATGGCGTCGTCCATGCCCTTCAGGGCATCGGTGGTTTTTTTGATGTCTTTCGTTGCCACCTTGAGGGCGTCGCCGGCACCGCCAGCCGCGGCACCGGCTTCGCCGAGCGCAGCCTTGATGTCGCCGATTGCGGCTTTCATCGCGGTCACGGGGCCCGTGACCTCGTCGATCATCTGCATCGTGAAGGAGGCGTCGTCCATTTTATTTCCTCAGGGCGCGGTGCCCTTGATCTGCAGCCACGCGTTGATTTCGTCGATGATGGTAACGAGATCGGTTTCGATTTGGCCGTAGCTCTTCACGTACGGGCGGCCGTTCGGCGCGCGCGGATAGGCGGTAGCGCCATCCCTCTCGCGCGATGGCTGCGCGGGCGGCCGCAGCTGGCTGTAACGGGTGAGTAGCGCCTTCATGCCGGCAGGCAGTTGCGGCACCGCGCGAACCCTCGTGAAACGTATCCGCACCGAGGCAACGTACTGGGTCACCAACGTCTCGTTGGTCGCAAGCACGGGCTCCTCCGTCGGTGGCAACGGCGGCATGCCGGCGGCCGCTTCGGCGAGCACCGACAACTGGTCGAGCTCCTTGAAAAACCTGACGGTCGCGTAGAGCCAGTCAACGAAGTATGGGTTCGTACCGGAAACGGGCGCGGGTGGCGTGTAAAAGTCGTAAACGGCCCCTGCCCCCGCCAGGGAGTTGGCGAGCGCCTGTCCCACTGCGTGGTCCGGAATCGACGCCGACGGCAGCGCGGCGTTCAGAGCGACCAGGGTTGCATTCCAATTGATGGCCAAAGGTCACCCCGTCCTTTCCGCCGCGATGGCAGCGGCGTGCGTTGCGTCCGCGAGCGTGTCCATTGCTCGCCGCAGCGCCGCCAGGTCGTGCGCGTGGATCG
>DATHEQ010000170.1:0-11040 GCA_035318505.1 Polyangiaceae bacterium | reverse complement strand
ATGGAAGGGAATGCGGACCGAAGCCAGTGCGCCGCCACTGGCCGCCCGCTCGAGCTCGAGCTTGTGCTCACGCCCGTAGAGCTGCTCGAGACGCGCCCGCGTGGTCGACAAGCCGATACCGCACCCGCTCGGTTCATCGCGAGGGCCGCTGCCGTTGTCCTGCACGTCGAGACAGAGCGCGTCACCATCGCGGTAAGCGCGCAGCAGCACCTGTCCTCCTCCGCTGCTCGACTCCACGCCGTGACGAACCGCGTTCTCGACGAGAGGTTGGAGCAAAAGGCTCGGCACGTGCGCATTCGCCGTCTCGGGCGCGATTTCGACCTCGACGCGCAGCCTGTCACCGAAGCGGGCCTGTTCGATGTCGAGATAGCGGAAGGTGAGCTCGAGCTCGCGCGAAAGGGGAACTTCCTGGGCGGCGTCATCGCGCAGCGTATTGGCGCAGGAGATCGCCGAGCCCGGCGATCATGCGTACCGCGGCAGGGCCTTGGTCGGTGCGCACCAATCCGCCGATGGTGTGCAGCGCGTTGTAGAGAAAATGCGGGCGAAGCCGCATTTCGAGGGCGCGCAGCTTGGTGACGGCGAGCTCCGTCTCCAGCTTCGATACCCGCAGCCGGCGGTCGTGGTAGAGCCGATAGAACCGAAGGGCGAGACCGGCCGCCATCGTCGCGAAGTAACTGTAGACGTTGATGAACGACTCGCCCCAAAACCGACGCGCGAACGACCAGTTGCTGCGCTCCGCGAGATGCGGACAGATGAGGCGGTCGAGACCACTGTCGAGCGCGGCGATGGCCACGCTGAAGAAAAAATGCAGCGTAAGTCGCCGCACCCAGTGGGCGCGCTCGATGGGGTACCGCTCCGCCAGAAAGAAGATGAGCGGCGTGAACGCCGTCCAGAGCCACGCGCTCTCGAGATTGAGAAGGACTTCGCCCATGTCGAGCGTCCGCCCGTACATGCGGCTCTCCACGAAGCGTTTGCCGATATCGAAGGCCGCAATCAGTGTCCACGCCGCGAAAATGAGCAGCAGCTGCGTCCGCGAGTTGGCGCGCAGCTCGGGAGGCAACGCATGCGATGCGCCGGGACCGGGAGGCGCGCTCTTGTCGGTCATTCGTCGATGAATGTACTGGCTCCATGCTCGCGAAGCACGTGCTTCAAGACTTTGCCGGTGGCATTGCGGGGCAGCGGCTCGGCACGAATCTCCCAGTGCGACGGAACTTTGAAATAGGCGAGCGCTCCCTCTGCCCAAGAGGCCAAGCTTTTCACATCGATGGCGCGTCCCAATTTTGGGACGACGATCGCTTTGACCTCTTGGCCGAGCTCGGGATGGTCGACGCCGATCACGGCGGCCTCGGCGACATCGGGGTGAAGCTCGAGCCGCTGCTCGATCTCCGCCGGATAGATGTTCTCCCCTCCGCGCAGGATGAGATCGCTCCGGCGCGAAGAAAGGTAGAGCCGCCCGTCCACGATCCGCCCGACGTCGCCAGTGCGCAGCCAGCGTCCGGGGAGGATGACCTCCGCCGTAGCCGCCGCGTTGCGCCAGTATCCGAGCATCACCAGCGGACCGCGGACGTAGATCTCACCTTGCTCGCCATCGACGCGCGGCTCGCCGCTTTCGTCGCGGATCTCGATCTCGACGGTCGGCATGGGTCGGCCGACCGAATCGGGAAAGTGAAAGAGCTCCTCCCCCGCGTTGATGGTCGCGAGTGACGTGCATTCGGTGAGCCCGTATCCGACGCCCAGCGTCTGGGCGGCGCTCTTGAAAACTTCGCGCGCACGCGATTGCAGCGCCCGGGAGATAGGTGAACCGCCGCCACCGAGCTGCGACAACGACGAGACATCGTAGCGTTCGGCGCCGGGATGGTGGACAGCGCGATGAAGCAGCGTCGCCGTGTACGCCCACCCAGTCGCCCGCTCTTTCTCGATCAAACCGAGCGCGACCGCCGCGTCGAATCTCCCGCGCAGCCACACCGTTTTGACGCCGCCAGCGAGACAGGACACCGCCGCGTTGTGAAGACCGGAGACATGAAAGAGCGGACTCGTGACGAATACGCACGGCGGATGAGGGGAGGGCGGACGCGTGGCGCGAATGCGTGCTCCGTTGAAAAACCCGAGGCCGACCAGCGCGATCACATTGCGATGCGAATGAACGGCACCCTTGGGACGGCCCGTCGTTCCGCTCGTATAGAGGATGATCGCGGGATCGTCTTCGTCGATCGCCGTCGAGGGAAAGGGCGCGTCGCGGGAATTTCGAAGGAGTGGCCCGAGCTCGTCTTCGATGACGAGCGTGGCGAGGACAGGTGCGCCTTCCAGTCGCGATCGCCGTTTCTCGTCGACGACGAGCAGCTTGGGAGCGGCGTCCTCGAGGCCGAAGCTGATCTCGGGCCCTGTCCACCAGGCATTCAGTCCCACGGCAACTGCTCCCAAGCTGATGGTCGCCCAGAAGGTGATGATCCACTCCGGGCAGTTGGCAGCGAGGATAGCGACGCGATCGCCAGGTCCGACGCCGTACCGTTTGCTCAGCACCGACGCCATTCGCGCGACGAGACACGCGTGCTCGGCAAACGTAAAACGACGCTCCGTCACGCCGTCGCTGAAGACGAGGTGCTCCGCCTGTCCGAGCCGTTCCGACGCGACCACGAAATCACGCAGCGACCGTGCGCGGTTCTTGAAAACGTTCATGCGCTCGCCAAGCACTTCACCGGGCACCGTCTCGAACATGCCGCCGGGCGCGAGCAGCTCCTCTTCGATCTGCCGCAGTGCTTCAGGAACGAACATGCGTTTAGGGCGTGCTTTGCAATTGCTCGCGAAGGCGAAACTTCAGCACTTTGCCGGTTGCGTTCATGGGCAGTGCATCGACCACCACAACGCGCCGCGGTACTTTGTAATTGGCCATTCGCTGTCGGCTCCAAGCGATCAGTTCTTCCGGATCGAGCGACGTTGCATTCTTCAGCACCAAAAAGGCGATGCCCACTTCACCTAGCCGCTCGTCCGGGGCGCCGACCACGGCCGCCTGCGCGATGGCCGGGTGCTGGAGCAGCACGGATTCGATCTCGGCCGGGTAGGCGTTGAAACCTCCCACGATGAACATGTCTTTCTTGCGGTCGGTGATGCGTAGGTAACCGCGCGTATCCATGATGCCGATGTCCCCCGTGTGCAGCCAGCCACCAGCGTCGATAGTCGCCGCCGTTTCGGCGGGGTCGCCGAAATACCCTTGCATCACGGTGTAGCCGCGCACCACGACTTCTCCGGGCTCGCCGCGCGCGACTTCGTGGCCGGCGTCGTCGACGACGCGAACTTCGACGCCAGGTATGGCGCGCCCTGAAGTCGTGGCGATGGTCTCGGGATCGTCACCCACGCGGCACATCGTGGAGACACCGGTACCTTCAGTCAGCCCGTAGCCGGTGACGACCGTTTCGATGTGAAGCTCGCGCCGCATGCGGTGAATGAGCTCGACCGGAATGACGGCCGCGCCCGTGACGGCGAGCCTCAGTGTCGACAGATCGAAGCTCTTCAAATCGGGCCGCGCCAAAAACGACTGGTAAAGCGCAGGCGAGCCGGGCAGCACCGTGACGCGATCTTTGCCCACGCGCGCCAGCACCTCACCCACGTCGAAAACGGGTTGGGGAAGAATGGTGGCGCCCATCATGAGCGAAGCCAGCCACCCCGCTTTGTATCCAAACGTGTGAAAGAACGGCAGGACGATGAGGTAGCGGTCCCCCTCGCGCAGCCCTACCGTGTCGCTCCAGTCGCGGAACGCGCGCAGCGATTGCGCGTGCGTACACATGACGCCTTTGGGATGCCCGGTGGTGCCCGAAGTGAAAATGAGATCCGAAAGATCGTGCGGCGCGACGCTGTCGGCGCGTGCCGTCGCCTGCGCCGCCGAAACGGCCTCGCCGCGGCGCATGAAGTCGGACCACGTCGTTGCGCCCTCGCAGCCCGCACCACGCAGCAGCACGATGTGCTCGAGCGCGGGAACCGCGACGTCGCTGGCGCGAAGCATCGTTACGTAGTCATTGCCCAGGAAGCCGCTCACGGTAAAGAGTACCCGCGCCGCGCTCTTGGCCAGCACATAGCCCGCTTCGTTGCCCTTGAAGCGGGTGTTGATGGGAACCACGACGCCCCCGGCGGCATGCGCGCCGAGGGCAGCGACGATCCACTCCCACAGATTGGGAGCCCATACCGCAACGCGATCGCCTTTTTCGACGCCGAGTGCGATCAACGCGCGCGATGCCCGCTCGACCTCTTCCGCCAGGGCGGCGTAGGTGAGGGTGGTCTCGCCATCTTCGATGGCCGAGCGCGCCGCATGACGTTCGCGCGCAATGCGGACGAGACGAGGGATCGTGCCGAATTCACGATCGCCGCGCGTACCCTCGCTCTCCCGAGAGGCGTCGTCGCGGCGTTCCGATTTCATGAGAACGCGAGCTCAGCGAGAAGTCGCACTGCTTCCGGTTGCGCCGTTCCGACGATGAGCGTGCCCACTTTCGACGCCTTCCACACGGCGAACCGCTCGCGGATGCGCGCTGCGGGGCCGACCAAATGCAGCTTGTCGACGAGCGAATCCGGCACGGCGGCCATCGCCTCCTCTTTCTTGCCGGCGAGGTAGAGATTCTGAATTTCGGCCGCCTCTTTTTCGTACCCGATGCGGCGAATGTATTCGTTGTAGAAGTTCTTGTTCCGCGCCCCCATCCCACCGATGTAGAGCGCCAGACTGAATTTGAGCGGCGCGCGGCAAGCGTCGAGGTCGTCCCCCAAAATGCACGCCACCGTCGGCGCGACGTCGAAGTTGGCGAGGCTCTTGCCGTTACCCGCCTTGGCGAATCCGGGTTGCAGGTGCTCCTCGATGACGTCGAAGCGCTCGGGATCCATACAAGTCAGCAAAATGCCGTCGGCGATCTCCGCGCTCTGCGCCTGACTCTTCGGCGCCATCGCGCCGATGTAGATAGGCATGTTCTTACGGCCGTGCAGGATGCTCTTCAGCGGCTTGCCGAGACCGCTGGCGCCAGGACCGCGGTAGGGGATTTGATAGCGAATGCCCTCGAAGACGAGTGGTTTCTCGCGCGCCAGAATGGCGCGAATGATGGCTACATACTCGTTCATCCAGACGAGCGGCTTGTCGAAAGGCACGCCGTGCCAACCTTCGACGACTTGGGGCCCGGACGTGCCGAGGCCGAGGATGAACCGGCCGCCCGAAAGCGCGTCGAGCGTCATCGCCGTCATGGCCGTGTTGGCCGGCGATCGCCCGGGCAGCTGCATGATTCCGGTGCCGAGCTTGATCTTCGTCGTTTGCGCCGCGATGTAAGCGAGGGGCGTCACGGCATCGGAGCCGTAGGCCTCCGCGCTCCACACGGAATCGAACCCAAGGCGCTCGGCCTCTTTGATGAGATCCATGTCGAGAGAAAGCTGGGCTCCGGAGTAGCCAACCATCAGACCGAGACGCATGACGTAATCTCCTCACTTGTGAACGACGAAACGAGCCGATCGGGCTCCGAAAAATCGAGCGTCAGCCGCTCGGGACGAGCACGATACGCCCTTTCAGCCCGCCCGCGCGCACGAAGCGCTGCGCGGCGTCGGCTTGCGACAACGGCAGAACGCGATCGATGGCGACAGTGAACGCCTTTGCCTCGTGCAATGCCAAGAGCTCGGCCATGTCCGTTCGCGTCGCGCCGCTACCGCCAATGAGCGATAGCCCGCGCGTGATGAGCGCGCCCAGGTTGAGAAGGACCCGCTCGGGCACGATGTTTCCCACGACGACCATGCGCCCGCCGAGACGCAGCGTGCGCAGCGACGACGCGAAAGTCGAGTGTCCGACCGCCTCGAGGACAAGGTCGATCCCCGCCGCCGCGCTCTGCTCGTGAAAAGTCGATCCTGCGTCGACGATGACCTGGTGCGCACCGAGGCGGGAGAGAAGCGCCGAGTGCTCGGCGGAGCGCACCACTGCGACGACTTCCGCGCCGAGTCGCGCGGCAATTTGAACCGCGGCTAGGCCGACGCCACCGTTCGCACCCGTGACCAGCACGCGCTCGCCAGCCGCGATTTTGCCGAGCGTCTTGAGATCGCGGTACGCCGTCCCGAAAGTGCAATGCATGATCGCGGCTTCGGTGGCGGGCATCGCCGGGGGCAGCCGATAGAGCGACGATTCCGGCGCGATCACGTGCCGCGCGTACCCGCCATCGGCCATGATGCCGAAGACCCACGCCGCCCCTTCGCAGAGCGATGTTTCGCCGCGCTGACACGCCGCGCATTCGCCGCAGGCATCGCGGTGCATGGTTGCAACGCGATCGCCCGATCGAAATTGCTGGACGGCCGGGCCCACCGCAACGACCCGCCCCGCGGCCTCGTGGCCGGGCGTGATCGGCACCCGCAGAAAGGGCCAGCGCCCCGCGCGATCGATGAGATCGCGATGACAGACGCCGCACGCTTCGACTTCGACGAGCACCTCCGCCCCCGAAAGCGAGGGCAGAGGGTCATCGCAGAACTCGTGCACCAAGTCGGCGTCCCAGCCGACTTGCACCAATCGGACGCGTTCGCCACGCGCGTTCGCGCGCACCACTAGCTCACTTGCTGACCGGAAAGACGGCTTGCATCTTTTGCGCAAGCATCAAGTTCCCGGTGACCTTCATCTGGCCTTTCATGTAGGCCATCGTCCCGTTGAGTTGACCGTTGACCAGCTTGAGATAGTCGTCGGCCGACATCTTGATGGTGACGCTAGGCGTCGCGGAGGCGCCTTCCTTGACCTCCATGGTGCCGTCGTTCACCGCGATGTTGTACGAGCCGCCACCCTCCCCCGAGAGCTCGAACTGGAACACGGCGGTAAGCCCTTTGGAGGCCGACGCGACGAAGCGCGTATGCAACGTATCGAAGTACTCTTTCACACTCGCCACTGCTGCCATGACAATTCCTCCTGTTGACCGGTGTCTTGCCGGGGGGGTGCATCTTACATCGTTCAGATCGCGCGCTCTCGTCCTTCCCAGTAAGGGTCGCGCAGTTTGCGCTTGTACAGTTTGCCGTTGGGATCGCGCGGCAGCGCGGCGGTGAAGTCGATCGACTTCGGGCACTTGAACCCGGCGAGGCGCTCTTTGCAATGCTTCATCAACTCTTCTGCGAGCGCCGGACCGGGAGCCGCGCCCGGCTCGAGCTCGACGACGGCCTTGATCTGCTCCCCCCAATCGTCGTCGGGAATGCCGAACACCGCCACGTCGCGCACGCGGGGGTGGTCACCGAGGGCAGCCTCGATCTCGGCGGGGTAGATGTTGACGCCCCCGGAAATGATCATGTCGCTCTTGCGATCGCAGAGAAAAAGAAAACCATCGGGGTCGAGGAATCCGGCGTCGCCCACGGTGAAGTAGTCGTCCCTGAAGCTCGATTCCGTCTTCTTCTTGTCCTTGTGGTAGGCGAACTTGTGCTGGCCCATGTTCATGTACACGGTGCCCACCTCGCCGGGTTCACAATCGCTGCCGTCGTCTTTGACGATTTTGAGCTTGGAGATCGGCCAGGCGTTGCCCACGGTTCCGGGATGCTTGCGCCAATCCTGCGGCGTGGCCAGGGTGCCCCCGCCTTCGGAGGCGGCGTAATACTCGTAGATCACGTCGCCCCACCAATCGAGCATGCGCCGCTTCACGTCGACGGGACATGGCGCGGCGCTGTGGATGACGTGCCGCAGCGACGACACGTCGGCGCGTCCCTTTACCTCTTCAGGAAGCGAGAGGAGCCGGCGAAAATGGGTGGGCACCATGTGGCTCGAGGTCACGCGGTAGCGCGCGATCTTCTGCAGCGTCTCTTCGGGTGTCCATTTGTCCATCAGCACCACGGTGTGGCCGAAGTGCAGATGGTTGGTGCAGAAGTTGAGCACCGCGGTGTGGTAGAGCGGCGCGACCACGAGGTGCACGCCGTTGTCTTTGGGCCGAATGCCGAAGAGGGCGAGGAACATCGCGTTCGGCTCGGCGACGACCTCCGGGGCGACCGGGGCCAGGGGGCGGCGCACCCCTTTGGGCTGACCGGTGGTTCCGGACGTGTACGTCATCGACGCGCCGGCGCGGCGATCGCTGGGCGTCGTGGTGGGCTGCCCGGCTTTCAGCTCGTCGAGCGAGCGGAAACCGGTCACGGCGCCGGTGGCAAAGCGCGTCTTCTCCGGAAAATTCAGCGACTTTGCCGCCTGTACGCAAGCGTCGGCCGTGCGCGGATTGCAGAACAGCGCTTTCGCATCGCAATCGCCGACGATGTACGCCACTTCGGCGGCGGTAAGATGGCTGTTGATCGGCGTGATGTACCAACCGGCCTGCACGGCGGCCATGTAAAGCTCGAGCATCGCCAGCTCGTTGGTGAGCATGACGGCGATGGTGTCCCCCGGCACGAGGCCGAGACCCCGTAAGCCGTGCACGACCTGGTTCGACGCGCGCAAGAGCTCGCCGGCGGTCACTTCCCTCCCGTCGGCGTCAATGACGGCGACGCGCGAGGGATCCTCCTCTGCCAATTTCCAAAAGGCGTATTGCGTCATGGAGGGCCTCCGGGCGTGAACGTTACGTCAGAGTAGAACGTGTTTCAACTGCGAAGCGGACGTCATCACGCCTACTCCTCATAACGGACCTTGCAGCGGCTGGTGAGCGGCCGCGCCTGACAGGTGAGAATGAGACCGCGACGCTTCTCCTCCTCGGTGAGCGCGTCGGTAGCCGCCATGTGGACCCGTCCTTCCAAGAGGCGCGCCGCGCAGCAACCGCAAAAACCTTCTTCGCAGGAGTAAGGGGCGTCGAGCCCCGCCGCGCGCGCCGACTGCAAGATCGACGAGCCCTCGTTACAAACAACGGAATGCGTTTGTCCGCGCAGCTCGATCTCGATTTGGGAGAGCTTCGATTCATCCGCGGGGGGGAGCGGCGCCGCAACCGGCTCGGCCCCGGGATCGGGAAGCGAGAGGAAGCGCTCGACGCGGACGCGGCCGGGGTCGACGCCGGAACGGACGAGGCTCTGCTCCACCGTTTCCATGAAGGGAGCGGGCCCGCAGATGTAAAAGACGCCGCGCCCTGCGTCGCGCTCCGCGAGCGCGCACACGTCCGCGCTGGAGGCGAATCCCTTCTGCTCGTCGAGATGATGGGTGAGCTCGATGCGTTGAGGGTGCTTGGCCGCGAGCTCCGCCAGCTCGTCGCGAAAGATGATCGAGCGTTGGTTGCGGTTCGCGTAAAAAAGCTGGATGGCGCGCGATCCCGTGACGAGCGCGGTCTTGACGAGTGAGATGACGGGGGTGATCCCGCTGCCACCGGCAAAGAGCACGAGAGGAGCGTCCGTGTCGGTGAGCACGAAACGCCCCTCGGGGGGGAGCACGGACAGCGTGTCGCCGGCACGAACCTGATCGTTGAGCCAATTGGAAGCACGTCCGTCGGCCACCCGTTTGACGGTGACTTTGGGTGCCGGGTCGCATTGCGGGGAGCTGGCCAGCGAATAGCAGCGGCGCAGCATGGCGCCCGCCCAGGGCACTTCGAGCGTGAGGAATTGCCCGGCGCGGTAACGAAAGACCTGGCGCAACGCCTCGGGGATGGCGAAGACGATGGACTTGGCGTCGTGAGTCTCTTCGATGACGTCGGCGACGCGGAGGGCGTGGAATTTGCGCCTCGCCGCTTCCTCGTCCGATACGCGCTGGGACTCCGACTGCAACACGTTCTAGTCCTTTCTAGCCGAGGACACGGGGTGGGGCAAGGCTTGCCGGCGCAAGTGAAACATGTTCTACTATCGAGGCGAACGCGAGGAGAATCATGAAACGATTCCAAGGGCGAACGGTGCTGATCACGGGTGCAGGTTCGGGTATCGGGCGGGCCACTGCCGAGCGTTTCGGCAGCGAAGGGGCGTCGGTCGTCTGCGCCGACATCAACGCGAAGGGCGTCGAAGAAACGGCAGAAGCCATTCGTACCCAAGGGGGCGACGCGCTCGGGCTCGTTTGCGACGTTTCCAAACCGCCTTCGGTGGACGAGACTTTCGCCAAGGCGCTCGAGCGATACAAGCGGCTCGATGTGCTCGCCAACGTGGCCGGCGTGGGCGGCTTTCGCCGCTTGACCGAGACGACGTTCGACGATTGGAACCGCACCATCGGCATCAACCTTACCGGCACGTTCCTCACCTGCCAAAAGGCCATTTCGCACATCCTCGCCAGCAAGGGAGCGATCATCAACGTCGCCTCGGTGGCGGGGCTGAAATCCCATCCCTACAGCGCCGCTTACTGCGCCTCCAAAGGGGGCATCGTCACGATGACCAAGGCGCTCGCCGTCGAATTCGGCCGCAAAGGGGTGCGCATCAACTGCCTCTGCCCGGGCGGCGTCGAAACGCCGATGATCCAGCAGTTTCAGCTGCCCGAAGGGGTGAAGCCCGACGTGCTCGCCAAGATCATGCCGCTCGGCCGCATGGGTCAGCCGGCGGAGATCGCGGCGACCATTGCCTTTCTGGCGTCGGACGACGCATCGTACATGAACGGCTCGGTCGTCGTCGTCGACGGCGGGATGATCGCCTGATGGCCTTCGGTTTCGGCAAGTGGGACCTCACCGTCGACGTCGTGGCGGTCGGTTCAGGCCTGGGCGGCATCGGGGCAGCCATCGTTGCGCACGATGCCGGCAAAAAAGCCGTGGTTTTCGAGAAGGCTCCCAAGCTGGGCGGTGTCTGCGGCTACTCGGGGGGCGAAGTCTTCGTGCCGCGCAACCACTTGCAGGAGGCGGCTGGCATTCGTGATTCGCGCGAGGCCGGGCTCGACTATTTCCAGTTTCTGGCCGCGGGGTACGCCGACCCGGCCCTGCAAGCGCTTCTCCTCGACACCGGCCCCGTCGCGGCGCGCTATTTCGAAGAGCGAGCGGGCGTCCGCTGGAAAATCATCAAGGACTTTCCCGACTATCATTATCCGAAAGCGCCCGGCACCCTTGCCGGCGGTCGTTACCTCGAGGTGCATCTCTTCGACGGCGCCACCCTCGGCGAATGGCAGTCGAAGACATACCTCTCGCCCCACATGCCGAACGGCATCGATCACGACGAGCTCTTCGCCTGGGGCGGCTTCGTCAACGTCTTGAAGTGGGA
>DATHEQ010000169.1:0-13003 GCA_035318505.1 Polyangiaceae bacterium | reverse complement strand
CTCGTTCCTACTCACGATCTCTTACGCCATCGCGTTCGTGGGAAACTATTGGCAGGCGTTTGGATGGCAAGGCGCCGCCTTTCGCAGCATGGATGTGGGGCCGTCCGGGCCCGTCGAAGAAGCGTTGCCCGTGGACGCGGCTCTTCTCGCCATCTTCGGGCTGCAGCACAGCGTCATGGCGCGCGCGGGTTTCAAGCGCTGGTGGACGAGACTGATTCCCTCCGCCATCGAACGCAGCACCTTCGTGCTCGCGGCGAGCGTCTGCTTGGCGCTTCTCTATTGGCAATGGCGCCCCCTCGGCTCCATCGTGTGGCAGGCGCCGCCCGGAATTCCCAGTCTGATGCTCGTCGGTTTGTCGCTGATGGGGTGGCTTGTCGTCGTGCTCTCCACGTTCATGATCGACCACGCCGAGCTATTCGGATTGCGGCAGGTCGCGAGCGCGTTTCGCCGCCCCTCGCGTGCCGGCGTCTTTTCCACGCCGGCTTTCTACAAGACGGTGAGGCACCCTCTTTACGCGGGGTTGATCGTCGCGTTCTGGGCCACGCCGGTCATGACCGCCGGGCACGTGTTCTTCGCCGCTGGAACGACGGCTTACATCTTGATCGGCATTCAACTCGAGGAGCGCGACCTCATCGCACGGTACGGCGAGGCTTATCGCGACTACCAGCGACGCGTGCGGATGCTCTTACCCTTTCCGCGCCGTCCGGCGAGTGAACCGGGTTCGCAATCTTCGAAGAGCGCGGTCTGATGCTGGAGGGCGGCTCACCACGCCGTGGTGAGCCGGCTCTTCAGCTTTTGCCCGAAGGCGCTCGGCGCCAAGCTCATGCCGACGCCGCAACCTCCAGCGGAGTTGTCGACCAAGAGGTTCGGTGGGCAACGTTGGTGGAAGGCCCAGGCGATATAGGAAATCTCCGCGGCCTCCGCACGTTGCATCAACGCGTCGACGTCTTGCTCCCCGAATTCGCCGATGATCACGGGGAGCGTTTTGCCCGGGTTTTCGAAGAGCCTGGCGAATTCGCTGGCCGGATCGTAGACGTGCGTTTCGTAGGCGATGTTGGTACCGCCGCCTGCGGTGATGGGGTGCGTGACGTAGTAGTCGAGCACGCGCGCCCATTGCTGCGTCCCTTGCACGGCAACGACGTGTTGCGGCGTGCCGGCTTGGCTCTCGACGTCACGAATGGCTTGCACCGCAGAGTTCATGGCGTTCCACACGTTCTGGTCGGTGTCGTTGTGCGGTTCGTTGACGATGCCGTAGAGAACCCGCGGCTCGTTTTTGAACATGTCGGCAAGTTTCTTCCAGACTTCGTTCGTAGCCGCGGTGGGCACTTCATTGGCCGTCGCCGTCGGTTCGATCCAGAGCGAAAGGAGCACGTACGCGCCCTTGGCGCTGGTGTGAGCCACGACGCTCTGGATGTCCGCGCGGTAGGCGGCATCGTCGAGCACGCCTTTCCACTGCACGCGGCTGTCAGCCGACGCGTAGCTCTCCAAATCGAGCCGAATGAGGTTCGCCCTCCAGTTGTCGATGAGCTCATCGGCGCGTCGACTGACCTCGGCTACGTTGGACGCCGAGTATGCGCATGCGTTGCAGCTGCGCGTATCGTGAAGATTGGCCCCCCGTCCATGAAACACGTTCGCTCCGCGATAGAGATGATTGCCAGCCGTATGCAGCCAGTCGTCGGAAGAAACGACGCCATCGCTCGTCCTCGCGTCCGGCGTACGATCAACCGCTGCGTCGCTGCTCGCGCCCGCGTCTTTGCCGGCGCTCCCCGCGCCGCCGGTCCCCGCTCCACCGCGCCCGCTCGATCCAGCGGCCGCGCCCGATCCCGCGCCTCCACCTTTGCCGGCGCTGCCGCCCGTGCCGGTGGTGGCACCACCGGTGCCCGTGGTTGCGCCGCCGGACCCCGTGGTTGCGCCGCCGGATCCCGTGGTTGCGCCGCCGGACCCCGTCGCCCCGCCGGAGCCGGTTGCACCACCCGATCCGGTGGTCGCGCCGCCGGTTGCGGTACTTCCCGCGCCACCCGTCGCGCCGCCGCCCGAACCGACCCCACCGCTCCTCGTCGACGCGCCGGGACCATCGTCACCTCCGCACGCGGCTACGACTGCTGTAAGGGCAACGAGAAATAAACGTGTTTGGAAGGCCGACATGGCATAAATCTCCATTCGGCCGCCAGCTGGCATTACGCCGTCGCGTACTGCTAGATGCGGCAGTTAACCTTAGCGTTGTCGTGAATCATCCATGCGGATGAATCACGCCGATCTTGACCGACCTCGTGCAGAAAGGTCAAGACACCAATTCGCAAATGCCGTTGATTTCAAGATGATCGTGCGTGTCGATCTTTTCGAATAGCAACGTTTCGCGGAGTGCTCAAAACACCGCGCTTCGACTTCTTGTCAGCACAAGGCGCAGGATGTCGGCAAACGGCGACGAAACGAACGCGCGCCGCGAACGTGCGACGTCAGCGCTGCTCGAACCAGTGACTGCCGCTAGAGAAATTCTTCACCTTGGTCGATTCCTGCTGGCGACGTGCGAGAGCGAGGTCGATGAGCCGTGCGATGAGCTCGACGTAAGGAACTCCCACCGTTTCCATCAGCTTCGGATACATCGAAATGCTCGTGAATCCAGGGCAAAAATTGATCTCGTTCAGGTAGAGCGTTCCCGTTTTTCGACAGAGAAAAAAGTCGACGCGTCCCATGCCATATCCGTCGAGACTCTGGAATGCGAGCGCCGCCGCGCGTCGCAGCTCGTCCGCTTGGGCAGCGGAAAGATCGGCGGGCACCTTCGTCGAGCTCTTACCGCCCACGTATTTGTCGTGAAAGGTGTAGAACTCTTCGGCGACCAAGACTTCTCCCGGCGCGCTCACCAGCACTTCGTCGCCGCCAAGGACGCCGAGCTCGATCTCGCGGGCATCGATGGCGGTGTCGACGAGCACGCGCCGATCGAACTGGAACGCCTGATCGATGGCCGGCGCGAGCGCGTCCGCCGACTTTACTTTCACGACGCCGATGCTGGAGCCGAGGTTGGCGGGCTTGACGAAAAGCGGGATGCCGAGTGCCCCCACGTCGTCCATCACATCGCGCGGGTGCTCGCGCCAGCGGCCTTCGGTGATGCCCAGAAAGGGTACGGTGGTCAGCCCGACGCTCTGCCAGATCCTTCGCGCGATCCACTTGTCCATCCCGGCGGCCAACGCGAGCACGCCGGCGCCCGTATAAGGACGACCTAGAAGGTCGAGGTAACCTTGGATGCGGCCGTCCTCTCCGCCTGCACCGTGGATCACGATGAAAAAGACGTCGGGTAGCTGCGCCGACTCGCTGCCGGCTTCGAGTGGCAAGTAAGGAAGCGGTCCGCGCGCTGGCTGCTCACCGGCCGTCAATCGCGCGAACGCGTCCCCATGCAGGAGCCACACGCCGTTGCGCGCGACGCCAATGGGTTGCACGTCAAAACGCTGGCGATCGATGACGTCGGCGATGCTGCGCGCCGTCGCAATGCTGACCTCGTGCTCGGGACTCTCGCCTCCGAAGAGAAGGCCCACGCGGATTCGCGCGGAAATGGATTGTTTGACCTTGGACGCCATGGGTGCCGGACTATAGCGACTGCATGCACGACGTGGTCAATTCGATCAGCACCAATGTTGAAAAAGCGAACACGCCGAGCATGAGAATCACTGTGACGTCGTGGTGGTGTCGTCTCGAGTGCGACGTTGCATGCAGCAGCAATTTTCGCGCGAAATGCGCAAGATTCTGCCCTCTGCGTAGAAAGACAGTAGCGTTGTCGATCTTATTTCGACTTCGTTTGAAGGAGGCTGACCGATGTCGGTTTTTTGAGCTACTGGAGTGAGCGAGAGCAACCCAGTGCCGACGGACGAGCAGCATTCTGCTTTGCCTCGGCGGGCCGACTCTCATTCCCGCAACGACGGAGGATTCTATGATCGCCAGTCGAAGTCGAATTTGGTGGCACCAGTTTTCTGCGGCCGGCGTTCTGGTTGCGCTCGCGTCTTGCTCGAGCAATGCCTTCACGCCCGAGCCAATCGAAGAGGTCGAGCCCGGGGCGGTTTCCGGAGAGCTCGCCGTCTACATCGCCGACTTCGATGACGGCACGTCCGAAACCCGCTACATGCTGAAAAATGCGGCGGGCGAAGAGACGAGGCTGCATTTCTCGGCCGAGCCGAAGATAGCGCCGGGATCGCGCATTCACGTGTGGGGCGGGCCGAACGGCGATGGGCTCCGCGTCGAGCAATACAAGCTCGCGCGATCGGCTGGCGAGCTCGAGACGCAGGCGCAGCCCAAAATCAATCCCACGCAGCGGCCGGGGCACGACGTCTGTCCGGCGCTCGTCAATATCAGCGGCGGCACGGGAACCATCACCATCGACGCCATCGAGCAGCAGTTTCACATCGGTCCCAAGTCCGTCAACGCGTTCTACATCGAGAACTCGTACGGAATGGACAGCGTGATCGGCAAAACGTACGGTCCCCTCGATTATGCGATGACCACGTGCGATACGAGCGGCCTTTCCAAGGCGCTGAAGCCGATGATTCAAGCGCAGGATCCCCTGTGCACCCAGTTCAGCTGGGTCCTGGTGCCGAAGCAGACCGCCTGCGCTTGGGGTGGTCTCGCCTCGGTCGGAAACCCGACCAAGCCCGCACAGGACACTTGGTACAATAACTCCATCGGTTGCGTCGTGACGGTGCAGGAGCCGGGGCACAACTACGGCATGAACCACTCGTCGTCGATGACGTGTACGGGCGGGGCACCGATCGCCGACGACATGACGAGCTGCGTTCATAACGAATACGGCGACAAGTTCGATCCGATGGGCGGCGGCTGCCGGCACATGAACGGCTACCAGAAGTGGTACCAGGGCTGGCTGCAAGGATGTAACGGCGTCAAGACTGGGAACTCCGGCACCTTCAATCTCATGGCCTTCGAGCCGGCCTGCAACGGCCTTCAGACGCTCGAGTTGATGTTCCCCGCCGGTAAGACGCGTCTCTTCAACCGACCCGCGGGCGGCGGCGGAAACGCCGGCATGGACACGCTCACGAGCTGGTACCTCGAGTACCGGACGAGCCAGGGCCTCTTCGACACGAACATGACGCCGCAGGTGCTCGTTCACGTTGGTCCCGACGCGACGGTCACGTCGAAGGGCGGCGGTCCTCACATGTGGCTCGTCGATGCATCGGCCGGCGCGGTCGCCGGCAAGCTCGCGGCGAACCCAGGCATGGTTGCTGGTGGCACTTTCAGTGATCCAGCCGGTGGGCTCACCGTCACCGTCATGTCGATGGACGCGACCAAAGCGGTCATCAACGTGCAGTACGCAGCGGGCACCGGCGACGCGAAATGCATCGACGGCACCGCGTTCACGGCGCCGGGCGACGAGATGTGCGCTGGCACCGTTTCCGACGCCGGTCCGCCGCCTCCGCCGCCTGAAGGTGGCGCGGGCAAGGGCGGCGCGGCAGGCACCGGAGGCTCCGCCGGCAAGGGCGGCGCGGCCGGTACAGGCGGCACCGCGGGCACGGGCGGCGCAGCCGGCACCGGAACTGCAGGCACCGGTGGCACCGCAGGTACGGGCGGCGCGGCCGGTAAAGGCGGCACCGCTGGCACGGGCGGCGCCGGAACAGCAGGCACCGGTGGCACCGGTGGTGGCGCAGCGGGCACCGGTGGGGCCACGGGCGGCACAGGTGGCACCGGCGGCACAACCGGCGGCGGATCAGGAACGGGCGGCGCGGGCACCGGCGGTGCGGGCACCGGCGGTGGGCCGGCCGGATCAGGCGGCGATGCCGGAGCGACTGGACGTCCACCGCCGACCACCGACGACGGCGGAGGTTGCGGTTGTCGGATCGCCGCTCCCACCAGCAGCCAGGGCAAGCTCGCCGGTCTCTTTGCGCTGGGTCTCGGAACGGTGTTCGCATCGCGCCGGCGACGCCGGCGGTAGGCGACCAACAAGAGAAGCATGGAGCACCCGCATGGTTGTGCGGGTGCTCCGTCGTTTTGTGCGCCGTGCCCGCAGCGGTCTCGCGAGTGCTTGGCCTGTGATTTCAGCGCGACGCTAGCGCTTGATCCAGGCGACGACGTTGTCGACGTAGCCGGTGCTCGAAGCACCTATCGTCGGCGTCACATCCACGCCGGCCCGGAAAGTTGCCGTCGAGCCGATCGGTATTTGCATCAACTGGCATGTTCCGTTCAACATGCCGTTGGACGTTACCGTGGCAATGCCTGAGCTGGTGACGGTGAGCGTCACGCGCGTCCACGCCAAGAAGGGCAACGTTCCAAAGAGCGGACAAGTGTAGCTGACGAGGCCGTCGGTATAGTTGATGCGCATCACGTTCGAGGGAAAAGGCGATATGTCGTTGGGATTGTAGCTGACACAAACCTTCACCTGACCAACTTGCGCGCACAGGTAGTCGAGACTCCCGGTCCACTCGCCTGGGAAGGATCCGTTGTCGACCGGTTGAATATCCGCCGCTATCGCGACGCTCGATACATTCGTGCCTGGGTTGCCCCAGGTGATGTAAGCGCCCGACGAATCAATGTCGACCCAACCCTTCAGGCCATTCGGCGACGAGCTTCGCGCCTCCGTCGATACCGTGATGGTCGCGCCGTTACTCGCGCTCGACGTCCATCCCGCGGGAATATTCGTATTCGCATCGAAGTCGACGCATTGATAGTCCGCGATGGCGACGCCGCTCGGCGGCGTCTGTGAGGTGCACCACGTTGGGATGATGCAGGCGCCATTCGAGCATGCTTGTGTTCCGGTGCACGCGCCGCAAGCGTCGCCGTTGGTCCCGCACATGCTCGTACTTTGGCTGCCGAACCCGAGACACGTGAGTCCACTGCAGCATCCACTGGAACACGACGTGCTGTTGCAGGTGCACTGGCCATTCACGCACGAATTGGGTGCGCACGTCGAACAGTCATTGCCCCCCGTCCCGCAAGACGTTTGCGTCTGACTTCCGTAGAGCTTGCAGTTGCGTGCGGAGTCGCAACATCCGGCCGGACAGGTCGCCGCGTTGCAAATACATTGACCATTCGACGTGTCGCAAGTCGTGCCGTCCGCGCACATGCCGCACGCCTTGGCCGCGCCGCACTGCGCCTTGCTTTGGCTCGCAAAGCCGATGCACCTGTCGCCCGCGCAGCAGCCGCTGGGGCACGTAGTGGCGGTACAAGTGCACGCCGCGCCCCCGCACGTCTCGCCGCTGGCGCACCCGAAGCAAGCGACGCCATTCTTGCCGCATTGTGCCGAGCCACTGCCGGTCGTTTGGCAAACGCGGTTCGCGTCGCAGCACCCGTTGGGGCAAGTGGTAGCGTTGCAATCGCATTGACCGTTGTTGCAGACTTGCGTCGCGGCGCACGTCTGGCAGTTCACGCCGCCGGTGCCGCATGCCGCCGACATCTGAGACGTCTGGCACATCTCGTTCGCATCGCAACATCCAGTGGGGCAGGTCCCTGGGGTGCACACGCATTTGCCCTGCGCGCTGCACTCCTGGGCTGCATCGCATTTCGTGCACTCGCTGCCGCCGGCCCCGCACGCGTCGTGTCCCGACATTTGGCAAGTACCGTTCATGCAGCAGCCCGCACAGCCGGTCCCTCCGCACGTACAGGCGCCGTTGGTGCAAGCCTGGCCGCTGGTGCATTTCCCGCACGCATTGCCACCCGAACCGCATTGGTCGGGTCCCTGGCTCGTGAGCAGGATGCACGTGGTGCCGCTGCAACAACCGCCCGAACAAGAAGCGGTGGTGCATTCGCAAACCCCCGCACTGCCGCAAACTTGCCCGCTGCTGCATGGACCGCACGCCGCGCCGGTCGTGCCGCACTTACCTTGGCCTTGGTTGGGGTAGGGGACGCAGGCATCGTTCGCGTCGCAGCATCCCGCCGGGCAGGTCGTCGCATCGCAAGGGACTCCCGTGTCACCGGCGGGCCCGTCGCTGACATCGGGGATAGCCGTTTCATCGCGCGTCACGTCGACCGAAATGTCGAGCGGCTGGGTGTCCGTGAGAACGTCAGAGCGATCTGTCCCGCCAGTGCCGTCGTCGCCAAGGCTCGCGTCGCTGCCGTCCGGCCTCATCGAGACATCGACGGCGGAACCGTCGCCCCCCGACGGAGCGCCGCCGTCGACGGCGAGATGCCCGCGTTCGAAGTTCAAAATGTCGGAACAGGAGATCGCGCTGAGGGCCGAGACGAGCGGGATGAAAAAGCGAATGCGGCCGCGGACGGGAAGCGATTTCATGAGAACACTCCTATGCGTCGGACAAGGCGCCGCATCCCCGCCCCCGCCAGTCTTGCGCGCTCGAGAAAGCGCTTCCGTTTCCGCCTCGTCGGCTGCCGAAGGGTCCGGTGCCGCGAGATCCCTCGAAAACGGAATGGTCAGACGAGCTAAGATGCTCACCCCAACGCCGCCTCGGCGTGCCACCTCATGATTGCAATTTTTCGTGGTTTGTTTGGCAAGATGTCAGCGTTGACCGATCTCATCGCCGCGAAGCGTCTAGGTGTAAGTAACTGGGTTCCAAACGCTTGCCTAGGACGAATGGCCAGATGTTAACAATGATCGGTGACGTCTTGGCCACGCCCACCGCCGCCGACCAGCCAAGATGGCGCCGGTCCATGGGCGCGATGGGGAGCCGCGCTCTGGTCGCGGCGCTCCTGCTCGTGCTTCCGCGCGTCGCCGAGGCCGAGGAGGCGAGGCCAGCCATCCGCGTTACACCGACCGCGGCCGCCGGCGTGTGGAGTTTCGCCCAGCTCATCCCGAGTCCACTCTACGTCGCCAGCTCCGATCGCGTGGGAGGCGGTGTGCGCTGGCAAATCACGCCGTTCGTCTATTCTTTCGGCGTGGCGGCCAAACCAGTGCGCGCCTTCGTCATCGAGCCGGTGGCGCGGCATGCGGGAGCGTTCGAGCTCTTTGGCTCACCGGAGTGGGCGTGTTGTGCGCCCGATGGCCACACGAGCTGGATCGCGCGCGGCGGTGCTCGGATGTACTTCCCGCTCCTCGGTCGGGGCGAGGGGTTGACGGGCTCGCTGGGTGGCTCGTATTACCGCGCTGGCGGCGGTGACGGAGCCTCGCTCGAGGCGGGCATCTACGTGCTGTTTGCAATGCTGGGTTTCACGGTGACCGTGTCGCCGCGGCTCGCGGGTCGCGAGGTCATCAGCGCGCTTCATATCCGCTACTTCTGATGGCGCGCGCGAAGATATTGTTTCCGCTCGCCTTGTTGCTGACCGGGTGCGGCTTCATCGGCCGCACCCTCCAGCGCACGCTCGACGCTCCTTCCGAGCCCGCGAAAGTAGCGAACAAGATCCGCGATCCGCGCCGAGCGGATGCGCGTCTTTCCGTCCTCTGGATCGGCCACGCCACCGCGCTCGTCCAGATCGACGACGTCTTCGTCCTCACCGACCCCGTCTTCACGCGCACGGTGGGACAGCTCTCTCCGCGGCTGGTCGAGCCGGGGCTCGATCCTGCCGATCTTCCGCCGCTGGCAGCGGTGCTCATTTCGCATATGCATTTCGATCATCTTTCTTACGATTCGCTCTCCATGATTGAAGACAAGACACCCATCGTGCTGCTTCCGCCCGGCGCCAAGGCGAGCGTGCCGCGTTACACGTTCGACAGTCGCGAGCTCGATCGTTGGGAGTCGTACGAGGCCGGGGGCGTGCGGGTAACCGCCGTGCCCGTGCGCCACGTGGGCGGCCGCTGGGGGATCGACCAAGCGTGGAACGCCCGCGCTTTCACCGGCTACGTCTTCCAATACCACGGCATCTCCGTCTACTTCGGTGGCGACACGGCGTTCGACGGCGAGCACTTCGCGGAAACGCGCGTTCGTTTCCCCGCTCTGTCGCTCGCGCTCTTGCCCATCTGCCCCACCGCGCCGCGAGACTTCATGCGACGCACGCATATGGACAGCTTGGAAGCGCTGGATGCGTTTTCGGTTCTCGGGGCTCGCTGGATGGTTCCCGTGCACTACGACACCTTCATCAACTCCGATGATCAACCAGGCGATTGCCCGCGCTTGCTCGCCGAACACATGCGCGAGCGCGGTCTCGGTGACGACCACGTCGCCATCCTCGCGATCGGCGAGCAGCGCGTCCTCATCGCGCGCTAGACTAGGTGCACCCGCCGTGAAGAATCCCCACGACTCGCTGACGACGGACCGCCTCACTCTCCGGCGGTTCACCCTCGAAGATCTCGATTTGCTCGATCGCCTTTACAGCGACCCGCAGGTGATGCGCTACGTGGGCGGCACCAAAACACGCGCCCAGACCGAGGCGCTGCTGAAAACGCGCGTTGTCGATTATTACGAGCAGTTCCCCGGTCTCGGCATGTGGGCCACGCTCGAACGCGCCACCGGCGCATGCATCGGGACCCATTTGCTGAACCACATCCAGGGAGAAACGTACATTCAGGTGGGTTACGTCCTCTTCTCGTCCTATTGGGGGCGGGGGTACGCCACCGAGATGTCCGTCGCGATCTTGCGCTACGGCTTTGCCGAGCTCGGTTTGCCCGAGATCTTTGCCATCACCGATCAGCCCAACGCGGGCTCGCAGCGCGTGCTGCTCAAAGCGGGCCTCGAGCGCAAAGGCGAGCGTGTCTTTGCTCACCCGGCCTACGCCGCGTCGGGGCCTCTCGCGTGGTTCGAGGCCAAAGCCGCACCCTGGCTGGCCGCGCATCCAGTCTGAGGTGCCGGCGTGCCGCGTCGCGACGTAGTGGAAAGCCGCGAGCTCGAAGCGTGTTTGGCGTCTCTTTTGACGCCAGGACGCCGGCGTGACGTTCTTCGGATGGCGTCGCGCTTTCCCGATGCCTCCGCCAGCATCGAGGAAATGGCCATCATCAAGCGCGGCGGTTTCGCGCCGGCAAGGCCTGCCCCCTCCGGGCGTGTGCGCGTCGTCGTCTGGAACGTCGAGCGTGGCCGAGCGCCGGACCGCTGGGCCGAGATCGACGCCGTGCGCGCCGCCGACATTCTGCTGCTCAGCGAAATCGACGACGGCATGGCCCGCTCGGGCAATCTGGACATCAGCGCCGAGCTCGCCCAGCGTCTCGGGATGCACTACGCATTCGCACCGAACTACTTCGAGTTCACCCGAGGTACGCGTGCCGAGCGCCTCGCGACGCGAGGGCAGACCAATCTGCGCGCACTGCACGGGAACGCCATTTTATCGCGCTGGCCGCTCCGCGACGTGCGGCGCATTCCGCTTCCCGTGCAGTTCGATTGGTTTCGACACTACGAGCGTCGCATCGGCACGCGCGTCGCACTGCGCGCGACCATCGACAATCCCGTCAAACCGCTGACGCTGGCCGTCGCCCATCTCGAGGCGTTCGCCACCCCGGCCCAACGTGCTCATCAGATGCGCGTGTTACTGGGAGGTCTCGACGACGCGCCGCGGGCGATCGTGGGAGGAGACTTCAACACGCTCGGCGTAGCGCCCAGTTGGAGCGGAGCCATTCGCCTGCTCGGCCAGCGTGCTCGCGACGTGCACCGCTTCACGCATTCGATCGCCGAGCATGAGCCCCTGTTCGAAGAAGCACGCCGGGCCGGGTTTTCGTGGAAAGATCTGAATCTGCCGAAGGCCACGTGGCGTTGGCATCGGTTTTCGCCCTCGTCGCTGCGTGTGCGGCTGGACTGGGTTTTCGGACGGCAGGTGAATGCCGAACCAGGCTCACCGGCCGTTGTTTCGCCGCAGCCGCGGCTCTCGGATCACGACGGCTTGATCGTCGAACTTCGTCTTTAGGGAGCGGAGAGTATCCGACACATCGCCAGGAGCGCCTCGCCGCGCTGGCCACCATCGCCCAGTCGTCCCCCGCGATCGGCGGGTCGAGCATGCGAAAGCTCCCGCTGGTAGTGCTGGGAATAGGCAGGTGATCGCGGTAGCCTGCGGCGTAAGAGCCATGGCTACGCGGACGCTGCAAACAGGTAAAGGCGGCACCATCAAGGCAACCAAGTTGCGGGCGATTCACCATAAGCCGCTCGAGCTGCTGGCCGACGACGAGGGGTCCATCACGCTGGGCTGGGTCGATGCGGGCGTGTTCTACGCGCGGTTCATTGGCGTTCTATCGAGCGCGCTCTCGGCGAGGCACACCTCGATCCTCGAAGCTGCGCTCAGCCGAACCTCGTCTTTGCACTACTTTGCCGATGGCAGGGCGCTCCGTAGCTATGATCTCGGCGCGCGTGGTGAGTTCGTGCGCACCGTGCTCGCCCATCGCAGCCAGTTCAAATCCGTCGTCATCCTGACATGGGCGCAAGGCATTACCGCGGTGACGCGTGCATTCGCTTCCACGGTCGAGGGCCAGATCGACGTTCTCGCCGATGAGCTCGAGTTCGAAGGTCGCCTCCTCGAGGTTGCGCCGGCGGCGCGCGGCAAGCTCGATCCGAACGGGTGGCTGCTTCCCCCCGCCCAGCCGCGCCCTCGCTGACCTGTTCGCCATCGCCGGATCGATCCGCCGCGTGAGCCCTGGTTCTCGCGCCTGCGTTGCGCAGCGCGTCGAGTGAACGAGGACGCCGTAGGGCGGTCCGTCGCGCAATTGAATCGCTATTCATTGCCGCTATCGTCGGAAAGGTGCATAGATCGGCATCACGATGAAGATTTCAGCGTTTCAGAGGAGACGTTCAGTGCGAACTGAATTTACATTCATTATAGCCGCCTTGATGTCCGCTCCGCGGAGCGCGCGCGCTGCAGCGGACTACGCGGCGCCCGGCCCCGAGACGTTCACGACCACCGACTTCGGCAATGGGACGGCAGGTTCCCTGGGCGGCAAGCTGGTCGTCCCGATGCGCGCCGGCAAATACCCGCTGCTCGTGAACACGCATGGCTTCTCGGGAAACGCCGCGCAGCAGCTCGGTTGGGGCGAGCACTTCGCGTCCTATGGTTTCGTCGCCGTCGTGCCGTCGATGCCGGGCGGTTTGCCGCCCGATCATAAGGCTAATGGCGACGTCATCCGCGCGTTGGCGCTCCTCTTCAGCGATCCGTCCTACGCTTCTGCCGCGCAGGGAAAGGTCGACGCGGAGCGGATCGGTTTGAGCGGGCA
>DATHEQ010000168.1:0-2734 GCA_035318505.1 Polyangiaceae bacterium | reverse complement strand
AGATCAAGATCACCCTCGCTCTGAAGGGCGGGCTCCAAAACAAGCCCATCGTCTTTTTGACGAAGGTGTCGATGCCCATGCAATCCCCTCTCACTTTCGCGATGCCGCGATGAAGAAGAAGCGCAAGAATCAGCGAGGAGTAGCCCTGATCTTGGTCTTGGGGTCCATCGCCATCATGACGGTGATGTTGACGGAATTTCAGGACGACGCGACGAGCGAGCTCTCCGCGGCGCTCGCCGATCGCGACGCGCTCAAAGCCGAGTACCTTGCCAAGAGCGGCGTGAATTTGAGTCGCTTGCTCATCGCCTCCGAGCCCATCATCCGGCAAGGGCTCTCCTTTTTCTCGCTCGCGCTCGGGCAGAAGCCGGCGCAGGTCCCGGTGTGGGAGTTTTCCGATCGTATTCTCGGTGCCTTCAACGACAAGGACGGCACGGCCGATTTCGCGAGCCTCACCAACACCGACCTGACGAAAGGAAAGAATCTCGGCATCGAAGGAGGACGCTTCGACGTCGACATCATCGACGAGGACTCGAAGCTGAACGTCAACACCGCGGCCCGCGGCGACCCGTTCACGCAGACGCGCGTGGCGCAGCAGCTGCTCGCGCTCATGATGGGTGACCAGTATAACCCGATGTTCGAGCAGCGAGATCGCGACGACAACTTCACCGATCGCGCCACGGTGTGCGGCGCGATCATCGATTGGGCGGACGCCGACGAAGACGCGAATGCATGCGACCCGCGCACGGCGGCTCCGACGTCGCGCGCCACCGAAGACATTTCCTACCAGCTTCTAAAGAAGCCCTATTTTCGCAAAAACGCCGCCTACGACAGCCTCGAAGAGCTGCACCTGGTGCGCGGCGTGAGTGATGCTTTCTGGGCCACCTTCATCGATCCCGACCCGAGCAACCCCAAGAAAAGAGTCGTCACCGTGTGGGGGCAAGGTCTCGTCAACGTCAACACGGCCAACGCGATGACGCTATGGGCCATCGTCTGCGCCAACGCCGTGCCCACCACCAAGGCCTGCAACGACCCGCTCGAGGCGCAGAAGTTCATGATGGGCGTTACCTTGGTGCGGGCGTTTCTCGGCGGCGTGCCCGTCTTCGGTCAGGGGTCGGATTTTACGAAGGTGATGCAGGGGCAGGGCTCGGGCATCATCGGCATGGTCCTGAAGGCGCTCGGGCTCGAGCCGATCCAGTTCGCTTCGGTGCTCGAGGCCAACAAGGCGCTGACGGCGGAGAGCAAAGTGTTCAGCATCTACTCCACCGGCGAGGTACCAGGGTACCAACGCAAGACGCGCGTGCGTCTGCACGCGGTGGTCGATTTTCGAGGCGCGCCCGCGCCGGCTGCCGCGCCGACCGCGACCGATCCCACCAAGCCGGCCCCGCCTCCCGTCCCGACGGCCACGGCTCCTTCCGCGAGCAGCACCCCCAACGACGCGCTCGCGGCTGCGCTCGCGCCGAACCCGGGCGGCACCATCGTCTACCATAGAATGGAGTGAGAGAAGAGCCGCATGGCCAAATACCTCGGAATCGATGTGGGCAGTAGCCACGTGCGCGCGGTTCTCGTTCGCACGAGCTACCGCCGCATCGCCATCGAAGCGATGACGGAGTACGACCGCCGCGCGGCGCCGACGCTCGAAGAGGTCGTGCGCATGGCGGCTTCTCCCCTCGTTTCGCCGGGCGAATCGGTGGCCGTCAATCTGGAGGGGGAAAAAACGTTCGTGCGGCGCATCGACGTGCCGGCCGCCGCGCACAAGCAGCTCACCGAGGTTCTGCCCTACGAGCTCGAATCCGAGCTCCCGTTCGAGCTTTCGGAGGCCGTTTACGACTACGCCCTTCTCAAGCGCGCCTCGGACGAAGATGCGGTGCCCGTCTTCGCCATCGTCGCGCGCACGGAGGACGTCCGCGCGCGCATCGCGCTCGTCAAGGACGCCATCGGGGAGGAACCGGAGCGCGTATCTCCGGGAGGGCTCTCACTCGCCAGCTTGTCCGGGATCCTCCCCGAGATCGGCGGGCCGCAGACGGTTGCCCTCTTCGATCTCGAGCCGGGTCGCTCCGAGATCGTCATTCTCGAGCGAGGCGAGCCGCTGTTTGCGCGCACGCTTTCGTATGGCACGGAAGGTTTGCCGCAAACGGCGCCGATGTTGGTGCGCGAGTTTCGACAGTCGCTGGCCGCGTGGCGCATGAGCGGAGGCGCGCGCCCCGAGCTGGCGTACCTCGTCGGCCCGGGCTCGGGCACGCCGAACGCGCGCGAGTTCCTGCAAGAAGAACTGGAGCTGCCGATCGCTCCGCTCCCCGTACCGCGCCTCGAGGAGACCAGTGCCGAGAACCTGGCGCAGGTGCCTCGTTTTGCCAAGGCAGTGAGCCTCGCGCTCGCGCTCGGCGCGCGCGGCCGAGGCTACAACTTGCGACGCGGGGTGCTCACCTACGAGCGCGGATACGGTTTCTTGCGCGAGCGAGTGCCTCTCTTGGCGGGACTTCTCGTGGTCGTCACGGTGAGCTTCTTTTTCGCCACGTGGGCCGAGCTGCACGCGCTGGCTCAAGAGAAGTCGACGCTGGAAGCAGCGCTCACGACGGTGACCACCGAAGTCCTCGGCGAGGGCACCTCCGACCCGCAGCGGGCCACCGATCTCCTCGACAAGACGGCGACCGGCTCCGACGAAGACCCGCTGCCTCGCGCCGACGCTTTCGACGTCATGGTGCAGATCGCGCAGGCGGTGCCGGAGACCGTGACC
>DATHEQ010000167.1:0-49524 GCA_035318505.1 Polyangiaceae bacterium | reverse complement strand
GCTCCTTCTCATGCGGTCGCTCGGCGTGTTGTAATTCGCAATTGCACGGAAATTGGGAAAGATTGACGTGACACCCATCATGCGATTGGTTCTGCTCGTGTTCGCAATCTCTGTGGTTGCGCCGACAGCGGTGCGTGGTGATGCGCAGCCAACCGCTCCCCCGAGCTCATCCGGCGCTGCACCTGCGCCGAGCAAGGACCGCTTGCTGTGGAGCGAACTTTTTCGCGCTCCCCTTGATTGGCGCGATCCCCAAAATCACGGCGCTCGTGCACTTAGCCAGGTCTACTCGGTAGCGCAGGAAGGCGGCACGTCCTTCTTGCGGGGCCATCACGACGCAGCGTCCAAAGGAGCCCCACCGGCGCTTCACTTCGGCAAGGCGTTCGAAGGCATCCCCCTGCAGAAGGTTCGCCTACTCCGGTGGCGATGGCGCGCGCGAATTCAGCCGCCCATCCACGATGATCCGTGGGAAGACATGGCGGCGAGCATTTACGTCGTGACGAAGGCGCCGTCGCTCTTGCGCAAGGGGCGCGGCTTCAAATTCGGTTGGCTCGCGAAACCCGGTCCCTCGCAGACGTACCAACGTGGACTGCTTCAAGTTCCCATCCGAAACGATCCTCCCAGCCTCCAGTGGAGAACGGAGGAGGTCGACCTCTGCGCGCTCTATCGCCGGACGTTTGGCCCCTGCGAAGACGCGCAAATCATGTACATCGGTGTTCTAACGGATGCTGATGGCGCGAAGTCGATCGCCGAAGGCGATTACGCCGACTTCGAGATCGTCGGCGCCGAGTAGGCGAGGTCGCTCTCCGCGTTTACGCCCTCTGGTCCGCCAGAAGGAACCGTTGGTCGACTCCACGCGACGATTGGTCCGCATTGCATTGCGACGGCAACTTCGCGCCTTAGCTTCAGCGCGCCCGGCTCCACGGTTCTCCTGACCGTGATGTGCTCGCTTTTTGCAACTCTCCCGCAACCATGACCGGCTCCAGCCTTTTCGACGAAAAATTGATCGCGTTGCTCATGTGCGGCGGCGCAGCGGGAATTTTGACGGCATATGCCGTGCGCGTTGCGCTCCTCGGGCGGACGGCCACAGCGCGACTCGAGACGGTGCGCGGCACGGTGCTACTCGGCCGCTATCCGATTGAGGCATTCCATTGGGCGGCGCGGGCTTTCGGCAGAGTCCTATCACGCACCGGCGTTACGCCCGATTTTCTGACGTACCTCTCGCTCGGGCTCACCTTGTTCACAGTCCCGTTCGCCGCGGTCGGCCGCTTCGAAGCAGCAGGCGCTGTCTTGATACTCGGATCGAGTTTCGATGCGCTCGATGGCATCGTGGCTCGTGAGCTCGGGCAGACGTCGGATGCGGGGGAGGTTCTGGATTCGGTCTTGGATCGGTACTCCGACGCATTTGCGCTGGCCGGCCTCGGGCTCTTCTATCGTGAATCCGCAGCGAGCTTGACCATCGTGATGCTCGCGCTCTTGGGATCGATGATGGTGAGCTACGTGCGCGCCAAGACCGACAAATTCGGCATCTCTTTGCCCTCCACGCTGATGCGGCGTCCTGAGCGCATCGCGTACCTGGCGGGCGCTCTTCTCCTCGGACCGACCTTGTCCGATTGGATTCTGCCGGACTATCCGAATTACCCGATCACCTTGGCCACGCTCGGGCTGGTTGCGGTCGTCGCCAATGCGTCGGCGGTTCAACTCCTCGCGCGGGCACGCGCCGAGCTACGCGGGCGGAGCTTGATACGAAGGTCATGATCTTCGCCGCTCCGTCGACATCACGCCCCGACAAGTTGGCGGTCTTCGCCATGGTTCTCTTTTGGGGCTGGGTCGCGGCCATGATCATGCGCGGCTCGGCGCGCTGGGACCACATCGCCGTCGCCCTGTTCGCGACGGTGTTGGCCTTCGGTCCGGCGGCCGCCCGGCGGCTATTGCGCGGCCTGCTACCACTCGGTCTCGTGGGGCTTACCTACGACGCGATGCGATTCGTGAAACACGTGGGCGTCACCGAGTCGAGCGTTCACGTGTGCGATCTGCGAGCCCTCGAGCAGCGCTGGTTTGGCATCTCCAGTGGCGGCGAGCGCATCACCTTGCACGACTGGCTGCAGCCCCGAGCAACGACGGCGCTCGATATCGCCGCCGCCGTGCCGTACGGAGCGTTTCTCGCGGTCGTCTTTGGCTATTGCGTCTATCTCTTCTTCCGCGACTTCGAAGCGCAGCAGCGTTTCGGTTGGGGGTTCTTCGCCGTGAACCTGCTCGGCTTCGTTACCTACCACCTCTATCCGGCTGCGCCGCCGTGGTACTTCCATCGTTACGGCTGCGTCGTCGATCTCCACGCCATGGCGAGCGCGGGGCCGAACTTGACGCGGGTGGACGCGCTGCTCGGTGTTTCCTATTTCGCGGGTATGTACGGGCGCGCAAGTGACGTCTTTGGCGCAGTCCCATCGCTGCATGTCGCCTATCCCACGTTGATGCTCGCGGTGGGGTGGCGCGTCCAAGCTCCGCTCGGCCGAGCGTTGCTCGGCCTTTTTCTCGTCTGGATGGCGTGCTCGGCCGTCTACCTCGACCACCACTGGGTGATCGATGTGGTCGCGGGCGCCGCTTACGCGCTGGCCGTCGCATACGGAGCTCGGCGATTGGCGCCGCTCTTCGCCGGCCGCATTCTGGGAGCGGGCAAAACCCTTTTTCAATCCGAGCCGCGTCGAGCCGCGGGATGACTCCGCCCTCTCCAAACGCCATCGAGACCTCGAACGAGGCGCACCCTCTGGCGCGCCGCTACGTCGCTTGGCTTTTGCGACATGGCCGCTGGTTGTGGCTCGTCGCTGTCGCGCTCACGATTCCGGCGTCGTTACGTACCATCGATCTCTACGCACACTTGAAGAGCGACATCGAGGAGCTCTTGCCTCGGCGCGCGCCGAGCGTGACGGCTCTCGAGGAGTTGCGCGGCCGCATGCCGGGCCTCCGCTATCTCGGTATCGTCGTCGATACCGGAACGGCCGAGCAACTGCCTGCGGCGGAGCACTTCCTCGACGACCTCGCGGCGCGCATCGAGCGCTATCCCACGAGCCTAGTAGCGGCGGTGCGCACCGGGATCGGCCCCGAACGACGTTTCTTCGAAGCGCACGCTCCGCTCTACGTGGAGCTTGCCGATCTCGAAGCGATTCGCGATCGAATCGAAACGAGCCGCGATGCGGCGGTCACGCACGAATTGGGGCTCGACCTGGACGACGAGGTGGCCGAAGCCGAGTCACCGACGCTCGATTTCCACGAGCTCGAGGGGAAGATTCGCGCCCAAGAGAAGGACGCGCAACGCTTTCCCCGCGACCGTTTTTCGAGCGCCGAAAAGGGACTGTCCCTCCTCCTCGTGCAAGCGGCGGAGTTTACGACCGGCGCCGGGCTCGGGCGCGACCTCATGAGGCGGATCGAACGCGACATCGCCGATCTCGGTGGTCTCCAGCATTACGCGCCCGGGATGCGTATCGGCTACACGGGTGACATCGCCATCAACGTCGAAGAGCTGACGGCCCTCGAGCAGGATCTCGCCGTGGCTTCTGCCGTCGTGCTGGTGCTGGTGCTGGCCGTGGTGGTTGCCTTTTATCGCTGGTGGGGGAGCGCCTGGGCGCTGCTTCTTCCGCTCACCGTGGCCGCCATCGACACGTTTGCCCTGGTCACGCTTCCGCCCATGCGTGTGACCAGCCTCAATTCCAACACCGCCTTTCTGGGGTCCGTCATCGTCGGCAACGGCGTCAACTCGGGCATCATTCTCTTGGCGCGCTACGTGGAAGAGAGGCGGCGAGGCCGAGCCATTCAGGACGCGCTCACCCTGGCGGTGGCGGGCAGTCGCAGGGGGACGCTGGCGGCCGCGTTGGCAGCCTCGGCGTCGTATGGCGCGCTCGTCCTCACGGAGTTTCGCGGGTTCAACCAGTTCGGCATTATCGGCGGTTTGGGGATGCTCCTTTCCTGGGCGGCGGCCTTCGTGCTGGGACCGCCACTCATTGCGTGGCTCGATCGCAATGGAGCCAGCGTGCCCGCGCGTGCCCAGCCGCAGCGCACTTGGATGAACCACGTCGCTAACGTGGTAACGCACCACCCCGTTCCGATCCTCGTCGTCGCTTCCGTGATCACGGTGGCGGCGGCCCTGAAGCTGAAAGGACTGGGGCGCGATTGGATCCAGTACGACTTTTCGCAGCTCCGCCGCGCCGATACGCATCAGGTGGGTGAGGCGTATTGGGGACGGAGAATGGATGACTTGATCGGCCGTTACCTCACTCCGCTCGTCGTCCTCACCGACAATCCCGAAGAGGCGCGGAGCATGGCCCGCAGGTTGCGGCGCGCCACCACCGCTCCACCCCTTTCCGACGTCGTGGCCTCGGTCCGCGCCGCCGATGATCTCATTCCCGCCGGTCAAGAGCGCAAAATCGCCGTGCTCGGTGACATTCGTCGCGATCTCACGCCTCGCATGCGTGCCCGTCTCACGCCCGAGCAGCGGCGGCTCGTCGACCGCTATCTCGACAGCGCTTCTCTCGAGCCGGTCCGCCCCGCCGATCTTCCGGAAGCGGTCACCGCGGGTCTTCGCGAGCGCGACGGCGCCATCGATCGCGCCGTGCTCGTCTACCCGCGCCCATCCCGCGCGATGTGGCAAGGTCCGTCCATCGTGAGCCTGACGGCCGCGCTGCGCGGTGTCGTCGAGACAAGAGAGGGACCTGGGCGCGCCGGGCGCCTAGCGGGTTCCCTTCCTCTCTCCGCCGACATCATTACTTCCATCGAGCGCGATGGACCGCGCGCCACGGCGGTCGCCTTTGGCGCCGTCGTCGCCATCGTCGTCGTGATCTTCCGATTGACGGCCACGACGCCACTCATCTTGGGTTCGCTCCTTCTCGCCGTGACATGGCTCGTCGGGGCGATGATGGCGCTCGGAATCAAGGTCAACTTCTGCAACTTCGTCGCGTTCCCCATCACCTTCGGTATTGGCGTCGATTACGCCGTCAACATCATGACGCGCGTGCGCGAAGGGCGCGGGCAGTCCATCGCCGAAGCCATCCGAACGACGGGCGGAGCGGTCGGTCTTTCCTCGATGACGACGATCATCGGCTACGGCTCCCTCCTTTTCGCGCAAAATCGAGCGCTTTTCTCGTTCGGTGTCGTCGCCGTGCTCGGCGAGATCGCGTGTCTGACGACCGCCATCATCGTTCTTCCCGCGATCCTCGTGGGGCGCCGCGAGCCGCGGGCGATGACCGGATCTCTTCCCGACCCGCGCACCTGACCAAGTTCCGCCCGGTTTTGATAAGGTGGGACGCGAATGCTCTCTCCGGACCCCAACCTGCTCGCGCAACGACAGCTCGCTCGTGACCGGTCCGACACCGCGCGGTTCCGCGGTATTTTCGAGCGTAAGGTGGCTCGGATGACCGTCTCGCCGCTCGGCTACCTGCGCGGCACCGCGACGATGTTCTACGGGCTCTTGAAAACCTACCCCGCGCTCGGAAAGGGGCCGCCGGGCGAAGGCTGGCTTTGTGGCGACGCACACCTCGAGAATTTCGGCGTGTACCGCACCGCGCCGCCGGCCCGCGCGCTCAAAGCGGGCAAGCGTGCTCCCGTGGTGTTCGACATCAACGATTTCGACGAGGCCATCGTCGGCCCTTGGCGTTACGACGTGCTGCGCCTTTTGACGAGTCTCATCCTCGGAGGCCGCGAGCTCGGCGCCGACGGCCGAGGAAGTATCGAGCGGTCCCGCCTCCTTCTCGAAACCTACGTCGACGCCGCCTTTCGCGAGGCGCACTTACCGGAGGTTCCGCATTCGGTGGCGCAGCTCATCGCCAGAGTGAAAGAACGATCGCACGTCGATCTGCTCAACCGGCGCACCAAGCCATTCAAAGGCTCCCGGGTGTTCGTGCGCGGCGATCGGTACGCGCAGCTGCCGAAGCGGCTCGAGCTCGTCGCCATCCGCGCCTTCGAGACCTACGCGCGCACGATCCGCCTGCGCGACAAGTTGCCCCGCTCTTTCGAGGTGCTCGACGTTGCGTTTCGGATCGCGGGAACCGGCAGTCTCGGCAAGCTCCGTGTCGCGGTGCTGACGCGCGGCAAGGGAGGGCGCGATACGTCGTGGATTTTCGACATGAAAGAGCAAAGTATTCCCGCGCCAGCGGTGTTGCTCGGCAAACCGGCCCTCGATCCCGCCCATCGCGTGCTGGCCGGGATCCATGCATGCGTTCCGCGCCCGCCGCGCATGACCGGAACGACGAAGGTCGACGGCTTGTCCATGTTCACCCGTCGTCTGGCTCCGCAGGAGGACAAGCTCGATCTCGTGCGAATCGCCCCCGCCGAGCTGGGAGCCATTGCCGCTTACCTCGGCTCGGTGCTCGGCCGCGCACACCGCCGTGGCGCCAAGAAAATCCCGGCCAAACCGTGGACGCGCGAGGAGCAGAGCGCGCTTCTCGATCGAGCCGTCGCCATGGCGGGTATTCACGAAGCGGCGTACCTCGCCATGTGCAAAATGACGAGTTAGTGCGTCGACGGAGTTTGTCGAACTTGGCCGAGCGAGGACCCAGGCGAGGGCGGTGGCGACCGGCAGATTAAGGTGAAGGCCCGAGGCCGAACACGTGATCAGGCGGCGTCGCGCCTCATCACAACTTCGCATTCACGGGGCTGGCGCTTGCCTATGGACAACCACGCGCGTACCCTTTCGCTCTGGACTCACCGAGGCCTCCATGTTGCGCCACGCGACCCAGTTCGAGCGCGATTTGACCCTGTTCATTCAAGGGGACGGCGGCGGCTCCGAGGCTCACGATGGCGAGCCCGTCGTCTCCGCGACGGATCACCGCGTCCAGTTCTACGAAGACGACGAATCCCTCTCGCGCCTCGTTGGGAACTTCATCGGCGCTGGCATTCCGGCAGGCGATTCGATCGTCGTGATCGCGACCGAATCGCATCAGGACAGCATTCGAGGTCAGCTCGAATCGATGGGAATCGACCTGGGGCTGGTTTGCGAGGCTGGCCAGCTCAGGTTCTTCGACGCCAGCGAGATGCTGTCGAAGTTCATGCGAGACGGTGAGCCGAATCGCGACCTCTTCGACGTGGAAGTGGGAGGCGTGGTGGCGAGCCTCGTCGCGGCGCTGTCGGGTTCGGCGCGGTTGCGAGCCTACAGCGAGATGGTGGACGTCCTCTGGAAGGGCGGTCAGCGTACGGCGGCCATCCGCCTCGAGGAGCTCTGGAACGATCTGCAGACTCGCCACGCGTCGACGCTACTCTCTGCCTACGCCATGGCCAGCTTCTACAAGGAGCCCGCCGCCTTGCATCGCGTCCGCGGCGTCCACCCGCACGTCATCGATGATGCTGCAAGCGCCGAGCACGCCGGTGCCGCTCAAGCGACGTCGTTGCCTCCCGAGGTTTCGCGCAGGATGGCCCGAGAGAGCAGTCGGCGCGACGAGGTCGAGCGCGCTCTACGCGAATCGCTGCGAGACCTGCGCCGCAAGGAAGAGGCGCTTCGATCGAGCGAGGAGCAGCTCCGAGACTTCGTCGAAAACGCAACGGTCGGTTTGCATCGCGTGAGCGCCGACGGGACGATCCTCTGGGCGAATCGCGCCGAGCTCGATCTACTCGGATATACCGAGACGGAATACGTCGGCCGATCGATCGCCGAGTTCCATGCAGACAAGGCGGCGATTGAGGACATCCTCACGCGTTTGGGCCGCGGCGAAGCGCTCCACGGCTACGCCGCTCGTCTACGCGCGAAAGACGGATCGATAAGGCACGTTCTCATCAGCTCCAACGTGTACTCGCAGGAAGGCAAGTTCGTTCATACGCGATGCTTCACACGCGACATCACGGAGCGAAGGAAGGTCGAGGAGGATCTCCGCCGCAGTCAACGGCAGTTGGAGATCATCACGGACGCGCTCCCCGTCCTGGTTTCTTATGTTGGCGCGGACCGGCGGTATCACTTCGTGAGCGCCGCCTACGAGCGCTGGTTTGGCCGCGCCAAGGCAGACGTCGTCGGTAAGCGCGTGGAGGAGGTTCTCGGCGCCGATGCGTACCAGGCCGTCAGTGCGTACGTGGAGAGTGCGCTCTCCGGAGATATCGTCAGGTTCGAATCGGTGATCCCGTTTCCTCAGGGCGGCACGCGTTTCATCGAGGCAACCTACATCCCGCAGCTCGCCGAGGACGGCCAGGTCGCGGGCTACGTCAGCCTCGTAGCCGACATCACCGAACGCAAAAGCCTCGAGCGCTTCCGCTTGGCAGCGATCGATCGCGCCGAGCGCTTGCTCAAGATCACCGGGGCCATCGCAGATGCCGTCACCGATAGCCAGGTGTTCGAGGCGCTGGTCGACCATGTTGCTTCAGCTGTCGATGCATCGAGCGTTGCCCTGTGGCTCGTGAACGAGGACGGCCGAACGGCGAAGTTGGTCCGGTCCTTCGGCTACTCCGATGCCGCGAAGCAGCAATTCGAAGCCGTGCCGCTCGACGCGACGCCCGGGATTCCAGCTCTCGACTCGATTCGCCTGAGGGAGCCCATCTGGATCACTTCCCAGCCGGAGTTGCTGAGTCGCTATCCGCACCTCCGTGCGGCCGTGACGGCCGGTCGCGCCTATCGAATTTCGTGCCTACCGCTCGTCGCACACGGTCGCGTTCTCGGGGCGCTCGGTCTTACCATCGAGCAGAGCCGCGAGGCACCCGACGACGAGCGTGACTTCCTGCTCCTCGTCGCCAGGTACGCCGGCCAGGCCATCGAGCGACTGCGACTCTTCGAGGCGGAGCGACGGAGCCGCGCCGAGGCCGATGCCGCGGCCCTTCGCATGGGCGTGCTGAACCGCGGCTCGCGAGCGTTCGTCGAAACGAATCTCGACCTGCCATCGCGACTCGAAGGGGTAGTGACCGAGCTCGGAACCTCGCTCTCCAGCTGCGTGGGAATCGCACTTCTCGGCCCGGACGGGCGACTCCACACGTCCGCCGCTTATCATCCCGACCCCGAGGCAAAAGAGCTCTTGAAAAGCCTCGGACAAGCACACCCCTTGCGCATGGGGGAGGGCGTGACGGGCACGGTTGCACAGACCGGCAAGAGCGTGATCATCCCGACCATCGAGCCGGAGGAGATCAATGCTCGCGCGGCGCCTTCTTATCGAGCCTTCCTCGATCGTTTTCCAAGCTACGCGATGATCTGCGCACCTCTCCGCGCCGCTGGCCAGATCATCGGCACCGTCACGGCGACCCGTCGCCACAAGGGCGAGACGTACACGACGGAAGATCTTCGCCTATTCGAAGAGCTCGCTGAACGCGCCGCAGCAGCCATCGAAAGCAGCCGACTCTACCAAGAGACGCTCGATGCTCGGTCTCGGGCCGAGCAGCTCTACCGCTTCGCGCAGACGGTCGTCATCGCCCAAACGGTCGAGCAGGTCTTCGATGCCGCGCTCGCCGCCATTGAGGCCGCGCTGGGGACGTCGCGCTCCGCAGTTTTGACGTTCGGCGCTGAGAAATTGCTGCGTTTCAGGGCCTGGAGAAACTTATCGTCCGATTATCGCGCCGCGGTCGAAGGCCATTCTCCGTGGCCCGCCGACGCGACCGCACCGGAGCCGGTCCTCGTCCCCGATGCCGCCTGCGATCCTGCCATGGCCGCTTACGTGTCGCTCTTTCGGGAGGAGGGAATCGGCGCGCTCGCCTTCATTCCGCTCGTCAGCAGGGGCCGGCTCCTCGGAAAATTCATGGTCTACTATGATCGGCCGCATACCTTCGCAACGCACGAACTCGAGACCGCGAAGGCTATCGCCAATCATCTGGCATCGGTGATCACCCGCTTCGATGCCGTCGCCAAGCTCGAGGAAACAATCCGCCAGAACGAGCTCTTCGCGGGCGTCCTCGCGCATGATCTGCGCAATCCTCTCGGCGCCATGATGATCGCTGCGCAGCTTCTCCTCATGCGTCGCGAAGGCGAGAACGGCAAAGGCGACAGAGAGACGAAGCCGCTCAGTCGTATTCTGTCCAGTGGTCAGCGCATGACCACCATGATCGATCAGCTTCTCGACTTCACGCGCGCACGCTCGGGCGGGGGCATCGCGGTCGAGCCGCACGAGACGAACCTCGCCGATCTCTGCACGCAAGCGGTGGGCGAGCTCGAGCTCGCGCATCCGGAATGGACGATTCAGCGCGAGGTCGTCGGGGATCAGCGCGGATCATGGGACTCGGATCGCCTTTTACAAGTCCTCTCCAACCTCGTTGCCAACGCTGGGCAGCACGGTACTTCGAATGCCGGGATCTCGCTCAAGCTCGATGGCACCGCTCTTCATCACGTCAGGGTCGAGATCCACAACCAGGGCATGATTCCGGAGTCGCTTCAGCCGCACCTGTTCGATCCCTTCCGCAGCACGCTGCACCGGCGCGATCAATCGCGCGGGCTTGGCCTCGGATTGTTCATCGTTCGTGAGATCGTTCGGGCACACGGGGGGCAGGTCGACGTCTCGTCCTCCGAACCTGACGGGACCACCTTCTCCATCGTGCTGCCACGACATACCGCACGTAGGGCCGCGCGGAGCGAGACCTCGGAAGCTAGCTGACGGACGCGCCGTCGCGCTGAGGAGGTGTTATCGCGCTTGCGCGCGGCGGCGGCCGGTTTTGGCCCCACGCTTGCTCGCCTTCTTGGCGCCGTTTCTGGCGCTCGCTCTTTTTGGCTTGGCACTTCCGCTTCGCTTGCGCTTCGTCTTGACCTGCCGTTCTGCCGCGCGACCCGCTGTGCGGCGTTCCCTCTCCTTGGCGCGGGCTAGAAAGACGTCACCGAGCTCTCCCGTTGCCGTCTGATTGAGAGCTGCGCCGAGCCATGAGCGGACGCGGCGCAAGTGCTCGCGCTCCTCGGTCAAAGCATCTTGGAACTTTTCGGCCAATTCTTCCTTGCCCAGTGCGGTGGCTAAATCAGACAGGTTCTCCCAGCAGTCGTTATCGACGAGCTCCGCTACGAGAATCGCTTCCAGGCTTTGGCCGAGGGTCGTCCGCGGGTCGGCCAGGACGGCGACCAGCCCCTGCGAAGCAACACCGTGTACGTCGGCCGATGGTGTGACGGCAGTGGGATCGCCGCCGAGATCGACCATGGCTTGACGGAGCATCATGAAATGCGCGAATTCGTCCTTCCGGATCTCCTCGAGGTCTGCGCGGGCGGGCCCGTTCTTCCATGTCCCGAACGCGTCGAACTTGGAGAGGAGCGCGTCGTAGAGACGTACGCCCGAACGCTCGAAGGCGAGTCTTTCCCCGAGTTTGTCGAGAAAGATAGGCGCGCCGGCGAGAGCTTTGGAAGGCGCTGCTTCGGGGTCGGGCGGCGGAATCGAGCCAACCGGTTCACCGTTCCGCGAATAGGCGATGCGCACACTCGCCATCGATTCTGCGTTGCCTTCGGAGCTAGGCCGCGTGGATCGCGTTCCTTGAACGAGCTCCCGAGCAAGCTTGGGCGCGTTGGACAGACCGGTGCGATTCAAATGTTGGCTTGTCGTCGATCTCATCGGGCGCTCCTCGCATGACCGTTGTGGGCCTTCGCTTTCGCTTTGCCGCTCACGGGGCCGCGCTCCGCTTCCGCCGCCAATTCAGTGCCCGGCGTCCACACCCAGCCTGCGGCTACCGTCTGAGATGGGCTACCATCTCGGTTCATCTGTTTCGCATACTGCTCCGAAGGATTGCCGGGCGGCAGCTCGTCCTTGTGCACGATGTCGGCACCTCGCGCCCGCAAGTCGACTTCTTTGTTCAGAACTTCTCTCACGAAGTCCCGCTGACTTTCATAGCGGATCGGCTCGGTCAACTTCGAAGACAGAATCTCTTCGGCATCTCGACGCTCGACTTCTTCGAAGACACGCCGCGCCACTTGCAAATGTCCGAGCTCGTAATCCAGAAAGCGCTCCCAGATCGCCTTGACGCGAGGGTTCTGCTCGTACTCGACGCAGCTCCAATAGTTGTAGGCCTCCGCCGCCTCGTGCAGAAGCCACTTCTCGAGCCACGTCTCCTCGGCGTCGATGATGGATTCGTATTGCGTGACGTGCTGCTCTTCGATGGAGGCGATCTCGGCATAGAGCTGCCGCGCGACCGGATCGCTGAACATGGGGCCGATCGTCATATAGTAGTCGTGGGTCTGATTCTCTCCCGCCATGATGGTGAGGGAGTGAAGCTTGGTGAGAAGCGCGGCTGTCCCGCGGCTGTAGGGGCGCCGCAAGTCGTCGGCAGGAGCCCGATGTTCGACCACGGTGGGTCGACCGGGCAAGATGTCCGTATAAGACTGGAGAAGCGTATTGGCATCGCGCCCGTCGAGGCGATCGTAGAGCGCCGAGTAACGATAAAGGTGGTCGAAATCCTCCAGCAGACCGAATCGAAAAATCTGCGCCAGATAAGGGTCGGGCTCGCTGCGCGCGACGCTGGCAGTGACTTCGATGGCAACCTGCTCGAATCCGATCGTGGTCTCGATTGGAGATTGGTCCGCCGGATTGAGCCAGTTGACGAGCGTCTGCTGGTGCTGCTCGATACGCCGCACTTCGGCCAGCGTCTGCTGAAGACTCGCGTTCATCCGTGCGCAGGAGTGACTGAATCGAACGGCCTCTGATTCGATGCCGTTCATCAAGATCACGCGGACCCGTGTGAAGGCGTCATCGTCGAGCTTGCTGTAGGGAGGCTGAACGAGGTCACGCCAAGTAAAAACCTGGCGATCGAGCGGAGTTCCTTTGTTACGAAGGAGGTCGAGTGTCATGGGTTCTCCAGGGCAGTCCGCAGCGGGAGGCGTCTGAGCCGTCAGATGGTGAGGGCGAGCGCGAACAAATGAACACGGGCGCCGGCGTGGTAACCGCTGACGCGTCAGGACTCTCTATCGACTCGGCAATTTGAATCCTGCCTATCGCGTAAGTAGATGTTCGGAAGCCCTCGCTGCCTCGGGCGATGGTCCCTCGTCCGCGCGTTCGAGCGGCCCTCGGGTCACTTCGGTAGCAACGATGGCGGCCGAACCATCGATCGTCCGGGCTTCACGACAGTCCGCCGAGGATCAACGCACGCAGCGCGTCCAAGCGGTCGGGAAATAGTTCCAATCGGTCGCGGTGGCTCCGGCATTGAAACCGGTAAAGCCGTCGTCGAAGTTGATGGCCCAAGCGGCCGACGCGTTGCCGGCGGCGGAATGCGATGCCCAATACCAATTGATGCTGCGCGAGCCGTACTTGGTGCTGGGAAACATGGTCCGATTGATCGACGGAGCGACCAGGGCTTCGTCGACGAGCGTCGACAGTTCTCGAATACTGGGCAGCCGCCAAGTGTTGCCATTCAGCGCGAGCGTCGAGCAGTACGCCGCAGCATCCGCCCACGGCATCGTCGCCGCGGAGTAGCCCTGTTGCCAAATCAAATGGGTGTAATTGTCTTGCACTTCACCGGCGGCAAGAAGCGCATATTGGTTGCCGGGCGCGACCGCGATGGCGCCGGTCGCGGCATCGAGCTCGGCGTCGCTACCGCCGCGCACGCAACGCACGCGATCGGCGGTGGCGCCCGAGCGTGCATTGCTCGTGATGCCGTCGGAGAAGTTGAAGGCCCAGCCGAAATCGGTGCCCGCTCCGGCGCCCGTTTGTTTGGTCGTGAGGACCCACTCCGAGCCGCTCTTGAAGAACGCTCTTGCCGTCCCAGGAAAAGCAACAGGGTCGGCTTTGGCCGCACTCTGGGTGAAATCCATGATCGACATCAATTCGATGCGCGTTGCCATTCGCCACCCCGTCCCCAAGCCCGCGCAGTACGCTTTGCCATCGGTGACGTTGTAGCTGGAGGCGGAAATCTGCTTTTGCCAGATGAGGCAGGTGACCTCGTCGCGTACCGTGCCATCAGGCAAATCGCTGTAGCGCGCGGGATTGGGCAAACCGCTCGTCGGTGGATTAGGCATCGGCCAGCACGCCCAACGATGTGTCCCGCAGCTGGCCGGCGTGCCACAAATGGTGGTTCCTCCGCTGTCGCTCGAGACGTCGCTTCCGACGGCTGCGTCGACGTTGGTTCCGCCTTCGCGCCCCGCAAGGCCGTCGTTGCCCGTCGATGCATCCGTGATGGTCCCGCCGCGACCGGCCGCGCCTGACGCCCCGCCGGCTCCGCCCGTGCTCGTCGTACCAGCTGCCCCGCCGGCTCCGCCCGTGCTCGTCGTACCGGCTGCCCCGCCGGCTCCGCCCGTGCTCGTCGTACCGGCTGCTCCACCTCCGCCCGTGCTCCTCGTGCCGGCTGCCCCACCGGTGCTCGTCGTTCCCCCCGCGTTCGTCGCGCCCGCGGCGCCCCCGCGGTCGTTCGTGCCGCCCACCCCAGCACCGCCCATCGAGCTGCCGCCGTTCGACGCGTCGGTGTCCGACGAACCGCCCGCGCCGCTGAGGCTACCCCCAGCGCCGCGGCTTCCTGAAGATGTACCCGTGTCTGCGCATTGTAGAAGCGCGACGACTACGCTGGTTATGCAACCGAGCAGCCCACGTCCCATCGCGTCACCTCCGCATGGAGAGTGCCGATCGATCGCCGCTGCGGTGCAGGTATTTGGCCGGGATCGGCCAGGGCTAGAGAGAGTCGAACGTCGGTGTCTTGACGAACGCGGAGAAAGCCGTGTCGAGGCAGAATTGACAAGAGGGTCCCACGAAGATGTCGTGGCCAGCCTTGTCGCCCATGAACCGCCAGCGCATGAAGCCGATATAGCCTTCCTGTGATTTAGCGTTGCTGGCGACGCCATTGTGATCAATTCCGGCAAGGGCAGCCCCGAAGGCGGGTTGCGTCGAGCCGGTGACCGCGGTGCTGATGGTCGCCCAGGTGAACGTCGTGTCGGCGTCGCCACCGATGATGGCCCACGGCGACTTGATGTTCTTGACGGTCCCGTTCGAGGCAAAGATGAACGTCGAAGTAATGCGCGCGTTGCTGGCCACGGTGATGGCCCCGCCACCTCCGCGCGAGTAACCCGTGGATCCGATCTTCGTCGTATCGATCTTTCCGCAATCGCCGCTCGTCGGATCGCTCGCCAATCGCAGCACGTAATCGATGGCTGCGTTCATATGGTCGGCAGTGACTTGGGTCTGCTCTGGCGCTACGACCACGAAACCGTAAGTGGCGACGCGAGCCAAAAAGCTCTGCCAGATGTCGACGGTGTTCGTTGAACCATTGCCCCAAACGATGACGGGATGCGTGACGCCACCTTGGCCGTATTTGGCGGCAGCTGGGCGGAAAATGGCGACCTTGTTCGCGCCTCCGTCGGGATCGGTTCCGAGGCCTCCATCGCCGGTGTTGCGCGTGGTGACCGCTGGACCAAAGCCGCCGTCTTTCGCCGTGTAGCCCGTTATCGGCGGAAAGGCCGCGCCCGTACCCGTCGATGCGTCTCCGCACATGCCTGGCGGTGGTGTCGAGCGGTCGACGGCGGCGTCCATCATGGGAGAGCCCGAATCGACGGCCGTGCCGGCGCTGCCTCCGCTTCCAGCTGCACCGCCGGTGCCCGCAGCACCACCTTTTCCAGCGGCGCCACCGGTTCCGCCCGATGCGCTCGCGCCGCCGCTGCCCGCGCTGCCACCCGTAGCCCCGCCGCTGCCGCCCGCACCCGCCCCGCCGCTGCCGCCCGCACTCGCCCCGCCAGATCCGCCGGTCGTGCCGCTTCCGCCGGTCACGCCGGTTCCCGCTGTTCCGCCGCTGGCGCTCGTCCCGCCGGTTTCTCCGCCGCCCGCCCCGCCGGTCCCGCCTCGGGTGGTCGTCGTCGACGAATCATCGGACGAGCAACTCACCGCGCACGCGAGGCCCACCAACAGACAACCTCCGAGCCATTGTGTTTTTCGCATCGTCACTCCGCTTATGTACAACGTTTGCCTGGCTGGGTCGCATCACTCCGCCCGCGCGCCGCTGACCCGAGAAAGATCCGATGTCGGCGGGCAATGGGAACACCGCAAGGCTCGATGCTCAGAACGCAGTAGCAGGGCAACTGAAAAACGGCTCATGCGGCTCTCGACGAGCGGTTCGCGACGCTAAGCGGCAGACGCGAGCCTGCGTTCGTACGCACCGGAGCTCGGCGCGCTGCCGCTGCGGCGCGGAGCAAGGTCGACGGACTACTTGGCGTCCTTCCCCACCTCGGCCTTCGCGACGTCCGCCTCAATAAGCCCACTCCCTTCGGCGAGTTCAGCCTTCTTCCGAGCCGTGGATGCGAGGTCGCGGGTCTCTTGGCTGCTGGGACTATCGAGGAACGACGCTTCGGCCATGTCGAGCGCTACCTTTGCGGCGCGGACCTTATCCGGTTTGAACCGCGTGCTCGAGTTGCTTTGGGTTTGCACCCGCTGGTAAGCCGAACGGGCGTCGGTCAACTCCTGTGGCGTTTGCGTCGTGGCACACGCGACGAGGCAAAGAACCAGCACGGTGCCAATGGTCGCCGTGCTGTTTTTGAGCATTCGTTTCATCGTATCCATCGTGACTTTCGAATCGTTCAAGGAAGTGAGAAGGAAGGACCGACGGTTGCTGTCCGATGGCCGAATGGCGCCGACTATCGAACGGCGTGCTCGACGAAGTAACGATGAAGCAACGATCGAGCCAGCGTTTGACGCTACCACTTCGCGCAGCGCTTCTCAATCTGGGCGCCATTCAACATCTGAACAGATCCTCTCGCTGGACGCGTCGTCGAAACGCATTGCTCCCGCATCCGAGGCCGCGCTCGCTACGGAAAACATTCCGCGATGTGCCTCGACGATGCTTTTGGCAACAGCGAGCCCTGCCCACGTCCCGCGCTCCAGCCCATACGGTTGACTCGTCGCGTGAACCTCTCTCTACAGTGCGCGACGCGGCGAACTCGCAGGCGTCGCGCGACGCTCCTACTCGGCGCTAGAGCGGGGCCGTGAGCTGCACGCCGCCACAACCGGTCAGGCCCGCGAGCTCGACGGCTTCGATGTCGGCGTACATCACCTTACCCGCGTGTCCCGGACGATGACGCTTACTGCCTGCGTCAAAAGCCCGACTAGTCCTCGGCCCATCCGTACATACACCTAGTCAGTGCACGATCTAACACCAGTACACGACCCGACCCCGGATGTGACGCGTGTGCTGGTCGTCGACGACGACGAAGACATCCGCGGTTTCCTGCAAGTCGTCCTCACCGACGAGGGTTGCTCGACGGCCGTAATGCCAAACGGACAATTGGCGCTCGAATGGCTCGAAGCATCCCCTCACGTTCCGTCGCTCATCTTGCTCGATCTGATGATGCCGCAAATGGACGGCTGGGAGTTTCTTGCGCGCGCCAACCAAGATCCGCGATTGCGAGGCATTCCGGTTGCCATCATGAGCGCGCATCGAACTGTCCAGGATGCCTTCGACGGTCGCGCGTCACACTTTCGGTCGTTCTTCCTTCTGCCTAAACCGATCGACTTTTCGCGTTTGATCGCGATCGTCGCCGGCGTGATGCCTCCCGACAAAGCCCTTGGTGAATGACGCGACGGAGAAGCCGTCATTCGTGAGCTAGCTGCGGTGTAGGCGGGCTAAAAGCCAGGCGCCCGGGGCGCCGCCGTGATAGAAAAACCGATCTATCGCGGAAAGATCTCTCGTGGACGGTGGCCCTTCTCATCCTGCAGGCGTCAGCTTAGTTGGCGCGACACGACGTGGCGCGAGCCGTGTCATGCTCGTGGACGACGCTCCCGACGATCTTGCGATCCTCGGCGAGATGCTGATGGCGTCGGGCATCGAGGTTGTGACCGCCGGGGCGGCGGAAGAAGCGCTGCGCCTATTGCGGCACGAGTCCGTCGATCTGGTCGTAACCGATTTGACGTTGCCTGGCGCCAATGGCCTCGCCCTCACGCGAGCTCTGCGGGCCCGACCCGATCCGATGGCCGTGATTGTCTTGACCGGCAGCGCATCCGTCTCGCATGCCATCGAAGCGTTGAAGAGTGGAGCGTGCGACTACGTCTGTAAGCCATTCGATCCCAATCGCCTCATTGCACTCATTCACGAGACGCTGAGGTCCCGCGAAGCAGCCGCTGAAATCGAAGCGAATGCAGACGACGCTGTCGTCGGACCCATCTTCGAGGGAATGCTAGGCGCGTCGCGGGCCATGCAGGGCGTGTTTGCGCGCATCGCCAAGGTCGCCAAAACGTCGGCGCCGGTCCTCATCGTGGGTGAATCGGGAACGGGCAAGGAGCTCGTCGCGCGAGCGCTTCACAACCAGAGCCGTCGCAAGAACGGTCCCTTCGTGCCGGTTCACACCGGCGCGATCCCGCGCGAGCTCGTCGCCAGCGATTTGTTCGGGCATGAGAAAGGTGCCTTCACCGGCGCGATTGCGCTTTCGGATGGGAAATTTGCTACCGCCGAAGGTGGGACGCTGTTTTTGGACGAGATTGGGACCACCGATCTCCCCACCCAAATCAGCTTTCTGCGCGTGCTCGAAACGCTGCGCTACACGCGCGTTGGCGGAACGCGCGAGCAGAAAGCCGACGTTCGCATCGTCGCGGCCACGAATTGCGATCTCTTGGATGGCGTCGAACGGGGCACGTTCAGGGAGGACTTGTATTACCGGTTGAATGTCTTCACCGTCGCGCTTCCTCCCCTGCGCGAGCGCCGGGAGGACGTGCCGGCGATTGCGGAGCGCTTCCTCCGGCTCGCAGGCCAACGCTATGGCGTGCCGGCCAGAGCTTTGTCGGGCTCGGCGATCGAAAAGCTGCTCGGCTATTCCTGGCCGGGCAACATCCGGGAACTGCGCAACGCCATGGATCAAGCGGCCGTTCTCGCACAGGGCGAGATCGTCGGCCCCGATGACCTCGACCTCGTCCGCGCTCGGCTGCGGTCCACCCGGGTAAGTACGGCGCCGCCCCTTGCGATGCCAGACGACGAATCGATCGCGCCGCCAGATCCGCTCATCGCAGACGAGGTCGAAGGCGTGGACAAGGACGATCATCGAGCGATATCGCCTTTGCAGACGCCCCTTGCGTCGAACGGCCTTCTGCCCAATGAGCAGGTTCGCACCGACGACGCGGCCAACGACGAGCATCCGCTCGTGGTGCGCATCCCCATAGGGACGCCGCTCGCGGAGCTCGACCGCCTTCTCGTGCTGAAAACGATCAGTGCCACTGGGGGAAACAAGCAACAGGCGGCGCGAATCCTGGGTATCAGCCGACGGGGCCTGTACGTTCGGCTCGCCGCTTACGGTGAGGCGGACAGCGCTGCCGACCCCCCGGGCAACGATTGATGCGTCACCTACGCGAGTGCAGCCGTGGCCGTGAGCGCGGCTCGAAACGCAGGCGAGGCTACTCTGGCGCGTTCCAGCGGGTCGTCGCGGCGGCGAGCGCCGGCGGCACGGAGACCCCCGCTCGTACGTAAAAATCCGCCGCCCAGTGTGGCCAGAATCCGTCGTGCATCGCTTCGGCGAGGCGCGAAGCAGCGCCGCACAGAGGCTCCAGCCGTTCTGCGTTGAGACGTGCGCCGCTCTTCAGCTGCGCCTCGAGCGCCGCCATCGCCTGTCGCATGACGCGGTCAGCCTCGTCGGTGCGGTTCGAGCTCATTGCTTTGTTGAAGAGCTCGAGCAGAAGGTCGACCGCCCACGCTTCTCTGCCCTTGTCGTCGAACACACCCGATCGCGTTTCATCGTCGATCGCCTCGCGCGACCAGCAGCTCGGGCACATTCCCATCTCCGCCGAATAAACCGTGTCGCAACTGGCGCAGATGGTGAGCGATCCGGTTTGCCTCTCGCGTGAGACGGGCGCCGTCGCGGACACTTCGGCAAAAACGAGCTCGTGCTTGCCGATACGAATGCGGTCTCCAGCCGACAGCTGGTGCGTGCCTTGAATCAAAGCGCCATTGACGCGACAACCATTGCGGCTGCCGAGATCCTCGAGGGCCGCTCGATCGCCGAATACGCGGATACGAGCATGTTTGCGCGAGATGAGGGGGTCGAAAATCGTGATCTGGCAGTCGTGGCTGCGGCCGATGAAGGTCTCACCGTTGGGAAGCGAGAACTCTTGCAGCAGGAAGCGAAGTCGAAAGCGCGTCGCTCCCGGATGTTGAACGGCGCTCACTTTTCGCCGCCCTCGCCCGGCTTTTCGGCGTTGTGGTCGCGTAGACCGTGCTTCCAGAGTAGGCGATAAAAGTGAATGCGGTCGACGCCGGCCGCGCGCGCGGCGGCGCTGACATTGTCGTTGTGCTTGCGCAAGAGCGCTTCGAGATAGCGACGCTCGAAATTGCCGACGCAGCGCTCACGCGCGAATTTGAGCGGCTGGCTGATGTCGATGGCGTCGATCCCTTCGAGGGGAGCTCCGCTCGGCGGAGGAGGCATCGTATCGAGGTTGGTCGGCAGGTTGGGGTCGCCGAGCGCCACGCAGCGCTCGATGTAATTGCGCAGCTGCCGCACGTTGCCCGGCCATCGGTAATGCATCGCTCGGTCGAGAAAGCGCTGTGAGCGAAGCTGCTCCGCAATGGGCAGCTCGTGCACCCCGAGGTTGCGGAGCATGTTCTCGACGAGAAGGGGGAGGTCGCTCAGGCGCTCGCGCAGCGGCGGAAGCTTCACCTGCACGACCGCCAACCGGTAGTAGAGGTCCGAGCGGAAGCGTTGGGCCTGGACCTCGGCGCGGAGGCTGCGATTGGTCGCAGCGATGACGCGAGCGTCGAACTGTTCGTATTGCGTCGCGCCGACCGGCTTGGCCTGGCGCCTTTCCAGCGCGCGCAGGATCTTGGGCTGTAGGTCGAGGGTCAGCTCACCGATCTCGTCGAGGAAGATGGTCCCGCCGGCTGCCGCCTGAAAGGCGCCCTCGCGCGAGGCGATTGCTCCCGTAAAAGCGCCGCGCTCGTGGCCGAAAAGTTCGCTCTCTAGCAGCTGACCGGGGATGGCGCCGCAATCGATGACCACGAACGGTCCGTTGCGCCGATTCCCCTCACGGTGGATCGCCTCCGCCGTCGCTTCCTTGCCGGTGCCGGTTTCGCCTTCGAGGAGCACCGTCGCTTCGCTGACGGATGCGCGCTGCAGCAGCTCGAAGAGCGATCGCATGGGCGCCGAGCGCCCCACCAAGTTCCCGAATGTCGTGGGTTCGGAAATGAACTGCTGGCGAATGCGTGTAGGACCGTCGTCTTCATCGTCCGCGATGTCGTCTCCCGGCTCTAATTCCGGGGGAACGATTTCGCGGAGGGGTGATTTCTGCTGGGGAGCCACGATGTTTTCAACGGCGCCCGCCAGGAATTCTATATGTAAGACGTGCGGTTCGCGCTCGGAGAATTGAAGGGATTCCCCTCGTTTACGGCTCGAGGATGAGCTTCCACATCTGGCTTGCGTCATACACGCTGCCGCCGCCAGTCTGCATGACCTGGTAGCCGCTCGGTGCGTTGCGGTCGTCGATCCAGAGCCCGCTGCGCACGTTTTCGATGACGTACGAGCCCTTGGTGATCTCGCGGAGGTTCCAGCGCTGCTGGGTGGCGGAGCTGGAACTGGACTCCTGGACGATGCCCGCTCCGCTTTGCGTCGAACCACCGCTGACGGACATGTACTTCTGGCTGAGGGCGTTCTTGATGCGGTACGCGCCCTCTTTGGTGCTGGTCGTGATGCGCGAGAAGTAGAACTTCTGGCGGTCGACTTGCGATCTCGTGCCGAGTCGGATCGAGGCGCCCGATGCGGTCTGGTTGTTGTAAACCTCGAGGCAGCTATTCAGATTGTCCGTCTGGCAAATGCGGTACGGTACGCCGGCGTCGAGCTCGCGATAAACAGTGATGGGGCGCGCGTATTGCGAGCAGCTCGTGTAGCCGTCGGAGTTGCTCGAGCAGTTGTCATTGCAGAGCCCATTGCCGCTGTACGGATTGTGGAAGGGCACCGTCGATGCGCCCTCGGCACCGATACGACCGGCCACCGGCGCGCGGTCATAGTCCGGGCCGTTGCAGTAATAGGCTTTGGGCGGGCTCACGAAGATATTGCCGAAGAACGCCGACTCGAGGAGCGGCTTGGCGTTGCTCTTTCCCCAGCCGAGGGACGTCTGCGGGCCGATGACCCACAGCGGATAGTGCCGGCCGGCGGTGTTGAAGTGCGCCAGAAGGCACGCCGAGAGGTTCTCTTGGCATGTCGTGCCGCAGGTGCCCGTCTTCCATTCGGGCGCGACGCCGAGCTGTCCAGTGAAGGTGTACGCTCCCTTGACCAGCGTCTCGCCGGAGCGGAGGGCACATTTGACGAGGTAGGACACCGTGGCGCGCCCTGAGGTGCTCGTCATGAGGCCCGTCGTCGTGCTGAGCCCGTTCATGGTGCTGAGCCCATTCATGGTGCTGAGCCCATTCATGGTGCTGAGCCCGTTCATGGTGCTGAGCCCATTGATGGTGCTGAGACCGTTCTCCGTATCGAGGTCCTCCGTTGCCATCTCGTGGGCTTCATCCTCCGAGGCTTCGGCCCCCTGCACCTCCATGCATCCCAATGCAAACGGAGCCGGAACGACCGCCAACAACCATGCTGCTCGTTTGAGATCTCTCACGGTATGAATGCCTCGTCGGTGTCCTCCCGGGCTTTTTCGTCCCGGTTGTCCAGGCTCTTTTGCTGCACGAGGCCTGCCAACGATTTGGCGATATCTACATAACGATATCGCTTGGCATTTCACCGCGGTGGCGCGATGACGCGTTGCATCCGACCCAACAGTCGTTGCGTTGATCGCAACGCCCTTTGGTCGGAGCTACGAGGCCTGCTCGGACGCACAATGCGCGAGCTGTAGGACGCGCAATCCGCGCGTGACGCGATCGGCCACCGCCGTCGCCGAGCGCTGCGCGAGCTCGAGCGCCTCGATGAGCAGCTTCTCGGCATGGCGGTAGTCGCCGCGCGTTTCGGCATTTCGAGCGCGCCCTTCGAGCAGCTCGACGAGCTCGTAGGTTTGCAACGGGACGCGCTTGGCTTCGTCGACGAGCCTCGCCCAGCGATAGTCTTCGCTCGGCTCGAGCGATAGCTCGACCATACGCAAGAGGATGTCGTCGCCGCGGTTCATGACGGCGTTGGGATCGTTGACCTTGGCGGAGGCGAGGAGCGCTCGCAGCGTCTCGACGATGGTGCGCGCCTCGACGAAATTGCGCCGGTAGGTCTGAATGCGGCCCCGCAAGGTGTACGTCATCGCCACCCAGGTGATCCCCGAGCCTATGCGCTCGCTGATCTCGACGGCACGCAGCGTGTGCGTCAGTGCCTCGTCGAATTCACCTTTGAAAAAAAGGCATTCCGCCAAGTTGTTCTGCGTATGAAGCTCGATCTGCGGAAACCCGACCTCGCGCGAGATCTCGAGCACGCGCTCGAGATCCTGAATCGCCTTGTCCATCTGCGTGCGTGAAAGCCAGAGGAAGATGCGGTTGTTGAGGGCGGCGGCCAAGTGGTGGAAGTCGCCGTGCTGCTCGCAGGCAGCCACGACACGCGTCATCATCTGCTCGGCTTCGTCGATACGACCGACGTTGACGCAATCGGGGGCGGCCAGCGCGAGAGCGATGACGAACGTTTCGTAACCGTCCTCGCCTATCCGCTCCGCCTTGGCCGCTGCTTCTTTGAGGATTTCGATGGATTCCTGCGTCTCGCCTCGCCGGTGATGGACGCGGCCACGCGCCATGGTGAGTCTCGCCTCGAGCCAGTCGGCTTTCACCGCGCCGGCGAGTGCGGTGGCCTCTTCGACGATGGTCGCCGATCGACCGATGTCCCCCATCCAGTCGAGGACTTCGGCTTGGTCGAGCAGGATATCCACTTCGGTTTCCACCGCGTGCTGCGCGCGGGCGCGATCGCGCGCGGCTTCGAAGTCTCGCAGCGCGTCGTCCCAGCGACCGACGCGAAAGCGCATGAGCGCCCGGCCTTTGATGGCTTGATTGAAACGTTCGTCGGACTCGACGGCGCTGTCCGCTCCCTTGGGCATGTTGGCAAGGGAAGAGTCATAGAGCAACTCGGCGTCGAGATAGGCGTGGGCCTGCTGCGCGCGCTCGGCGAGGGTCAGGTAAATCGATGCCGCGCGTTCGGGAAAACCACCGCGGGCGGCGTGGTGCGCGAGTCGCGGCAATCGTTCGCGCGCCTGAAGCTCGATGGCGTTCTCGTACATCTCGAAGGCGGCCCGGTGAAACTTCGTACGCTGCGCGTCGGGGACCGATTGGTAGACGGTGTCGCGCAAGAGTGAGTGACGAAAATCGATCTGCCCGGTGCGGTGGCGCACCAGGAGCCCCGCTTCGACCAGCCTCTGGACGCCGATGGCGGCGTCGAGATCGGTGTCGGCGGCGCGGTCTCGTTCCAGAAGGCGGAGCACCCGCTCCACCTCGTCGGAGGTGAACTTCGAGCCGAGAACCGAGGCGAGGCGCGCATGGGCGGCCAGGTTGGGAGCAAGCGCTTCGACTTCGCGCGAGGCGCTCCACTGCACTATCGGCAGATTCGGCAGCTTTTCTAGCTCTTCGGTGGCGAGGTAGTAGCTCGTGCCGCGCTCCATGCGGCGCACGATGCCGTCGCGCTTGAGTCCACGCACGAGCTCGACCAAGAGGCGCGGCACGCCTTGGGTGCGATCATAGAGCCGCGCGAGCGCCGATTTGGACACGTTCTCGGCCGGCGCCAGCAGACGTCGCGCGAGCATGGCGGCACTCTCGGCGTCGAGCGCTTCGAGAGGATAGCGCACGGCTCGCCGCGCGCGGCTCCCCCACGTGGGTCGACCGCGTTCGAGCGCCGGACGCGCCAATACGCAAACGATCAGCGGCGCGTTTCCTTCCTGCAGCGTCGCATACTCGAGACCATCGAGGGTGGCCGCATCGGCGAGGTGCGCGTCGTCGAGCACGAGCGCGAGCGGCGTCTGCCTGGCGCGAATACGCAGTCCTTCGCCGAGTGCGCGCGCCAGAGCGGCGCGTAGGGCGCCCGGCGCGGCAGACAGGCTGCGCACTTCGGGGTGCTCGGCCGTCACCCAGCCCATCACCAATGCGACGGCGGCCCATGACTGCGCTCCCACCGTTTGGCCGAGCCGCTCGATGATCGTCTTTTGCCCGGAGTCGTCGGGCACTTCATTGCCGATGTCGAGCACGCGCTCCAGCATGTCGCGCAGCGTTTGATACACCGCTCCGCCGATGGAATCATGGGCGGCCATGGCCACGACTTGGTGGCTGCTGCGTAAGCCCTCCAGTTCTTGCGTGAACGCGCTGGCGAGCTGGGTCTTGCCGTAACCGGCCTCGGACACGACGGTTACGATGGTCGGTTCGCCGTGCTCGAGCGCGCGCCGCGTGTCGCTGAGGAGTGTGGAAAGTAGGAGATCGCGCCCCACCACACTCCCGCTCGCCGCGTTGGCCGCGCCCATCGACGTGAGCTCGCGCGAGTGAACGTCGAACTTGAAGAGTCCGTCGTGGTTCGTGACCGCCACGGTCGGCAGATCGGGCACCACTTCCACGGCGGCCTTGGTGAGGAGGGCGCCGGGTGGGTGCTCCGAGCGCAGAAATCGATCCTTGCGGGCGAAAAGAGGGCTCATGAAGCGCCGCGTTCCGTCAGGGCGAATCTGAATGGTGACGGTCGCCACGTCGACCAGCGCGCGGCTACACAGCCCGCGGTCGATGAGCCCCTGGGCCGCGCGCATGGCGCTGCGCGCGGGGTTGTCCCCCACTTCGTGCCCGAACACGGCGATGCATTGCGAACCGCTCGTCTGCGCCAGCTGACCGCCGAGCGCGGTGAGCGCCGATTTGATCGCGGCAACGCCGGCCGTCGATTCGAAAAAAGCGAGCCCCACGGCTCGCTTTTCGCGCGAAGGCGTGGCCGCTTTCTCGGCGGGCGCTGGCGGAACTTCGCGCGGTGCAACGGAATGCCGTTCACCCTCGACGCGCGTCGAAAGCGCGATGGCGAGCGAGGCGCGCAGCACGGGGGCCGATTCGAAACGACGCTTCGGGTCTTTGGCCAAGCAGCGGAGAATTGCGTCGTCGAGCGCCGCCGCGATTTCGAGCTTGCTCGAGAGCCGACCCGGACGCCGGCTTCGCTGCGACTCCTGCACCTCGCCCGAGCTGCCGAAGAACGGCGGCGAGCCGCAAAGCATCTCGTAGAAGATGACGCCGAGCGCGTAAATGTCGGCCCGGGTATCGACGACGCCTGGTGCGTCCCACAGCTCGGGAGCCATGTATTCGGGCGTTCCCACGCCGCGGTCGACGTCCATCGGCTCCGAGTCCTCGCCGCCTTGACCGAGCTCGGTGGCAAGACCGAAGTCGATCAATTTGGCGCTGCCCCCGGTGACGAAGATGTTCTCCGGTTTCAGGTCGCGGTGGGCGAGCCCCTTTTGGTGAACCGCTTCGACCGCGTCGAGAATCGCGAACGAGAGCTCGCGAAAGCGCGAAAGGGGCATGGGCCCCGACTGCTGCACCAGCACGTCGGCCAAGGTCTCGAGCGGGAGGTACTCCATCGCGATGTAGAATTGATCGCCGATCGTGCCGCGTTGGTAGACGATCGGCGCAAAGGGCGGTCCCGTTCTCTCCAGCGCGGCGCATTCGCGCATGAGACGCTCGGTGGCGCGAAACTGCTCGGGCGCCGCGACTTTGACGGCGGCTGGGTGCCCGGTACTTTCGTTCGTCGCCCGGTAAACGACGCCGAAGCCGCCTTGACCGAGAATGCCGTCGATGCGAAAGCCGGGCAGCTCGAAGGTTGCCGGTGCCGGCGGCGCCTCTTCCGTAGCGGCCAGGATATTGCCAGAAGGGAGCGGACCGTGCGTGGCGCAAGTGGGCGCGGAATCACGCAGGCGTAGCCCGCATCGTGGACAACGAACCATCGCTTTGTCTCGTGGCGACCTCAGTGGTCGCGAGGCGCCTCTTGTTCCAAAATATATAGAGTCCGGCTGCACCGCGGATGTTTCTCTCACCGTCGCCCGCGAAGGGAGTAGGCAAAAGTGGGAGTGGAGGGTCGCTCCGCTGCCAACGCGTCAGATGCAGGTGGGGGTGGGAGCGGCCGACCGCGCTACGCGCTCGAGCTCGTCGCTGTACCGCGCGAGACGTCGACCTCGGTCGTGTTGCTCTCTGGAGCCCACTGTTCGAAAGAGAGCAGAGGCCCACCGGTGACTTCCGTTTCGCCCGATGCGCGCTCGCGGATCACGGCGCCGTCGATGCGCAAAGACACGTTGATGTGCACGCGGGAATCGGCATCGGCGCGGCTCGCGAGCGCTTGATGCAGCTCGTGCGCAAGCTTGATGGCAGCCTGTTCATCGCTGGCTTCAGCGCCCTCGGCGAGTCGCTTGACGCCGAGAAGTGCATTGGACGTGTGCAGAGGGAGAAGAAACTCGGCGTCTTTCAGGGTTTGTTCGGCTGCGTCGAGCACGGTTCCCATGTCATCGAGCAGCGCGTCGTCGAGATCTTCGCCCACCTCTTCGACCACGCGTACTTCGACATAAATACCAGCGGCCGCAACCGGATGCTCGTCCTCGGTCAGGACCGGAGCTGCGCCGCAAGCCTCCTTCAGCGCCTCGAGAAACGCCGTCACCGACGCGTAACGCTTCTCGCGATCCTTCTCCATCGCCTTCATGACGATCTCGTCGAGCGCGGGCGGCACCGGCGCCGACTGGCTCGCGCGCGGAACGGGGGCGGTCAGATGCATCCACGCAATTTCTTCGGTTTTCTCGGACTGAAACGGATATTGCGCGGTGAGAAGCTGATAAAGAAGGACGCCGAGCGCGTACACGTCCACCCGGGTGTCCACCTGCTCGCCGCGGACTTGCTCCGGCGCCATGTAGTGCGACGTTCCGAGCATGGAACCCGCCTCGGTAAGGCCGGCGCCGCCGGGTTCGGGGTGAAGAAGCTTGGCGATGCCGAAGTCCAGCAGCTTGACGACGCGCTCGCGGCCGGTTTCGAGAACCGTAATGTTGCTGGCCTTGAGGTCACGATGCACGACGCCGGCCTTGTGTGCGGCTTCGAGCGCGCCGCAGACCGGCTCCAGCATGCCGAGCGCGTCGATGGGAGAGAACCGCCCGCGCAGCTGGATCAGCTTGCGCAGGTTGGTGCCTTCGAGCAGCTCCATCACATAAAACGGCCGGCCGTCCACGAGCTCGCCGAATTCGAAGATGTCGACGATGTTGGGATGGCGGATCATGTTGACGGCCATCGCTTCCCGCAAAAAGCGGGTGACCATCGACGCCATGGCGGCCTTCTCGCGCCGGAGGACTTTCACCGCAGCGGGGCGTTTGAGCAGGCGATGCTCGGCCGCGTAAACCATTCCGCCGCCGCCCGACCCGATGAGGCGCTGGAGGATGTACTGCCCGGCCATGGTTCCCGGTGGGAGAATGTCGGGTGCGCTCGAGGTCAGCACCGTATCACTCTGTTCGGGCTTCAACTCGCGCGTACGATCGACGTCGAGGTGGGCGAGGTTGGCAGGATCGGACGGGCGCATCCCCTCCGTTCTACGGTTCATTCGGTAAAAAACCTTAACTCAGCCGAGGAAACCACTGGCGAGAAGTGCCGCGATGACGATTCCGGTGAGCGATTCACCGGCAATGGCACCGGCCGCCAGCGATGGAAGGTGCTTGTCGGTCCATTGCGGGCGAAGCGCGCGGAGGATGGCGAACGCCATGCTTCCCAGAAAGATGGCACCTCCCAGCGGAGCCGGTATCAGAAAAGCGATTCCGAGAGGTACCGCCGATGGAAGGTAGCGTGCGAGGCGTGTCGTCCCGAGCAGGGTCAGCACCACACCGGCGGTAAAAGCGATCGCCGTCGCGAACCCTGCGCCATGCGGCATCGCTGTCGTACCGAGCTGCACGGCGTCGGCCATCGCCTTCCATGAGATCGGACCCGGCGCTGGCATCACCGTGGTGCCGAGCCCGTAAACCCGCACGATGAGACTGTACACCGGTACCACCACCACCGCCCCGACCACGAGGCCGAGAAGCTGCCCCAAGGATTGGACGTGCGCGTCGGCTTTGAGACGATGACCGGCCTTGAAGGCCCACATCGTCTGCGCTGTTTGCGAAGCACTGCCCAAGGTGACGCCCCCGCAAAGAAGTGAAGTGACGATGTTCGGTGCACCGAAAAGGATCTGGCCCAGCGCGCCGGCCGACCCTGTCGGCGCGAGGTCAGTCTCGCCGGCGGCGCGAGCGCAGACCCCCGCCATGACGAATGCGAAGACGAGGGCGGCGAGGGTGAGGAGTGGATGGATGTCGAAGACGCCCCACGCCATACCCACCGCGACGATGATGCTCGCGATGGTCACCGCCGTCCAGAATCCACGTTTCACGGGGGCGGGTTCGCCGCGCGCCGCTCCTTCCGATTTTCGCATGGTCGCCAAATCGCTCGCACCGCGCACGATGTTCCGCCAATCCATGAGCAAGGCGGTGAGTGCGCTGGAGACGAGCAGGGCCACGCCGGGCCAGAGCAGCCATCCGCTGAGCGCCCCATAGTCGGTGTTGGTCACCCAGCCGAAGGCGAGGAGGGCCGGCGCCAAAAACCCCCACGCTCCCACGGTGCCTAAAAGGAAGCTCACGCCCCCGCGTGGCCCAATCAAGGCGCCAGCCGACAGCATGACCGGGCTCACGCTGACGCCGAGCCACAGCGATGCCGCCGTGAGCGCAGCGTGCCCCCACGGCAATGTCAAACCTTGAGGAATCAGAATGGGTTTGGCGTCGCGAAACCAAGTTACCAGAGCGGCGACAATGGCAGCGATGAGCAGCACGCGCGCGCGGCCGAGGTCCTTCGAACCCGCGCTGTGCATCGTTTCGATCACTTCTCCGGTCGCTCTGCCGGTCGGGAAGGGGAGCGCCTCGACGACGATGAGTCGCTGCCGCAGCGATCGCGCGATCACGATGCCGAACGCTCCTAGTGCGATTCCCCACACGGCGATGGCCCAAAACGGGTAACTATGACCGCTGAGCGTGAGGGCGCCGATGGGTCCCGTCACACCGGTAACGAACGACATCACGGCTGCCGACGAGGCAATCGTCTGAGAGAGGTTGTTTTCGGTGATCGAATAGGGGCGAGCACCTCCGCCCCGCTTAGCCCCGAGGAATGCAAACGCGACCACCGCCGCGGTGATGCTTCCCCCGTCGACGTAGCCCGTCTTCAGTCCCGTATAAACATTGCCCGCCGCGAGAAGCGCGCCGATGAGGCACCCTGCCAGGATGGCTCGCGCCGTGAATTCGGCCGCGCGCGAAGACGCGTTCTCACGCGGGAGGTCGCCGGCAATAGCGGCAAAAGCTTGATCGGATTCCGGATTCATCGTCGTCTTGCGTGACGGGGACGCTCGCCCCCCCGTCGCGCCGACTATCATCGAGGTTCGCAGCTATCCGTGACTGGTACAAGACTGTGCCTGCCAAACGAAGCAGCGTCTCGCGTGTCGCGGTGTCGGGCGCATCGCCTGGTGTCCGTTGACGAGGGGCAATGTGCGAAAGAACGCGCCGCGTCGACCTACATCCGTGTGACCGCTCCCCCTTCCACCGCCCTATGAATAGAGAGGTCAGGCGCCGGTAATGTTATCTTCGACGAGCTTCGTGAGCTTTCCGGGTGCGCCGATGTACGCGCCGGGAGGTCGCGTCGCCAAGGAGACCATCCGATGCGAAGGAGTGCCTCAAACCGACGGTCGAGCGTGTTCACGCTCGCCGCGCTGACGATCACGGCGACAGCTGGTTGCGGGGGCAACGACATCGGCAGTATCGGATTCGGCGGTAACGCCGGCGCCTCGGCGCTCGATGCAGCTGCGGATTCGAGCGACGCGAAAGGGGGCGCGTCAGGTGCAGGCGGCGCGGCGAACGCGGGCGGAGCGGGTCGCGACGCCGGACTCGGCGGCACGACGGGCGGAGCCAATGACGCCGGCTCCGATTCGAACAGAGGAGGCGCCAGCGACGCCGATGCGGGCAATGCGGGCGGCGCGGGCGGCGCCTCGGGTGGGGGCGGCGCCGAAGGGGGAGTCGCCGACGTCACATCCGAGGGTGGTGCGGGCGGTAGCGCCGGTGCCGGCGGAACTTCCGGCGCGCCCGGCGATGCGTCGCGCGACGTCAGCATCGATGCCGTCGACGGCACCACAGTGGATGTCCGAAGCGATAGCAGCGACGGAGGCATTTGCCCCATCGACAACGCCGCCTGTTCCAACGGCGGCAGCAATGGTCTGTGTAAGGCCCACATCTGTGTGCCTTGCGTCGATGGGGCCGCCCCGGGGGGCGACGACACGCGCTGCGCAACGGCGTATGGCGGCGACTACCTCTGCCTTGGTGGTGCGTGCACGCCCGGCGACTGCAGGTCCAATGGCGATTGCACGCTCAGTACGAGCGGTCCTTTGTGTCACATCGTCCAGCCGAATTTCTGCGGTAAATGCGACGCTGACGCTCAATGTCTCGCCCTCGGCCCAACCGCGCCGGTGTGCAACACGATCACCGGCCAGTGCGTTGGTTCCAATGGCAGCTGTCTCGCCCAACTCGACAACACGCAATGCACCATCAACGGCGCCGACGTTTGTTGCAGCTCGGTGTGCTCGCTCGGCGACTGCTGCCCCGGCTCCGTCGGCGATCAGCTCTGCAAGATGCGCTTAGCTAACAACAGCGCCGTCTGCTCGGCCGGGCACCAGTGCACCACCTGCGACACGGCCGCCGGTTTGACCTTTCTCGTCGATCCGATTGGCGGTAGCGACGGCGCTGGAACAGGAAGTGGCACCAGCGGGGGGCAGCCCAACGCGGGCTGCGCGTTCAAGACGATCTCGCGCGCGCTGCAGGCGATCGGTGCCAACCCCGCCGTGGGAACCGTCATTCAGGTGAAGAACACGGGTCCCGTTTCAGTGGGGAGCAACGGGGAAACGTTTCCTCTCAACCTGACGGCGAACGTCACCGTCACTGCTTCGGGCGGCACGGTGACCATCACGCCTCCGGCGAACCAAGTGGGATTCATCCTCGGCTCGGGGGGGGCCGGCATCAATGGTGCGCTCGGGGGCGGGTCTATCCTCATCGATGGAGGCGGTCACACCGCCTACGATGGGGTGGGCGTAACGACCGGATCTACCGCGGCCACTAGCCTACAGAACGTCACAATTCAGAATTTTCTCCGCGAAGGTATTCGTGTCGCCAACGGCGGCGTTCTCACCATCAAGCAGGGGGTCACCGTCACCCAGAGCGGCACGACGAGCGGTCGGCGCTCAGGTCTGCTCGTCACCGGCACGGGACACGTGAGCATCAATGTCGCCGCGGGTCAGGCCACCACCGCTTTCAACGGCAACACGATGCACGGCATTCAGGTGGAAGGTACGGGCTCGGTATCCATCCTGGGCGCCCTCGCGGGACCGACGAGTACCATCGAGTGCAGAGGCAACGCGGTGGCCGGTCTGGCCATCGCGCAGACCCCGGGCACCAACCTCCCTGCCAACAGCATCGACGGTGTCTTGAGCTTCGGGGCGACTATCGGCAATGGGCTACGCATCGAAGGCGGATCCAACGTGAAGATCCGAAACAGCTCGATTCTCGGCAACAACGCCAGCGGCATCGCCGTGGTGACGTGGGTCAGCGGAGCGAGCCGCAACAACGTTCTCGCCGGCATCGATCTCGGCAAACCCTCCGATCCGGGAAATAACGTCCTGCAAACGAGTGGCGGACAAGACCCCAATCAGGGCGCCGGCATTTGCCTGCAAATGGATGAAAACTCAGGAACGCTCTCTGCTCAGGGCAATGCCTTCTCGGGCGGCAAGAATTGCGCGGCCACGGCGGCGTCGCTGACGTTCAACAGCGGCAACTGCAACGGTAACCGCGATCTCGGGCTCATCCCGAGCGGCGGAGGTTCGACGAACGGTAACGACATCGACGTCTCTCTCTGCACGCACCCTTGACCACGCGGCCGCCGGCGGTTGGCGACGCGTGCTCACCACCGGTTGGTGAGCACCAGCACCTCCGAGGGGGGCAAATCGCGGATTTCGAGAAAACGCACCCCCTCACGCGTTTTGGTGGGCACCATGGACCCGACCGGATGCGTTCCGCCGTAATCCGCGTTGGCAGCTTGCGCCGTGTTCACGACCACGCAAAAGCCGCTCTCGGGCTCGTTCATCGAGGCGTCGACGAGCACGTCGGCACCGCGCGAACGCTCGCCGTGGGTATTGATCGCACAGAGCGCTTCCTCGTCGTCGAGAACCCGTGACCACGCCAAGATCTCGCCGGCCCCCGAGGTCGCGAACGACGCGCCGACGATGGAAAGGGGCCTTACGTATTGACGGCCGTGGCGGAGCACGGGCAGCGCCGCTCGTGCGGCGAGCATCGCTCGAATGCGGCGAAAGACGGCGTGCCCCTCGTCGAAGCAATGCCGGCCGGAGGTACCGAACGGTCCGAACCCAGGCAGCGCCGCGTCGACCCCGTCCGGAGCAAGGCCGGCCCGCCCGCCCAACCGCGGATGCAGCGGGCCGAACATGGCTTCGCGCAGGTAGCGATCGGCACTGCCCCATTCGGGAAGCCACCGCCGCTCCCTGCTCTCCGGGCCGGCGAAAGCCTGTTCGGTCCCGTAATAGATGCAGGGGATGCCCAGCGTGAAGAGCTGCAGCGCCACGGCGGCCACGACCTGGTGCTCGGACGCGGCGTCGCTCGAGAAGCGAAGCTTCGTTCCGAAGACGTGATCGTGGTCGTCACAGATGGACACGTGGCGCGTGCCGAGGTGACGATGCGAGCCCATGATCGCGAGCCCGGGGTCAAAACCGTCGAAGTAGGCGTTGGGATGAGCGAGCCCTTTGGCGACATTGCCGAGCGCGAGGCGCGTTTCGCCGATGTCGAGCGCGGCGTTCAGCTCGGCCTGCAATACGTCGAGGTAGCGATCCTGGGTAAAGTCTCCGCCGGCGACTTCGCCCACCAGGAAAAAATTGTGTTTACCGAGGTTCGCCGCAAACTCTTTGATCGTCCCACAGAAGGCGCGCGCTTGTTCGAGCGAGACGTGCTTCAGCGTATCGAGGCGGAATCCGTCGACGTCGGTGAGGGCGATCCAGTATTTGAAACAGCGCGCCAAATCCTCGATGACACGCGGGCTGTCGAAATCGAAATCGCGTAGCGAATAGAAGTCGCTCCGCTTGTGCTCGGCGTGCGGATCGTTGATGTCGCCGGCGGCGAGGTTGCCCGCACCGGCACGGGTGTAGCGCTCGGCGGATTGCAGCTCGGCCGGCCAAATGCCGTCTTCCCGCGTGCGGATCGTGTCGATGGGTTGACCCTCGTCCCCCCGCCACGCGCCGAACGGATAACGACCTTCGGTGTAGACCGGCTCGTAGATGCCGCCCGGCGTCGCCTGTGGGTAGAGCCAGTTGGTCCCCGAATGCTGGAACACGACGTCGAGAAGCACGCGCATTCCGCGGTCGTGGGCCGCCCGCACGAGTTGCACGAGATCGGCGCGCTCACCGAAGTGCGGGTCGATATCGAGGAAATCTTGAATGGCGTATCCGTGGTAACTGTTTTCGTGGCAGCGCTGTTTGAAGACAGGACTGAGCCAAAGCGTGGTCACACCGAGGCGCTCCAAGTAGTCGACCTTGGAGATCACCCCGCGCAGGTTGCCGCCCTGCCAGCGGTTGGCGCCCGATTCGGCCCACTCCGCCCAGTTCCAGCCGTCTCCGCGCGCGCCCCCGATGCGTTGCCGATCGAGCAAAGGCCGCTCGTGCTCGGTCCCGTCGCTGAAACGATCGACGAAAATGAAATAGAGGACTTCGTCTTGCCAATCGACTGGCGAGGGGAAGTAGTTGCCGCGGCGAGGGAGGGGGATGTTCCGCACCCGGTCCGGTCGCGCTTGGCTCAGCATCTCGTCCGCGAAATGTGCCATGCGCGGTCAGGCCGGGCGCGCGCCGTCGTAGAGGTCGTACTCCTCGGCCCGCGCCGAAAGGCAGCACTCGCTACCGACGGGAAAAGTGCGGCACATCTCGGGGCGAATGGCGTAGATACCGCAGCGGCTGTCGGCCGCCAAATGCACGCAGGCGCGATCGGGAGCCAAGCGCAGCACGATCTCGCCGCGGCTGTGCCGTACGTAGGGGCGCTCCGCAAAGTGGCCGCGGCCTCCCCGGCGAAATCGAGCCACGTCGGCGTCGTCGAGTACGACGCGATTGGAGTAGCAGCAGGCCGCGCAAGACACGCAGTCGAGCGTCACTGTGTGCGTTGCTCCCGTGTGCACCTTGTCGCGCGCGATACGGTCGCGCACGATTGCAATGCAGTCACGCGGCACCAGTGTGACGGCGAGTCCCTTGGTGACGCCCCGCGTGGAGACGCGGTAGCGCTGTTTGCCGAGGTCGAGAATCGAGTGGTAGGCGAGATCCTTGGGGTCATCCTCGATGGGGCAGGGGACGAGCAGCCGAGCGCGCGTTCGGTGCTCCCACACGACGGCATGCCCACCCTGACGTGCATGGACCGCGGCGCCCCGCCACTGTCGGGAATTGAAAGACCGGACCACGGGACGAACGACTTCGGTGGCGGGCACGACGGTCCTATACCGCATACGCGCCCTGGCGGGCGAGTGCCGGAAGCCGCCCGGGCGAATAGAGGGATGACATTAGGTTCCGCGCCAGCGGACGCCCGATGATAATCTGGAAGGGGCGCGTCGTCCGCCGGGGAGCTACGCGTCGGGGTTCACGAAGCGCCGAAGGAAAGGACCATGGGGGAAGAAGGGGGGCAGGATCGCGAAGATCGACGTCGAGGACGTGCCGCACCTTCACAGCCCGAAACGACGCTCTTCGAAGAGTTGCTGCAAGCGCAAAACGAGATGGGTATCGGTGTCGCCATCAGCGAGGGCTCGCGTTTCATCCTCGTCAATGAAGCCCTGGCCCAGATGTACGGCTACACGGTGTCGGAGATGCTGGCGCTACCATCTACGTTCGACGCCATCGCCCCCGAATCGCGCGCCGAAGTCGCCGAACGCCTACGACGTGGCGTGGCCGAAGAGGCAACGACCGCGGCCGAAGAAGTGATCGCTTTGCGCAAAGACGGCGTGCGTATTCACGTCGAATACGGTTTGAAAGTGCTGCCCGGCCGACGCCCGACACAAATGATCTCCCTCGTCCGCGACATCACGGAGCGAAAGAAGACGGAGAGCGCCCTCAAGCTCCACAGCGTCATCGTCAACAAAATGGCGGAAGGGATCTGCCTCATTCACGGCGCCAAGGGCACGCTCGTTTATGCCAATCCCAAGTTGGAGAGGATGCTCGGTTATCTGTGGGGCGAGCTTCAGGGTAAGCACCTCTCGAGCGTCAGCTACGTCGACCATTCCGCCTCCGATGCCGAGAAGACGGAGAACCCGCTGGCGCGCCTCGAAGCCCGAGGTGAAGCGATCTACGAGCTCCGCCTCAAGACCAAGGACGGCGATCTCCTCTGGTGCCGCGCCAGCATGTCGAAGCTCGATCATCCCGAGCACGGCCTCGTCTGGGTCGCCGTGTACGAGGACGTTTCCGAGCGAAAACGCGCCGATGAGCTCATCCGAACGGCGCACCGCGATCTGCAGCGACGCGTCCAAGAGAGGACGACCGAGCTTTCCAAGGCCAACGCCGCACTCGTTTACCAGATGGCGGAACGGGAGCGCGCCGAACGAGAGAAATTCATCCACCAGGCGCGCTTTCGGGCGTTGATCGAAAAGAGCGCCGACCTGATCGCCGTCGCGTCGGCCGAAGCGAAGATCACCTACATGTCGCCCGGCGTGAAGGCCGTTCTCGGCCGTGACGCATCCGAATTCATCGGCGTCAGCGCTCTCGATCATGTCCACCCCGAAGACCGGGAGCGCATTGGTGAGGTGCTCCGCGATCTGCTGGCCAATCCCGCCAAGGTGCTGAGCCTCGAGTTTCGCGCCGTCCACGCGGACGGGTCCATTCGGCGCTTGGAAGTGACGGCAACCAACCTGCTCGCCGATCCAGCCGTGCACGGATTGGTGGCCAACCTGCGCGACATCACCGAGCGCAAGCAAGCAGAGGAAGCGCTGCGTCGCACCGAGGAACAGCTGCGACAGGCGCGAAAAATGGAGGCCATCGGCAGCCTGGCGGGGGGCGTTGCCCACGACTTCAACAATCTCCTTTCCGTGATCTTGAGCTACGCCACCATGCTTGCCGGTGATCTCGGCGAAGGTGACCCCATGCGCGAGGATCTGGAAGAGATCCGAGCCGCGGGCGAGCGCGCGGCCGCCCTCACGCGCCAGCTCCTCGCTTTCAGCCGCCAACAGATCTTGAGTCCGAAGACGCTCAACCTGAACGAGGTGGTGAGCGGGATGGAGAAGATGTTGCGCCGGCTCATCGGCGCGCACATCGAGTTTAGCGTCAGTGCAGCGACGTCCCTCGCCAAAGTCACCGTCGATCCCGGTCAGATCGAACAGGTGATCATGAACTTGGCGGTGAATGCCCGTGACGCCATGCCCCGCGGCGGCAAGCTCACGTTCGAAACCGCCAACTTCGATCTCCACAGCCGCGCGATCGCCGAAGAGCTCGGAGTGACGCTCGGTCCTTACGTGGCGCTCACCATCTCCGACACCGGAGTGGGGATGGACGACGTCACCAAGCGGCGTATGTTCGAGCCCTTTTTTACGACCAAGGAGCGCGGTAAGGGGACGGGGCTCGGCTTGGCCACCGTTTTCGGCATCGTCAAACAGAGCGGGGGCGGTATCCAGGTCGAGAGCGAACCCGGCCTAGGGACGATGTTCAAGGTGTTGCTACCGCGCGTGGAGATGGGCGCGCCGGTGGAGTGGCGGCCGTCGCAAGCCCCTCCGCGCGGGCCGGCGCGCGGTACCGAGACCGTACTCCTCGTGGAAGACGAAGAGCGGGTGCGGACTCTGGCGCGCACCATCCTGCGTCGTAATGGCTATCAAGTCCTCGAGGCGCAGAGCGGCGGCGACGCACTTCTCATTTGTGAACAGTACATCGCCACCATCGACCTTCTCCTAACGGACGTGGTGATGCCGCGCATGAGCGGCCGACAGTTGGCCGAGCGCTTGCGGGCCGTACGCCCCGCGATGAAGGTTCTTTTCATGTCCGGCTACACCGACACTGCTATCGTCAATCGCGGCGTGCTCGATCCGGGCATCGCTTTCTTGCAGAAGCCCCTCACACCGGAGACGCTCACCCAGAAGATCCGCGAGGTCCTCGATGTACCGTCGTCGCTTCCAGTCGTGCAAATCCAGGCGCCCCGGCCCGCCGATGGCTGACGCGCTGCGCGAGAAGGGCGTGGCAGACGCGCGTACAAGGAGGGGCGCTTCCGACATGCGGCCCCGTTGGGCGCCACGGTGTTTTGCCTCCTACGAATTCGAGCATACTCATCGAGAACCTGGACGGTGAGTGAAAACCAAGAGAAATTGGAGGGCCAGTGGCTCGCTCCTGCCGCGCTTTGGGACGGGACGAGGATTTTCAATGTCACGACTGCTGAACATGACATCGCTCGGAACGAAGCTCGCGCTCGCGACGGTGGGCGTGCTCTCCGTGATTTCGGTGCTCCTCTATCTGCAACTCACGAGCCGCGAGCAGCAGCATCTGATCTCCTCGAAAACGACCGCCGCGGCGATGGTCACGAATCTTTTCGCCGCGTCGCTAGCCGCGCCTCTCGATTTCGGAGACGCGGACGCCATGGAGGCTGAGCTCGGCAATCTGCGCAGCAATCCCGAGATCATCCAAGCGTGGATCTGGTCGCTCGGCCCCGCTGATCCCACCCGCCTTCATCGCAATCGATCGTTGACCGAAGAGCCCCCGCCCCTCGGTCTCGACGTCATTGGAACTCGCTTGTTGCCGGATCGGGTGGAGGTCGCACGACCGGTGATCGGCCGCAGCGGCCAGCCGGTGGGCAAGGTGGCCGTCGTTTTTTCGCTGGCCGCGGAGAACGCCGCCTTCGTTGCCAATCGGGCGCGCATCTTCTGGTGGACGTTGGTCATGGATGTCGCCACCGCCTTCGGGCTCATTCTCATCGCCCGCCTGCAGATCATTCGTCCCCTCGCCAAGGTTGCCGAGGGCGCGCGCCGGCTCGAGAAAGGCGAGCTCGGCGCGCGCGTGGACATCGACTCCGCCGACGAAGTAGGCCAGCTAGCTCGCGCTTTCAACACGATGGGGGAAGCGATCGCCGATCGCGAGCAACGTCTCGACGCCGCCCGCCAAAGTATGCGCGAGCTTTTCGATCACATGCGCCAGGCCATCATCGCCTTCGGACCGAGCGGCACCATCGAAGGCGAAGTCTCCAAGCAGGCGGCACGTCTCTTCGGAGAAAACCTTTCTGGTATGCGCGTGCGCGACGTGCTCTATCGCGGCGCGCCTGACAGCGATATCGACGCGCAGGCCTTCGACGAATGGACCCACGTCGCGTTCAGCGTGCGCCTCTCGGAGTGGGCTGAATTCGGCACGCTGGCCCCCTCAGAAGTGCGGTTGGGCAGGCCCGGGGAAGAGCCGATTCCGCTCGAGCTCGAGTTCCGGCCCGTGACCAAGCACGGCAAAGTCGTGCGCGTCATGATGCTGGCCACCGACGTGAGCGAGCAGAGGGCGCTCGAGCGCACCGTGCAATCGCAGGAAGAGGCGCATGCCCTTCAAATGGCCGCCATGCGCCGCCTAGTTGCCGGTGGTCCGCAGGTGTTCGTGATGTTCGTGGAGAGCGCACGCCAAAGGATCGCCCGCTGCATGGAGATCGTCGGACCAATACCGAACATGCTGCGCTCCGGCGAGATCGACGAGTTGTTCCGCCACGTCCATACGCTCAAGGGAGAAGCGGCGGCTTTCGATCTTCGCGATCTGCAGTCGCTCTCGGCTCAGCTCGAGGAAGAGCTCGACGAGCTGAGGTCGGAAGCGCGCGGCGAGGGATTTGCGACCACTGGGTCCGTACACGGCCGGCTTTCGGTGCACTTCGATCGCGCGACAGCGGCGCTCGAGCGCGGGTGTGAGGTCTTCGTGGCAGCTTCTCCTACTGGCCGGGTCGCCCTCGATCAGGTCACGGTGCAGCGCTCCGATCTGCTCGAGCTGCTCACCCACCTCGGCCATCGCACCGACGTGCTAGGTCAAATCGCGGCGCGACTTACGTCGCGCCCCTTCGGAGAATCGACGGCAAACCTGGTGGATGTCGTTCCCACCTGGGCCGACAAGGAAGGGAAGAGAGCTCGCTTGCAGGTAGAAGGCAAAGAGACCCGCGTTCCCGCCGACGTGGCGCGCATTTTGGGCGGCGCCCTTACCCACTTGATTCGCAACAGCATCGTGCACGGAATCGAAATTCCCAACGCCCGCGCGAGCAAAGGCAAATCGCCGATTGGCCTCATCCGCGTCGTCGCTGCCGAGGGACAGGGTGGGCCCCAATTCACGATCGAGGACGACGGACAGGGGCTCGATCTGGCGTCCATCGCAGAGCAGGCGATCGCCATCGGCGCAACGGTGGGAACGCGACCCATCGAGCAGCTGGCGTTCTTGCCCGGCTTGTCGACGGCGCGGATGAGCGACTTGGCGGGGCGGGGCGTGGGCTTACACGCCGTGAAATCGGAAATGGAGACCGTAGGTTACAAGGTGGATGTTTTCTCAAAGGCCGGTGAATACGCACGATTCGTGTTGCGTCCAAAAGACTCGCCGTACGACGGGAACGCTTTCGCTAATAAGGAAGCTCGACAACATGCGTAAAGACCCTGCTGGACCGCGACACATCCTCGTCATCGATGACAGCGAGGTGCTGCTCTCGCGCATCAAAAAAGCGCTCGTCGACGACGGTCATGTGGTGACCACCACGACGCAGACGGTGGGCAACGCGCGCCATCTCGCCACCTGCGATCTCGTGATCATCGACTACCACATGCCTGGCATCAACGGGCTCGCTGTGCAGCAAGCCATGCGTGCGGCGGCCGCGCACCTCGATCACGAGCCGCTCTTTTATCTCTACACCTCCGATCGTGCCGTCTCCTCGACGTACGCCGAGCTCGGATTCGATGGTGCCTTCCCCAAAGGCGACGAAGCCGTGCTGGCCCAGCAGGTGCGCGCCGTCTTCAGGCTCAGCCAGATTCGGGCCATGGCCCAGAAGGAGCGACCGGCGATGACGCCCAGCGAGCATGTGCTTGCCTCGCGCGATCGCCCCTCCGGTTCGCTGAGCGAGCGCGCTCCCACTGGCAAGCCGCGCGACAAGAAGTGACTGCTCGCGAGCGGCCTTTGAGAAACCGATGACGCCGTTATTCGGCGTTGCCGAAGCGGTAGCCGACGCCGCGGACCGTTTGAATGAGTGAGCCCGCGACACCGAGCTTTTCACGCAATCGCTTGACGTGCGTGTCGACCGTGCGCGTCTCGACGTTGAGATGCAGCCCCCAAACGTCGTTGAGCAACGTCTCCCGCGTTTGTACGCGGTCGGCGCGACTCATCAGTGTGTAAAGCAGCCGAAATTCGAGGGCCGTGATTTCGACGTCGCTTCCCTCGACTTGCACACGGTGCCCTTCGACGTCGACGCGGAGAGGGCCCGCCTGGAGCATGGGCGATTCGGTAGGTATGCCCCGGCGAAGAACGGCCTTTGCCCGCAGCACCAGCTCGCGCAAGCTGAATGGTTTGGTCACGTAGTCGTCGACGCCCAGCTCGAAGCCGACGATGCGATCGACCTCTTCGCCGCGCGCGGTGAGCATGATGACGGGGGTTCGCTTCGTCTTGGGGTCTGCCTTGAGATGCTTGCACACCTCCCAACCCGGTATGTCCGGAAGCATGACGTCGAGCAGCACGAGGTTAGGAGGTCGGGCAGTGGCGAGCACGATGGCGTCCCGACCGCGGGTCGTCGTCGAGACGGCGAACCCCGCGTTTTTGAAGTTGTATTCTAGGGTGCGCAGTAGATCGACTTCGTCTTCGACGATCAGCACGCTCGGCGTGGGTTCGTTCATCGTTCGAGCGATCGTAGCTGACGTCCTGTGTCATCGGCGTGACATGTCGTGTTCCGAAGGTTGGGGGTCGGCGAAGGGTGCGCCAAAACGCCCGGATTTCGTAGGCTGTTTGCTTTCTGCCTCTCCTCGCACAAAGGTGGCGGATCCGTGATGGTCGTCCTTCCGCTCGCCCCAGCTTCTGGTCCCCCGCGGTCGACCGACGTGAGCGTGGACGCGCGGCCGGCGCTGCAAGCGCTTTTGCCCGAGCAGCTCGTCGCGGTTGCCGCGGGCATCGAGCTCTGCGACGCGCGCAAGCTCATCGCCTTGGTGCATCGAGGCGAAGCGCTTCCACAGCGATCGCCCGCCGAGGTTCGCCGCTCATCGCTCGATCGGGTGCGGGCGACGACGCGCGTACCGGAGCTAAGGCTCGTGGCACGAACGCCGAGCACGGTAGACGGTTTCGTCAAGTATGCGCTGTCCGGACCGGATGGCGCCGTGTTCGAGGCCGTCAAAATTCCGCTCGAACATCCGGGTCGCGTCACGGTGTGCGTTAGCTCGCAGGTGGGGTGCGCGCTCGGCTGCGTCTTCTGCGCGACGGGCCGTCTTGGCCTCCTCCGAAATCTCGAGTCGTGGGAGATCATCGAGCAAGTACGCATCGTGCGGCGCGATCTACCACGCGAGGTTCGCGTGCATGGCGTGGTTTTCCAAGGCATGGGCGAGCCGCTCGCCAATTGGGCTTCCGTTCGGCAGGCAGCGCGCGTGATGTCGGAATCGTCTGCGCTAGCCGTCGACGCGCGCAACATCACCATTTCCACCGCCGGCATGCCGGCGGGGATTCGCGCTCTCGCCGAAGCGCTGCCCAACGTCCGGTTGGCGCTGTCCATCGGGAGCGCGCGCTCCTCGCTCCGTCGCGAGCTCATCCCGCTCGAAGCGCGGTATCCGCTCGAGAGCGTGCTTTCTGCCGTCGGTGAGCACGCTCGGGCAACGACCCTCGTTCCGCTCTTTGCCTACACGCTGCTGGCCGGAACGAACGACACACCAGAAGACGCGACGGCCCTTGCCGAGATGGTGAAGTCTTTTGCGGGGTCGTACGGGAAGAGACCGCGCCTCTCGCTGATTCCTTACAACTCCATCGGTGAAGGCGATCCGTTCATGCGTGCCGACGATGCGCGACACGCCGAATTCCGCGAAATGCTCGTCGCTGCCGGCGTCATTCCGACACGGCGGTATTCGGGAGGCGCCGACGTTGCCGCCGCCTGCGGACAGCTCGCAGCGGCGGGCATGAACTCCCGCCGACGCACCGAACGTGACTAGCGGGCTGCGCGTCTTCCGTTAAACCGGTTGGCGTAGGCTTGTGTTCCCCCGTCGCCGTCGGACGTGATGCAGGCGAGCCATTCCCCGAGCTTGCGCCGGTCGTCCGCCATCGGTTTGGGATCGCTGGGAGGCATGGCCGTGTTGACCGAATCGGGCCCTGCTGCTGCGTGCTCGTCGATGTGCTCGGCCATGTCGACGATGCCCGCGAGCGAGTCGAAGTTGTGGTCGGCGGGTGCGCCTTGACGCATTTCGCCGGTCACTGCGCTCGAATGACAGCGGGTGCAATACGTGGTCATGAACGTGCGCCCGAAGTTTTCGTAAGTGAGCGTGCTGCCCGACGGGCACACGGCCCCCGACGGCTTGCCCTCTTCTTCAGCGGGGTCGTCCTCGCCTCCGCACGACGCCGCTCCGGTCAATGCGAGAAACGCAAAAGCATAAAAACCGAGCTGATTTCGCAGGGGAGCAGTTCTCATGGCGTCAGGAGACCCGAAGCGATCCACCTCCGTCAATGTGGTGTTTTGTCGCAGGGCGGCCGGCTGGCGAGGGGACCGCTGTCGCAAAATGCGCTAAGGAAGGGCTGCTTTGCCGCCCGCTCGAAAATTTTCCGATCTCTTCGCGTCGCGCCCGGCCATCTTGGCGCCGATGGAGGACGTCACTGACGTCGTCTTCCGCCGCCTGTGTCGCGGCGCAGGAGCGGATCTCTGCCTCACCGAGTTCGTCAATGTGGAGGGGCTTTTGCGCGGTTGTCGCAACGCTCGCCGCAAAGCGACGCTGGGTGACGGTGACGAGCCCACCGCGATTCAAATCTACGGCTCCGACCCCGATCGGCTCATGGAAGCGGCCCGCGTCGCCGAAGCCGCGGGACCGGCTTTCATCGACATCAATTGCGGATGCTGGGTTCCGAAGATCGCGAGCCGCGGAGCCGGGGCCGGCTGGTTGCGCGATCCGGCGGCGATGGTGGCCATGGCCGCCCGCGTCGTTGGCGCGGTTTCGCTGCCAGTGACGGTCAAGACGCGCGTCGGATGGGGTCCCGAGTCGCACATGCCCATCGTCGATCTCGCCCCGAGATTGGAAGAGGTCGGCGTGGCAGCACTCACCGTGCATTGCCGGACCGCGGACATGGGGCACCGGGGGCCGGCCGATTGGTCTTGGGCGGCGCGCGCCGCCGAGCGGGTGAGCATCCCGGTCATCGTCAACGGGGACGTTCGCAGCGCTGCAGAGGCGCAGAAGGCACTCGACGAAACCGGGTGCGCGGGCGTCATGGTGGGGCGGCGCGCTATCGAGCACCCTTGGGTGTTTCGCGAAATTCGGTCCTGGCTCGACCAAGGCGTCGTCCTCGCGCCACCGTCGCCCGCGGAGCGTTTTGCCATGTGCAGAGCGCATCTCGAGGCGAACACGGCGGCGCGGGGCGAGAACTTTGGTGTGCGCGTCACGCGCCGTCACCTGGCCGGCTACTTGAAGGGCTTGCCCGGAGCGGCCACGCTGCGACAGACGCTCCTCGTCGAAGACAGCTTGGCGCGTTGTCTCGAGATCCTCGACGCCGCCGAAACGTCGCTGCGCGGCTGGCGAGCGGAGATCGAGCCCGGTCAAGCCGCTTCGCTGGCGTCGCCCGCTTTGCAGACTTCGAGTGCCTGTTGACGAAGCGCTCGCGCGGCGCCTCGAGTGCGCGCTGTCGCGCTAACCTTCGTAGACGTCATCCTGCTCGATACGGCTGAGCACCCAGTCGAAATCGCCCGACGTGACCTTAGCCCGGCAGTAGGCGCAATTGCCGGCCATCTCGATTCGAAGGGGGGCACCGCAGGACGGGCAACCGGCGTCGACGCGAGAAGGCCCCTTTTTGGCGACGCTGCGAATGAGCGTCCAGTACTCGCTGTAGCGGCGCGGCGTGCGCCGGTTGCCGGCCACGATCTGGCCGCCGTCGTCGGCCAAAGTGTAGTCGAGGCTACTGGCGAAGATTCTCACCGTGAGGGCATCGAAGAATTTGTCCGATGTCGCACGCGCCAGCTCGATCTGCTCGACCCGCGCGCCCTCGGTGATGTTGCGAAGGCGTGCTTTTTTGTAGGCTTCGATCCAGTAAGCGAGCATCTGAAACAAGTTGTCGCTCACGAAGGGGCGTACCGCGGCCCAATCTCGGTTCGACCACGACGCCTGCATGGCGCCGTGGATCATGGCGACGCGTGATTGGAAGATAGGCCATGCAAAACCGGGATCCTGCTGGGTAAGCTGCGCAAAGCGGGCGGTGACGTCGGGGTCGAAGGCGGTGGGGAGATTCGTCCCTCTTTCTTCGGTGGTGCCGGTGAGCAGGGGGCCGCGCGCTTCGCGGCTCGTGATCTCGATGGTTTCTACCACCCAATCGAACTGTCCAGTATCCACCGTGGCCTGACAATACTGACAGCGGCCGCCGGACATCGAATCGAGTGGAGCGCCGCACGATGGGCATTCGAACACCCGGGCGCGTTCCGGCGTACGCGACGGCGCCGCTTTGGCGCGCGACAGCATCCACTGCTCGCAGGCGTAGAAGCTCTGTTCCGCGCCGGAGGGGAGGATCTCCGTGTAGTTCGACTCGAACTCGACGCCGACCCATACGGTCGGGCCGTCGTTCGCCATGCCGTCGACCGAGCGGTAGCGCATCGCGCCCACGATGATGGATCGGACTTCACGCACCTCGCCGAGAGCGGTCAACGTCCCGCGCGCGGGCGCCTTCAAATAGGGCGACAAACGTTCGAGCACGCCCCCCCCGCGGAGCGTGTGTGCTTGCGCGTAGAGCGCGTAGAGAAAGTCTTCGAAGAGGACGATCGAAAAATTCTGGTCTTGGGTTCGGAGCTCCTCGAGCGTTCGGCGCACCGGCGTGCGCGGCGCCGCTGGTTGCGCGATTCCCGCCTGCCAGTTGAGCGCCATGCCCCGCTTCTTCAGCATCTGTGCGACCACGAAGAGAACGATGAGGCCGCCAAAAAAGCCGAATCCCCCGATACCCGTCGAGAGCAAGAACCCGATGAGCCCGAGAAAGTCGTCGGAACCGGAAGACCCGCTGCCACTGCTCGAGCTCGAGCCCGAGCTCGACGAGCTGCTGCGCGAGCTCGAGCTCGACGAGCTGCTGCGCGAGCTGCTCCCGCTCGAACGGGAGCCGCCGCTGAAAGATTGGCCCCCTCCGGGACGGGCCAACAAGAAGGTGAGGCTCGCGGTGCCCGGTGAATCGTGGGCAATTGCCGCCGTCGGCGCGATCGCCACGACGACCAAGATGATGCCGGCGACGAACGTCCGTGAGCGCTTCCGACGCGAATGGCTCATGCGTGTGGCTCGTCGGGAAGCTCGTTGATGTCGTCGGCCCGGCGCGGCAACGTGTGGCTCAAAATGGGGCCGAGAGCGCGCAGCGCTTCGGCAAAACGAGGCAAGCTCGGTCCGCGATGGAGCGCGGCGTCGAGAGCGGCAATGGCGCGGGTGAACGGCGCCCCCATGACGGCGGCGTCGATTCCCACGTCGGCCACTACTTCGACGCTCCGTTCGAACATCGATACGTAGACGAGGATGCCCGTCCGTCCCGACGTTCTACCGATGGCGAGATCGACGAACGTCGCGCGCGCGGCGACGCGTGCGTTGGCACGCATGAGCCGCGATGAAGTGAGCGTACGGCGCAAGGGCGGGACCGAGGCCGACAGGAGAGTGCCGATTGCGAAGGCAAAGACGCTGTCGAGCGGCATCCAATCGATGCTGAATTCGTGTGAGTCGAACAAGAAAACGAGGAGGGCCGCGAACGACAGTGCGAAGCCGACGAGGTAGTCGGTGTGACGGTAATGCCCGGATGAAGCGCGTACCGCGACGACGACTTCCGCCGCCGTGACGCGTTCGATCTCGCGAATGGCGCCCGCCACCTCGGCCTTGGCGGCCTTGTCGGTGAAGGCCGACGTTCCCATGGCTCCCCGTGGCTCTGCGCGCTCTCGGCCGCTAACCGTGGTTCACGCTATCGAGCAGCGAGAAAAACGCGGCGCGCGCCGATTCCACCGTTCGCTGCGGACCGGTCATCTTGAAAAAGTAGCTTCCGCCCGGTGTCTCGACCACGGCTGCGATCATGCGAAAATTCGGCTTCTTTCCGACCTCGCGAATGCTCATGCTCGAGCCGTCGTACGTTCCCTGGATGTCGACGACCGTCTGCTTCATCCCGTTGGCCTGGCGTTCGACGCGTTTTACGTCGGCCGGCGGCACGTCGGGGAACTGGGTGATCCAGCGCTGGATATTGGCGTCGGTGGAACCGCCGTTGGACGGACCGAAGTAATACACGGCAGCTTCGGCATCTTCGGTGTCCCCCGGAGCCGCTTTGATTTGGTAGGACGCCTTGCGCATCGAGCTGCCCCCCTGGGTCCGCTCCCATTTGGGCGGATCCTTCCACACGATCGTGGGCACCTGAGGTTCGGGCGGAAGCACGACGACGCTGTGGGACGGCTGCGGGGAGGGAGCGGGTTCCTCCCTTCGCGCGCAGCTCGGCAACGCGGCGGCCAAGAGAAGTCCGGAGAAGACGACGAAAGAGCAAAAGCGGGGAGGGCGCACGGTCTCGACTCGCCCGGAGAATGCCACGATTCGCGGTGGAGAGGATGAGTTTTGCGCGGATCGCTCGAAGATGCGAGCGAGCTTGGCCGCGGGGGCTTTGGCCCGCCGTGCCCGTCGGTCGCGGGGCGAGTGCGGCCGATCACCGCTTAGACCGGGCCGAAATCGACGGGCTGGACGAGCGCGGTCGCGATGGCGTCCGCGATGCGCTCGGGGGCGAGGCCCTTCCAGAAAACGTGCCACTTTTCGGTGCGGGCCATCCCATCGCACTCTTGCAAGTAGAAGGGGAGAATCGGGTTGTCGTTGCGCGTGCGCCAGAACAACGTCGGGTAGTCGCCGATGACCAGCTGCCAGAGGTCCCGACCGAGCCCTTCACCTTGTGCCTCGCGGTCGACGGCGAGCTTGCAGAGGTAGCCGCCCAGGGGCGTTTCACGCACGAGCGCGGCGCCGCGGTAGCTCTCCTCGATATACGCCCGGGCGATTTCGTGATCGAAGAAGGTTGGTTCGAGCGCGCGCCCGAAGCTCGAGGTGAGCAGGGCCGAAAGCCGCTCGCCGTCGATTTCAGCGAGTCCGTACTTCACCAGTATGGACGACCCCCGTTTGATGAGCGTACCCGCGCCGCGGATCGTGAACAGCTCGCGCAGGAGAAGAAGCGACGAAGTGACCGCCACGAACATGCGGTGCGTCGTGCGCTCGAAGAGGAGGCGGCGGCTCTGTTGCAAGAACGTGAGGCGGCGCGGGCTGAGGAGCCGCTTCGCCACGAGCGCGTCGTAGTCGGTCGCCAAGTTGATGATGGGAAGCTCGGTTTCCGACTGGCGCAGCCGCAGGCCTCCGCGACGCGAAACGAAAATGAGCTTGCGGGTTTTCAGCCCGTCGGAGAGCTCGCTGAGCGCGTCCCAGCGCGCCGGCTCGTCGCTGGGATCGCCATGGGTGAACGCGACGATGGGAATCACGCCGCTGCGAGCGTTCTCGGTGATCGTCCGCACCAGGGAAGGCTCATCGGCCGTGCTCACCGAGCAGGGTACGGCGGCGCGCTCGAGGCGGCGCAGGAGTCGCTCGGCTTGCTCTGCGCCCGCTTTTCCCGCGCTGGTGAGCCCGAGCGACACCACGGGGGTCAGACCGAGCCCGGCGAGGAAGCGAAGATCGAGGACCACGGCTTCGGCTGCGTCGCGCAGCACACTCGCTTCGATGACGAGGTTGGCAAAGCTCTCTTTTTTTTCGGCGCGAAACAACGCCAAGTAGAACTCCGCTTCGGATCGGTGTCCGATGCTCTCCATGAAACGCAGGATGGCGTCCGATGTCTCGGCGCCTTCGAAGGGCGGCGCGCGATCGCTCGGCAAGGTGGACGGTGGATCGGCGGCGCGTTTGGTCACGTTTTGCTCCCCTCCGCGGTAGCGGGAGCTCCCACCACCGTGTGCGGGTGGGCCGGCGGGAACAAGGCCGAGAGCGCGCCCAAAAGGCTCCACACCAACACAATCATTCGCGCCAGCACGCCGAGCATGAAGCCTTGGGTCGCGCTGGCCACGCCGGCGTCGCGGAAGAGCTTGAGAAAGGCGCCCTCCATGAGCCCTAGCCCTCCGAAGCTGATGGGGATCGAATTGGCCAAGTAGCCAATGGGGACGAACGCAAGATAGTGGGCGAACTTCGCGCGGTGAAGCCCGAGCGCGCCGCCCGCAAGGTAGAGGCCGACGACCTCCAAGAGCTGCAGCGCGATCGTGATGGCGAGCGCCGCGGCGATGGCCGCCTTGCGGTCGCGCAGCGAAAGCAGCGCGTCGTCGACTTTTTTGAAAATAGCGGCCCGCGGAAGACGAGAGATGATCGCGTCGTAGCGAATCAGCTTGCGCAACCAGGCCGAGAAGAATGCGATGCTGCCGAATCCGAGCGCCAGCGACACCGCGCCAATCTCCCAGCCGACGCCTTCGATGCGCTCGTTCGCGAAGAGGACGACGGTGCCGCCGAGAAATAGCAGTCCCATGAGGCCGATCACGCGGTCGATGAAGATCATCGTGGCGGCCGCTTCTTTGTGGGTGCTGTGACGCAGCAGGTACACGCCCTTGATGATGTCGCCGCCTG
>DATHEQ010000166.1:0-23258 GCA_035318505.1 Polyangiaceae bacterium | reverse complement strand
GTTGCTGTCGTGCCGACAGCGCCCGCGGTACCCGAACCTCCCGTCCCCGAGCTCGATCCGCCACTACCGATGGTACCTCCCGAATTTCCGGTGCAGCCAATCTCCACGAGCACGAGGCCACATGCGAGCCCAATTCCGATCCAATGCTTGGTCTGCGATTTGGCGTTCATGATCACCTCCGCGCGTGTGCGTTTCACTGACGGCGTCTTGCGATTGTAGGCGTGCTTCATCGCGCATAAATGTGAATCGCGACTCAATCGATCATAAAAAAGCGCGATTTCGCCGTGCCAGTCGAATAGTTCTTCAGCATTGGAATCTCAGTGCACACCGATCGAGGAAGTGCACACACGGGTGACACTAACTCGCTGACGAGCCCTGACAAGTCGCCGCGAGCGCCTGCGATCCCGAATCGAAAATGCGATCGGGCCGCCCTCGCGACGACGAGAGCGACCCGATGGACTTTGAAATCGCGACGATCTGCTCAGTCGGCGAAGATTTCGAACGTGTCGATGGTGGCGCCAGCAATGTCCTTGAAGTACCCGCGCGCCTTCTTGGGATTGCCATCGACATTGAAGGTGATGAAGAGGGCACCATAAGTGGCATGCTGGGTCGTCGTGTAGATCGACGCCCAAATCGGGCAGCTTGCATCGCTCGTGTTGAGCGACGCGTAGGGCGGCGCCCCCGCGCTCGGCGCGCAGCGGACCTGAGTGCGCAAGCCCGTCCCGCCCGATCCGACGACGGTAACGAACGTGCGGCCCGGTCCGACGCAAAGGCTGCCGCCCGTCGAACAACTGCTGTCGATCGTCTGGGTCTGCGTATTCGTCATGGTTTTGGTGCGGTGGTAGCTGTGCTCGTGTCCCGTGACGATGATGGCGCCCTTCTGACGGCACGCTTCGTACATCGGCCACGACATCTCGTCCCCTTTGCCGCCGACCTGCATCTTGCTCATGTTTTGATGCCAGCCGCACACTCTCCAGGTGGCGGTATCGCCATTGAAGAGGTTGTTGATGGTGGTGTTGGTGTCGCCTTTTTTGACATTGACGATGGTGAGACCTTTGAACACCGTCTTGTAGGCGGCGTTGTGGGGTCCCGCCGTGCGGGTCGCTCCGCCGAGGTGGTTCGCCGCCTTGGGCAGGAACCCGGACCATGACGTGTCATCGTGGTTGCCGCGCGCGAGAAACACGGGAAAGGCCGTACCGAGGGTGTTCTCGGTCTTGGTCCACCAGCCAGGCGGATCGGCATCGTACGTCATGTCGCCGGCGATCATGACGGCTTGCGCCCCCTCGTTTTTGACGAGCGTCGCCACCGAGCCCCAATTGGTCCCGTCGGCGGTGTCACCGACGAAAGCGATTTTCAAATTGGCATCGGTGGAGACCGCCGCTGCCAGCGTGCTCGGCTGCGCGGCGGTGGCCGCTTGGCCGAGCTCGGCCACCTGCTCTATCGCTCCTTCTCGACCGAGCGGCGCGTTGCCGTCGTCGCCGGAGGAGCACCCTGCGAGCGCGGCGACACACGCGCAAAACACCAACGCTTCGAGCCTGTTCCAAGTCGTGCGTGACATGTCTCCTCCTAGGAAGGAACGCCGCTAACCCCACTTCGCGCCTCTCTCCAACGGGTACACGGCTCAGCGCGCCGAGAATGTGACAGTTCGGCCAAGATTGTGCGGCGGCTGCGCTATGGCCAATGGCCGACGCAAGGACGGCGCTACCATCGCCGAGCATGGCGAATCCGCGGCGCCACCTCGCGCTCATCGCGCTGTTTGCTGTGATCACGCACGCCACCGCCCTCCGCTGTGGATTCATTTGGCTCGATCACGCCCACATCGAGGATGGTCTTGCCGTAGCGCCGTTACCCGAGTGGCTTGCATTGTTCGCGGGCGGGTTTGCCGGGACCGGCTTTTACCGTCCGATCATGGCCCTGTCCCTTTCGCTCGACGCGGCGCTGGGGCAAGGGGCGTGGCTCTACCACGCGACGTCTGTGCTGTGGCACGCGGGCGCCTCCGTGCTCACGTGTGTCGCAGCTACGGCGCTCGGAGCACCACGGCGCGCGGCCATCGCCGCGGGGATTCTCTTCGCCGTTCACCCGCTCTCGTCCCTTGTCGCCAGCGCCGTCGCGTTTCGCTCGGAGGCGATGATCGCAGTCGCCTTGCTGGCGTTCATCGTGCTCCATCGCAGGGTTCACGTTGCGGCCGGGCTCGCATTGCTGCTCGGCGCGCTCACGAAGGAGACGGTGCTCGTGCTCGGGCCGATGATCATCGTGGCACTCGAGCTCGATGGCCCGAGCCCGCGACCGCCGCTCTCGCACCGCATCCATGTCTGGGCCAGCGAAGCGACGGCTCTCGGCGCGGCGCTGGGGCTACGCTTCATGTTCGCTCCCTCGTGGCGGGCGACATGGGCCCCGCTCTCGTTCAGCGAGGCGCTAGGGACGCGCTTCGCGTCGCTAGCGAAGAGCGCCGCGCGTGCGCTCGTTCCCATTGACGTAAACGTCTGCGACAGTTTCCCCCTGACACCCCTCGGCAGCGCGCAGGCCCTGCTCGGCGTCGGCGTCGCCGGCGCCGCGGCGTGCCTCGCCTACCGAAGGCGCGGCCCGGCCCTGCTTCTCGCCATCGCGTTGCTCCCTTCCTTGCAGCTCGTGCCCGTCATGCGCTGGTGGTCACCGCATTATCTTTATGTGCCCTTCGCCTTCGCGGCGATGCTGATAGGCGAATGGGTGACCGCGCGAAGCACTGCGGTGCAGCGGGTCGCAGTCGCCGGCGCATCTCTCCTCGCGACGGTCTCTTTCGCGGCCGATCTGCGTTTCGAAAATGACGCGACCCTCTGGACCGCCGAGGTGCGCGCGCAGCCAGCCTGTCGCGAAGGACATTTCTATCTGGGCGAAGTGGCTCGCGAGGAGCGACGTTGGGACGATGCCGCCGCGTCGTACCAGCGCGCGATTACCGCGACGCCCGGAATGATGAGCTACGTGGACCGCATCCCCGCCCTGCAAAACCTCGGCGTGGTTCGGCTGGAACAGGGACGATGGGACGAGGCGCGCAGCGCTTTTCGGATCGCGCTCGCCATCGCAGCTCCCGGCGACGAGCGGCGTCATTTGCTGCACAACCTCGCGACCACCGAGCTTCGCTCCGGCAACGCCGAAGAGGCGGCGCGCCTCTTGGAGACCGAAGTGGCGCGCTCCGACGCCTTGCCGGCATCGATCGTCGTCCGAGCGCGCGCGGTAGAAACGCTCGGACGCACCGACGAGGCGAGGGCCTTGATGCGCCGGCTGCAATCGCGCCTTCCCGGCGCTCGCTGACAAGCGCGTCGCCGCGTTACGGCGCGAGCGACGCCAGCATTTGCGCGGCGAGCGCCCGCACGCCGGCGTCCCCGTCGCGCGCGGCGATCTCCCGCAGCATCGCGCCGAGACCGCCGTCCCCGGACCCTGCCAGCGTGTGCAGCGCGGCAAGCCGCACGTAGGGCGAGGGATCGCGCGTTGCGGCCGTGCGAAGAGCAGCCGCAGCGTCGGGCGTCTCGCGAAACGTGGCGAGATGCCGCGCGGCCTCCATGCGCAGCGACTCGTCTGGACCTTCCTTGAGCACGCCGGTGAGGACCTCTGCCGCCCGCTCCCCGCCCGCGGTCGCCAGTGCAGCGAGGGCATGCATGCGCGGCGTGAAAACGACCTCGTCCGGCAGCTCCGTAGAGGCCTCATTAGCGCCCCGCGGCGATGTGATGAGCGCGCGAGCAGGCAAATCAGGGTCCGTTTCGGCAATTCGGGCCAGTGCCTCGACCGTGCGCTCGGAGCGACGTTCGCCGAGCGATTCGATGGCGAGCGCCCGACTCGAATCCGCCCTGCCCGAGCGGGCTTCGCGAATCAGCGCATCCTCCGCAGCTTTGCCCGGCAATCGCTGTAAAACGCCAAGGAGCCGGTCGTGAGCCGTGGTGACGCCGGCGCGGCGCAGAGCCTCGGTGCGCTGGACCAATGCCGGTGCGGCGATCTCACCGAGCCCGACGATCTCCTGCTCCACGCGCGCCCACTCGTCCTGCGTTTCGTCCGTTGCCTCGCGCGACGCCAGCACGACGAGCCGTTCGATGAGCGCCGCCCCAGACGGCCTCGCACTCCGATCGCGCAACGCTGAAAGCGTTGGTGAGGGCGGCCACAACGAATCTGGCAGTGCATTCGCTGACGAGATCGCTTCGCCGCGCGGATCCGACTGCACGTTCGCCTCGAGCGCTCGCCTGGGGGGCTGTGCCGCGACCAAGGCGCTCACGCCGACGACGAGCAAAGAGAGCGACGCGTAGACGGCGAGTCCCGTGCGCGTAGCGCCGCGCTTTTTCATGGCGCGTCCACGGCGAAGTCGTAAAGCCCGGAGTCGACCGCCAGCAAGGTCGTGCCACCACCTACGGCGATCACTTGCACGTGCTGGGCTTGCGCGACGGGGATCCGGCTCTCTGTCGCCTTGCCTTGGAAAGGGAGTGTCACGGTGGCGGTGCTCCCAGCCGGGATGACGACCTTCAGGCGGAACGAGCCATCCTCGAGGGACCAATCGGTGCTGATCGGTCCGTAGAGCGACTCGTAGCGAGCTCGCGCATGGGTGATCCCGCCGCCGGGACGTGGTCGAACGACGAAATGCCGTCCCGCGGGCGCGCTGGCATCGAGCGCAATGCCGCCGATGGCGTCGTACATCCACTCGCCGACCGCGCCGAAGGCGTAGTGGTTGAGCGAATTCGAGGCGGCGTCGGCAAAACCTCGCCCACTCCCGAGGCCGTCCCAGCGCTCCCACACCGTGGTCGCCCCCTGGCCAATGGAGCAGAGCCACGAGGGGCAGCTCTCTTGAACGAGCAGCGCATAGGCAAGGTCGTCACGGCCAACGAGCGATAACGCCGGGAGCAGGACGGCCGTACCGCGAACACCAGTCGTGAGATGCCGGCCCGCGCGCTCGACCGCGGCGGCCAGACGCTCGCCGGCGCGGGCCCGTGCTTCGCCTTGTAGCGCTCCTTTGGCAATGGCAAGCGCATAGGCCGTCTGGGTATCGCTCGTCAGCCGGCCGTCGGGCAGAACGAACGCCTTCGTAAAGGCCGACCGCGCATCGCGCGCCACTGCCTCTATCTTGCGCGCGGACGGCTCGAGGTTGGGTCCCGATGCGCGCATCATCACGGCCAGTGCATCGGCGCTGGCAACGAGCTCCGCCGTCGCGATGAGCGACGCGCCCGTGGGCGGACCCAATTCGAGCGCGTCCTCGGCCGGTCCCAAATTTCGGCTCCATACGAGATCGGGGTTCTCTTTTTTTATCCAATCGATCCACTGTTCCATTGACGGAAGGTGCAAATCGAGCGCGGTGCGGTCCGCATAACAGCGGTGCAACGCCCAAGGAACCTGGATGCCCGCCGCGCCGGCGCCACTGCCCCCCACCCTATCGCGGACGTTGGGGGCCGCATCGGCGAACGCGGCGTTCTGTAGCCGCGCGTCGCGCAGATCCTCCGTCCACTTCCGATAGAACAGCTGCACGTCGTAGTTGAGGCACCCGGTCAAAGCGAAGACCTGCGCTTCCAAGGTCGTGCCGAGCCGCTCGTCGCGCTGCGGGCCGGTGGTGGGAACGCTGATGAAAGCGCCGCGTTGCGACCATCGAATGTTCGCAAAGAGCCGGTTGATACGTGGATCGGACGTCTCCAGCGTGCCCGCTATTGCCATCTCCGAGTGAACGGCACGCGCCGTGATTGCGGAGAGTGCGGCGCGCGCCGGCAGTCCTTCGACCTCGACGAAACGAAAACCGTGCAGCGTGAACCGCGGCTCCCACGTCTCGGTCCCTTCCCCGCGTGCGACGTAGACGTCGGTCGCGCGAGCGCTACGCAAGTTCGCGACGTAGAGCGAGCCGTCCGGAGCAAGCGCCTCCGCGAAACGCAGCGTGACGGCTGTCCCCGCCGGCGCATGCAGCCCGATTTGCGCCCATCCCACGACGTTTTGCCCGAAATCGAAAATGAACACGCCGGGGTTCGGCTCCGTGACGCCGATCGGCTCGAGCTCCGCCATCGCCTGCACGGGCGGGCCCGGATCGGCGACGAGGTCGCGCTCCTTCTGGCGGTCGTATTGCTGAACGGGCTGCCAATCGCGCGCGTCGAAACGCGGCGTGCTCCACTCCTGCATCTCCCGACGCGCGTCGTACCGCTCGCCGTCGTAGAGATGCGAGGTAACGATGGGGCCGGCGTGCGCCGTCCAGGTTTCGTCGGTGACCACCGTGACCAGCGTGCCGTCGATCAACGTGATTTCGAGCTGCAGCATCACGCGCGGTGGCTCGAAACCGCATGCCCCCGAGCGGCCGCCGAGCGCCGCCGTGCACCAGCCTCCGCCGACGATCGCGCCGATCACGTTGTCGCCCGCGCGCACGAGGTCGGTCACGTCGTGCGACTGAAAGAGGACGCGCTTCTCGTAATCGGTGAACCCCGGTGCGAGGACGTTGCGGCCGGCCTTTTTCCCATTGATCAGGATTTCGTAGGCGCCGAAGGCGCTCGCGTAGAGGCGGGCCCTTTCGATGTTCGGGCCGAGGACAAATGCTTTTCGGAGGTACACGACGGATCGATCGTGCGTCTTTTGCGCTTCGTCGGGGCGGCTTGGGCGACCGATCCATTTGCCTTCCCATTCCTCGTCGTAGAGACCCATCTCCCACCAAACTGGGGAGGCGAATGGCGACGGACGACCATCCTTGCCCCAAACGCGAACGCTCCAATAGCCGCGCTGGCGTGCCTTCGGCGTCGGCCCGCCGTAATGCACGTTGAGCGACTCGCCGGACGCCACCCTGCCCGAATCCCAAATATCGGCGGATCCGGGGCGAAGGCGCTCGGGCGTGCTCGCGACGAGGATCTGGTAAGCGGTCTGCCGCTGGCCGCGTTCCGGCGACGAGGCCGACCAACTGAGACGCGGCTCGAACTGAATGAATCCGAGGGGCTGCGACTGGCCATCCCACCGCAAATGTCCCACTTCGAGCCGCCCATCGAGCTCGTTGCAGGCCGCCCCGAAGGCGAGCAACGCAAAACAGGCCAAAGCGTAGAGACCCCGCACATCGACAACCTACCGCGGCAGACGGAGCGGCAAGGCTCCCTCGAATGCTCGTCACGAGAAGTTCGCAATGCTCCGACACGCGCGGCGCCCCGCCTGGGACCACGTGCGTAACCTCCAGCTCCAGCGCACCTCGACTTCCACGGTGGGATTACCGTTTTGGCGAGTCGAAGGCATGGCCCCGAGTTGTCCTCTGCAAGCTCATTGCGCGCAGCCGGATTCGGCTGACAACTGAACGGAGCAGATTGGCTTCATTTATCCAGATAGGGGTACAGGAAATCCCTGATTGGCGAGCCGCCTGTCGCGCGGACTTTCAAAAGTGTCCCATCACGGTTGCGCAACCGAGGGACGCCGCATTTGACGCGTTCAGACAAGCTGTGCGCGTTACCCTAAATTGGAGAACGAATTTTTTCGTGATCGGATTTTCACTGCGGCTTCCAGCCCGTTTCGATGGCATAGAGGACAACGTGAACTCGAGACCTCAGCCTTCGCGCCAGCACGCAGTACGCAACCCGAAAAGCCCTGTCCTCTACTCCGGTCAATGTGCGTGGGGAAAGAGATTCGCTGAAGACGGAGTCACGCTCGAGGTCGACGAGTACGAACAGAACGTCACTGCGGTTGTCCGGCACATGCGCGACAGCGGGTATAAATTGCGCCAGATCGTCGACTCGCTTCGCGAACTCGGCGTGGTCGGTCGGACAGGCAAGCCCATCGGTACGACGCGCGTCTTCGAGATCATCCACGGTGCTCGCAAGAAGCCGGGGCGCTCGAGCAACGGCAGCTCTTCAGCCCAAGAAGGCAGCTGAGCCGGGCGCTCGCGCGTTTTCCGCTCAGTTCACGGCGCGGCCGGTCGAGGCGCGCGAAGAGACGCTGGGGCGCGTGTACAGGCGCCGCTTCAACGCAGGTTCGTCTTCATGCTCGAGGAGTGGGCCCGCATCCCACATCGTAGGGTCAATGGGCGGGAACTTTATCGCGTGCGGGTCGACGATGTGGTCGGGAACGTAGACGACGTCGATGAAGTCCGCGAGCGGCATCGACTCGCGGTAGATGCGCGCGCCGCCGAAGAACCACACCGGTCCTGCGCTCGCGGCGAGCGCTGATGTCATGTCCGGAAAACATTCCGCCCCGGGGATGGCGCGGCTGGTGACGACGAGGTTGCGCCGCCCCGGTAGAGGGCGGCCTCCGAGCGATTCCCACGTCACCCGCCCCATGATGAGCGTCGTGCCGAGGGTGAGCCGCTTCACGCGCCGCAGATCGCCGCGGTAGTGCCAAGGGATCTTGCCGTCCAAACCGATCACGCCTTCCGGCGACATGGCCACCATGATGCCGCGCGAACCGATCATGGGTTCGTCGTCAGACCGCGACTTTGAAGCTTATCGCAGGGTGAGGGTCATACCCCGTCAAGACGAAGTGCCGCATCACTTCTTCCGTGCTCGCTTCGAGCAGCGGCTTGATATCGGAAAGGGCACGCAGCTTGGGATCGATGGTGAGGCGCGGCAAAGGGCGCGGCGCGCGCGTCAGCTGCAGCTCGAGCCCCGGCACGTGATCGTACTCCGCCATCGAGCCATCGGGCTTCTTCGTGTAGACGTGCGCGTCGACGAGCGTGTGCGCGAAGATGCCCGCGCGAATGCCGCTGAACCGCGAGAAGAGCTCGAGCAAGAATGCGTAGCCCGCAATGTTGTAGGGAATCCCGAGCGCGATGTCGCAGCTTCGCTGCGTGAGATGCAGACACAAGAGCGGATCGCCCGATCGATCGAGCTGCACATTGAACATGAAAAGACAGTGGCAAGGCGGGAGGCGACTGGTCTGTGCGTTGCCGGGAGCCCACGCCGACACGACGAGCCGGCGGCTCATGGGATTGCGTTGGAGCTCGTCGAGCACCCATGCCAGTTGATCGCTATAGGCGGCGTGACCGCTCGCGTCGTGGACGGGAAAGTGGCGCCAGAAATTGCCGTAGGCGCTCGGCACGCGGCCATCAGCGTCGGCCCAGGGATCCCAGAACTTGCATTTGTGTTTTTGCAGAAGGCCGATGTGCGTGTCGCCGGACAAGAACCAGAGGTTTTCGACGACGATGTTCTTCCACGAAATCTCTTTGGTGGTGAGGAGCGGAAAGCCCTCCCGGAGATCGATCTCGTAGTTGATGTTGAACGTGGAGATGGTATCGACTCCCGTACGATTCTCTTTGCGGGTGCCTTTCTCGAGGACTTCCCGCACAGCCTTGAGATAAACTTCCACTCCGAGCCTCCCAGCCGAAAAAGGCAACGCTAGAACCCCGAGACAGTAGTGCGATTTTCCGCGTTTGGCCATCATGGGGGGGTCTTGCTCGCGCTGGCGCTGGTGATCCTCACCGCTTGCGGCGGTTCGCAGGTCGGCGCGCCGGCGATGCCTGCCGCAGCTGGTAACGATGGCGGCGTGCCGGCAGAAGCCGGGGAAGACGGGGGCGGCGATGGTGCCATGCCGCCCACGGCCTCGACCGTACCCGCGGACGACGAGACAGCGGCCGGGCAAGACAAGGACGAGATCGACGACGGCGCCGAGACCACCGACCTGGAGGGCCGCGGCCAGGTGTTGCGCCACCCGCTCGACAACTGGACGAAGGAACAGATCGAAGCGGTTCTCGCCAAAGATCCGGAGAGCCTCGGGTCGATGTCGATTGGCTACGCGCATTCGGGCGCTCTCTTCAACGGCGTGCAGATGCCGCCGGGCGACGGATGGGATCTCGTCAACGCCGACCATGCGTGGGGCACGCGTGAGACCGTCGACAACCTCACCCACTGTCTCAAGCGCGTGGCCGACCTGTTTCCGGGCGCGGCCAAGATGTACATCGGCCACATCAGCGGACGGCGCGGGGGGCATCTCTCGCCGCACAAAAGCCATCAATGCGGACGCGACGTCGACGTCAGCTACTACTACGTCGCCGGCCAAGAGAAGTGGTACGTGACCGCGAACGCGCAGAACCTCGATCGACCGCGCACCTGGGCATTCCTGCGCACGCTCATCACGGACACTGACGTCGAGCTCATCCTCATGGATCGGTCGGTGCAAAGATTGGTGCGCCAATTCGCCATCGCGCGCGGCGAGGATCGCGAGTGGGTCGACCGGCTATTCGACGGCGGTGGTGGGCTACCGCCGCTCATTCGGCACGCCAAAGGGCACGCGACCCATCTGCACGTGCGGTTCTACAATCCGCTGGCCCAGGAGACGGGACGCCGATCCTACGAGATACTCATCAAGCGCCACGTGCTGCAGCCGCCGTCGTATTTCGCGCGCCACAAGGCAAAATCCGGTGACACACTGAGCTGGCTGGCCCTCAAATACCATGTGCCGGCCAAGGTGATTCAGCAGACCAACGGTTTGAAGACCGACACGCTCAAGATCGACCACGAGTACCGGATTCCACAGAGCGGCGGAGTTCGCGCGGCGCCGCGCGTCACCATCCCCGCCCGCCGCCTTCCGCCTGACGGCGCCGTCCTTCCAGCGCCCAACGCGGAGCAGAAGGGACCGGTCCCGCCCCCCGCCATCGGAGGCGGCTGATCGACGCGGCTCCCGGTCGGCGCGCGCGCCACCTGGCCACGCGCTTGCAATCAGCTAGAACCTGGCCTCCCGCATGTCCGAATCGAACGAACGCCTGCTTCGCGAGGTCGCCCGCCGCCGCACCTTCGCCATCATCTCGCATCCCGACGCCGGTAAAACGACGCTCACCGAGAAGCTCTTGCTCTACGGAGGCGCCATTCACCTTGCCGGCTCGGTGAAGCAGCGCCGCCGCGAGCGCGCCACGACGAGCGATTGGATGGCCATCGAGCGCGAGCGCGGCATTTCAATCTCGACCAGCGTGCTTCAATTCATCTACCGCGATCATCAGCTGAACCTCCTCGATACGCCGGGCCACAACGACTTCAGCGAAGACACGTACCGAACCCTGGCTGCGGCCGATTGCGCGGTGATGCTCGTCGACAGCGGCAAAGGCGTCGAAACGCAGACCATCAAGCTTTTCGAAGTCTGCCGCATGCGCAAAATCCCCATCGTGACGTTCATCAACAAGATGGATCGCGACGGCAACGAGCCGATCGATCTCATGGACGAGATCGAGAGGGTGCTCGGCATCCCCTGCTGTCCCATGAACTGGCCCATCGGCGCGGGCAAGCGTTTTCAAGGGGTTTTCGATCGAAAAAGGCGCGAGCTCATGCGCTTCGTCGAATCCGACTACGGCGCGCGTAAAGCCAAGAGCACCATCATCCCTCTCGACGATCCGGAGTTTGTCGCGACGGTGGGAGAAGATGCCCATCGCCAGCTGCTCTCCGAGCTCGAGCTCTTGGAGGTGGCAGGCAACGCCTTCGATCTCGATCGTTTTCGCGCCGGCGAGCTAACGCCCGTTTTCTTCGGCAGCGCGATGAACAACTTTGGGGTCGAGCCGTTTCTCGATCATTTCATCGAATTTGCGCCCTCCCCTCTCGGCCGCCCCGCGGGAGGTAAAACGATCGACCCCACATCGTCCGAATTTACGGCGTTCGTCTTCAAGATTCAGGCGAATATGGACCAGAAGCACCGCGACCGCATCGCCTTCACGCGCATCGTCTCGGGCCGCTTCGAGCGCGGCATGGAGGTAAAGCAGCCCCGCACCGGCCGCAGCATGACGTTGAATCGCTCGTTGCAGTTTTTGGCCCAGGAGCGGACGGAGATCGAGGAAGCATTCGCCGGCGACATCCTCGGCCTCTGGGATGCCGGAGTGCTCCGCATCGGCGACACCCTGACCCAAACGTCGGACGGCGAGTTCGAGGGGATCCCCCGCTTTTCGCCGGAATTTTTCCGGCGCGCGCGTCTGCCCGATTCCCTCAAGCGAAAACAATTGAAGAAGGGGCTCGACCAGCTGTCGGAAGAGGGCGCCGTGCAGGTCTTCTTCGACCCGAAGACGCTGGAGCGCGATCCCATCTTGGGGGCGGTGGGCGTGCTTCAGTTCGAGGTGGTCGCGGCCCGCTTGCAAAGCGAATACGGCGTGACCGTGATGTTCGATGCTCTCCCTTACGCGATCGCCCGTTGGGTCGTTGCCGACGCATTCGATGCCACCACCTTCGAGCAAAAGGCATACGGACGGGTCAAGTGCCTGGTCGATGTCGAGGGGCGGCCGCTCGTGCTGTTCGGCGACGAATGGTCGATGCGACGCACGACCGAAGAGCACCCCGATCTGCAGTTCATTGGCGCCGTCCAGCCGGGAAGATCGCCGAACGCGCGTTAGCGCGCGATGAGAAAGCCGTCCCCCCGCAGTGCCGGCGGATTGAACGCGGGGGGCAACGTCACCTTCGTCGCTGCCACGGTTTGCGCGCCCCCATGCGCGACGGAAAACTTCTTCGTCGAGCCGAAAGCGCGCAGCTCGATTTCGCCGCGTGCATCGGGGGATCCGCCGGCGAGCAGCGTCGTGTACGTTCCGTCGCGCAATCCGGCCACGGCGACCGACTTGGCGCTCGATCGCGAATCGGTGGGGGTGAACGGCGAGAACACGTTGCCGATGGGCGAGACGATGAAGACCGTCGGGCAGCGGTCACCCGAGGCGCAGGTGAAATCCGCCTCGAGCTGTCCCGCGCCCGCCGTCGATTTGGTAAACGGCGGCGGCCTGCCGCCTTCCAGCGCCGGAATGAGCTCACCCAGCAACTTGCCCGGCTTGACCACGCGCCGCGCGTCCGAGAGAGCGCCTTCGCGATCGTCGAACACGCGCGCTCGGCAGCGCAGCGACTCGTAGGTGTACTCGTCCGACTGAGGCGATAGCTCGCCGAGCGCACGCCAGTGCGCGCATGCACGCCGTTCGTCGCCCATGGCTTCGAAGGCGCGAGCGCCCCGGATATGCCACTTGAGGCTGGTGGGCTCGGTCTCGGTCTGCGTGTCGACGGAGACGACGGCGAGCTGCGGATCGTCGTTGGTGACGGCGGCGTAGGCGAGCAACTCGCGCGCCACAGCGAGATCGGGGTCCATGCCGACGAACTTCTTGGCGTGTTCCAGCGCTTCTTCGAAACGGCCGTGCGAAAGAAGGGCGCGCACGAGATCTTCGTATTTGCGCCGGCTGGTCGGGTTCGTCGCGACGTCGCTCCGGAGCTTGGCCAGAACTTCGTCGCCCTTGTTGCGCCAGTTGTCGTCCTGGGCTCGATGCGTCGCCGACGGCTGGGGCGGCACGTAGACCATCGGCCGCGGGGTGGGTCGTTCCACCCAGCGCAGGAACACCGGGAAAGCGACGGTCACGTACCCCGACGCGCCAGGCTCCGGAAAACGCGTGCCCCGAAACGCGCCGAGAACACAGGTCACCACGTCGCGGTCGGAGAGATCGTCGCCGCCATTCATCACCGAGACGACTTCACCTTCTTGGCCGATGACGAAGCGCACGTTGACGCGCCCTGCCAGCGAAGGGTCGCGAGCGAGTCCGCTCTGGTAACAAACGCGGACCACGCCGAGCCGCGTACGCGCGATGCGTTCCACGGCCGGCGCCGGAAGATCACCGATGACTTGCAGGGGGCCCAACTGCGCCGCGGCGCCGCGGCCTATCGACACGCCGAGTCCGTGCCCCGCGCCGAACGAATCAGACGCCTTATCGAGCCCGACGTTGCCCGGGGTGGCGATGGAAAGGCCGCCCGTTCCGAGGCCCGAACCGCCTTCGCCCGTCCCGGAGAGGCCGAGCCCACCCTGACCGCTGCTCCAGTCGTCGCGCGGAGAAGAAGGCGTGGAGGGTTCCGGCTGCCGCGTCGCTCGCCGTGCGTCCTCGGCTTCGGTGCGTGACTCCACCGATCGTGGCGCGGCGGCGGGGGGCGGCACGGGCGCCATCGTGGCGACGGGAGACGGGGCGCCGCTCGAGTCGCCGTAGGGGTTTCCGGGCGCCGCGGATTTCGGCTTGGCCGGCGCCAGAGGACCTGCTCGGCCCTCGGAAGTCGAGTCCGCTTTCTTTTCCGCGAGCTCGCCCTTTCGATCGTCGCTTTCGCGCTCTCGCATTGGCGGCGCCATACCGCGCGGTGCGCTCTGGTTGGCGCCGAGCGTGGGTTGCTCCTCGGTGGGGAGGCCGGCGGTAGCGGGGGCCGTGCGCTTGATCCCGTACTCGGCGAACATCTGGTCGTTCTCGAGCACGAGCAGCGACGTGTAGCGTGACATCACGTGGTAGCGCTTGGACATGTCGACGATCTGCTTGACCGTCGGCGCATCGGTCGAGCTCTCGAGATCGGAGATCTTGGCGAGTGACCAGAGCCGCGGCACGAGCGGATTTTGACGGCTCGCCTCGGCCGTCCAGCGCACCGGACGGGCGAGCGTGTACGTCTCGCCGGCGACCTCGCCGCGCAAGCGCACCAAACCGGGTTCTTGCGTGAGGAGCCGTCCCACGAGAACCACCTGCTCGCCGAGACGAAGGTTGCGCAGCGTTTTCGGATAAACGTCGACGAAGCTGCCCGGCACCTCCACCGCGGCGCCGCGGATGACGGGGCTTCGCAAGGCCATCGCCAGATCGGCGATGCGCCGCTCGAGCGACTCGCCGGTCATGACCGGTTCGTAGGTGGCGCCGAGGTCCTGTGCGAGCGCGCCCACGACGATTTCGTCGACCACGCGCCCTGCGCCGAGAAAACGAAGATCCACTTTGCGCGAGCGCAGCAACGGGCCGACCCGCGCCGCGATACGGTCAGCGGAAAGCTCTCCCGAGGAGGGCGACCCGTCGCCCACGTAGACGACTTGAGCCGAGCCATCCGCCTCCAAGCGGCGCGCGGCGTCGATGAGCGCTCCCGCGAGGTCGGAAGATCCGGACGGTGACCGCGAGCCGAGCCACTGCTCGAGCTCCGCCACCTGCTCGTCGCGCGGCGTAGCGAGCCCCGACGACGGGTAAGTGCTGCAAGCGCTGTCGCACGCAAGCACCACGAAGCGCTCGTCAGCGTCGAGTTGACGCACGAGGCCGACGGCGAGCTTCGCTTCGTCGTCCAGCGTCTCTTTGGACTGGCTATGGCTCGCGTCGATGATGATGGCGCGGTCACGTCGCACGTGCGCGGGCGTCATGCCCATAGGGAGGTCGGCGCGCAAACGCAGTGCCACGTAGCCGTTGCCGTCCGCGCCGCGCGCGGCTCCGTCGAGGCCCGCGCCTTTGAGCTCGCCCCAGGAGGGCACGTAGGCGGCGAGGTCCGCTTCGTCCTGAGGAGGGCGGGCGTAGGAAACGACGAAGTCGTGGGCGGGGACGAACTGCTTGGCGGAGAACGCGATGCGAACGCCCCGATCTTCGCCGGCCTTGGAAGTCGCGTAGCTGGGCGTTTCCAATTCTTCGACCGCGGCGCGCGTATCGTGCACCCGCACTTGTACGGAGAAGTCGTCGATGGTCGTGGCGCGCTCGGCGCCGACGGAAAGCGGATACGCATAGCGGAGTCGACCACCCGATTCCGCCACGACTTGGTCATAGGCGATACGGACTTTGCGACTGCCTTTGGCGGGCAGGGGAAAGATTTTGAGCGAGAAGTCGCCGCCCGCGACCCACTCGAGAAGCGCGGGATCGCGCGGTCGCACGGTGTCGTCGACGATTTCTTTGAAGATAGCGGCGGCCCGCTTTTTCTCGACGATCTCCCCCTCCACCGGTTTGTCGTTTACCCACAGCGCGAGGCGCGAAATGCTGGCGTCGGCGGGAAGCGGAAAGACATATCGGCCCTCGAGCACGCGCGCGGTGTCGTTGTAGAAAACCTCCTCCACCTCGGTGCGCGCGAGGCCGTCACGAATGACGGCCTCGATATGATGGGATACGAGCCGCACGCCCGCGACGACGTCGGATTGTCCCGGAACGCGCGCCGTCATGCGGCCCAGCCCGCGCGGCTCGGCCTCGGCGATGACCGGCGGTTCGTTGGTCGTCACCCGACGATGCGGTTCGACGGTGACGAAGGACGCCGTTCGCTCGGGGGGTCGGCCTTTGGCGATCTCCGCGCTTTCACCCGAGAGAAGGACCATGGTTTGGCCGTTGTCGGCTTTGAGGGTGAGCTTTCCTTTTTCGACCGTGATGCCGGCCCGATCGGTGCCTCGCGCGCGGATGACGACGTTCGCGCCAACCTGCGCGTCGATTTCGCCCGTTCGTCCAGCGACGTCGATGCGAAGCGGCTCACTCTTCTGCCCATTGGCGAGCCGCCGCACCACGATTCCGCCGCGCCTCAGCTCGATGTTGCGCGCAGTATCGAAGAAAACGGCCGTGTCTTCGGAAAGGTCGACACTCGTCGCAGCGTCGCTTCCGAGCCAAGCTCGTGCCCCGCGCGCGCTCGTGACGAGCGTGCCAGGCGCCAACTTGTCCCCTTTGGCGAGGTCTCTGCAACCCGAACCGTCGCGATCGCAGCGTGAGATCGCCGGTCCATCGAGCCCGAGAGGCGCATCGACATCGAGCACCTCGATGCCGTCGCCAGAAAAACTGCCCGACCCTCGACGGCACGAGAGAGCGAGAATGCAGACGAGCATCGATGTCGCGCGGCGATAGATCGGCACGTTAATCCCCATTCTAGTGATTGACTGCCAATATAGACCGATAGCACGCGCGAAAGTTCTCTACTTTCTCGTTGCGCGCTCGCGGCGCGGCCCAATCGTGGCCGGTGGGCCCGAATGTCGGAGGGCACGAATCTAGTAACCAAAGGGGCCGATGTGGCAGGATGCAGGGAGGAGGTCTTCCTGCGACTCGGCATTGATTTCGGCACGACGCGCACCGTGGTGGCATCCTGCGATCGCGGTAATTACCCCGTCGTCGGCTTTACCGACGAAGCGGGGGATGCGGCGGACTGCTTTCCCTCCATCGTCGCCGAGAAGGACGGCGAGCTCCGTTTTGGCTTCGACGCCGAGCGGCGGGCGGCCGATCCGGCGTGGACCCTGCTCTATTCCTTCAAACGCCTGCTCCACGATCCCTCCCCCGATGCCACTGTCGTCATCGGTTCGACGCGAATTCGTTTGGTCGATCTGATCACCGAATTTCTCGGTGCGCTCGCGGCCACACTGCGCACGCGCTCGAATTTGGCGCGCGGCTTGGGCGGGGGAGAGCCGCTCGAAGTGTTCGTTGCGGCGCCGGCCAATGCACACAGTACGCAGCGCTTCGTATGTCTCGACGCCTTTCGACGCGCCGGCTTCGACGTCCTCGGCCTTCTCAACGAGCCTTCCGCGGCTGGATTCGAATACACGCATCGCTATCGCAATACGCTCACCGCCAAGAAAGACCACGTGGTCGTGTACGACATCGGCGGCGGCACCTTCGACGCATCGCTCTTGCGCATGAGCGGCCCTCATCACGAGGTGATCGCGGCGGCGGGAATCAGCCGTCTCGGCGGTGACGACTTCGACGCGCTGCTCTTGGATCTCGCGCTGGCGAAGTTGTCGCTCTGTCGCGCGTCGCTCGAGCCGCGCGCCGAGCGACTGTTGCTCGAACAGTGCCGCCACCTGAAGGAACAGCTTCATCCGAGCTCCCGCCGCGTCACCCTCGATTTGACGGCGTGCCTCGGAAAAGGCGCTCCACAAGGCGATCTCGCCATCGACGTCGGCGAGTTTTACGAGGCATGCGCACCACTCGTCGACCGCACGCTCGCCGTGCTCGGCAGCGTGCTCGATAGGCTCGCCCCCGATTGCGACGCGGCCAAGCTTCCCCCCGAAATTGCCGGCCTCTACGTGGTCGGCGGCGCGAGCGCGCTCCCTTGCGTCGGGCGCGCCCTCCGCGACGCTTACGGCAAGCGCGTCCACCGCTCCCCCTACCCTTCCGCCGCAGCGGCCATCGGCCTTGCCATCGCTGCCGATGGCCATGCCGGGCTCGAGCTCACCGATCGTTTCTCGCGCGTATTCGGCGTATTTCGCGAAGCGTGGGGCGGTCACGAAATTTCGTTCGACCCCATCTTCGATCACGAGGTGGCGCTGCCGGCTGAGCGCTCGGCGCGCGCGATCGCCGAACGCACCTACCGAGCCGCGCACAACGTCGGGCACTTTCGCTATGTCGAATGCGGCGATGTCGACGCCGAAGGGCACCCCCGCGGCGATCTCGCGGCGTTTGCCGACATCTATTTTCCGTTCGATCCCCACCTCTACGGCAAGGGGGTCGAGCTCGGCCGCGTCAACGTCGAGCGGTTCGGACAGCAGGGTCCGCTCATTCGCGAAACGTACGCCGTCGATGCCCACGGCATCGTCGAGGTGAAGATCCAGAACCTCGACGATGATTACGAGCTCGCCTATCGCCTAACGCCTCACGCCGGTGCCTGAGTCGGACACAGTTCTTAACAGACTTTTCACCCCCCTCACCTGGAAGAGCCGCCTCGCGTCGGTTAGGTTCTGCTGCGATGCGATCGATCGGCCAATTTCTCGCGTTCCTCGCCGTCGTTCTTTTGATCGTGGGCGGTTGGCACTATTACCTGTGGACGCGGCTCGTGCGCGATCCGGGGTGGCCGGAACCGTACGCGCGTATCGCCACCGTGGCGCTCGCCGCGGTCGCTCTCCTGCCCCCTTTCGTGATCCTCGCGTCGCGCGCGCTGCCCCGCAACGTCATGAAGGTCGTGACCGCCGGCGTTTTCACCTGGTTTGGGCTGGCCTTTTTGCTGGGCGTTTCGTTCTTCGTGGCCGATCTCGGACGCCTTCTTTTGCGAGCCTGGCAGGCGCTGCAGGGCAATGCGCCCCCGACCGACCCCGAGCGCCGGCAGATGGTCGCGCGCGGCATCACCGAAGCAGCGGGGCTCGCCGTTGCCACGCTCGGCGCTGTGTCCGTTCGCTCCGCCCTTGGCGACATCGAAGTCCCCGAAGTCGAGGTCCGTCTGCCGCGACTCCCCCCTGCACTCTCCGGTTTTACCATCGTGCAGCTGAGCGACGTGCACATCGGCCCCACCATTGGGCGCAGATTCGTCGAGCACGTGGTCGAGAAATCCAACGCGCAAAAGCCCGATGCGATCGTCATCACCGGCGACCTCGTCGACGGCAGCGTGGCCACCCTGCGACAGCACGTCGAGCCCCTGGCGAAGCTCAAGGCGCGACATGGCGTTTTCTTCGTCACCGGCAACCACGAATACTATTCCGGGGTCGACGAGTGGCTCACCGAGCTCGAGCGTCTCGGCATCCGCGTGCTCCGCAATGAGCGTGTCTCGCTCGGCGACAGTGACGCCTCGCTCGATTTGGCTGGGGTCGACGATCATCACGCCAACGGATTCGGACCGGGGCACGGCGCCGACTACGACAAGCCGTTCCGCGGACGCGATCCCGAGCGCGAGCTCGTCGTGTTGGCGCATCAGCCGAGCCAGATCACTCGGCTCGCTCCGGCGCGTCCCGGGCTTCAGCTATCGGGCCATACGCACGGCGGTCAGATCTGGCCCTTCGGCGCGCTCGTTCGACTAAACCAGCCTTACGTGGCGGGTTTGCACCGTCACGACGACACGACGCAAATCTACGTGAGCCGCGGTACGGGCTATTGGGGCCCACCCATGCGCCTCTTTTGCCCCGCCGAGATCACGAAATTGGTGCTGTCCGCCGCGTGACCGGCGACCGCGTGATTGGTTACGGCGGACCGGAAGCGTAGCGGCGATCTTGCGGGAGGTTCTCGGTGTCCTCCTCGGGATCGGTGTCGCTGTGCGCCAACGGATTCGGTCCGCGCGTCGTCGAACCGCAGTGCGGGCAGGAGTCCATTTCCTTGGCATACGCGGCGCGGCAAGAACCGCAGAAACAGAGCGAACCCGTCTGTCGGTGGATGGCCTGCGACGTCGCCGCTTTGACCTCGCTGAGAACGAGCTCCTGCGTGCCGAGACGAATGCGATCGCCGTCGGAGAGATTAATTTCGCCTTTGATGGGAACACCATTGACGCGGCATCCGTTGCGGCTTCCGAGGTCCTCGAGGATGGCGTGCTGTTCGTCGACGAAGATGCGGGCGTGGCGCCGCGAAATCGCGGGATCGAAGATGGTGATGTGGCAGTCGTCACCACGACCGAGAAGCGTATGGCCCGGCGCGAGATCGAATTCTTGCAACAAGAAACGCAGGCGATATCGCGCGGGGCTGCCTTGGCTCGGGTTGCTCATTTCTGGTTACGCTAGCTTCTCCCCCGAAACACCATGCGACCGCGTCCATCCGTACGGTCGTTTCTGCCGGTTCCGAACGGACGCGCTCACCCGTAATTCTTATGCGGGTCCGCCCGGCTTTCAAGCGGTTGCCGCATCAGGAGGCCGGCCATGAGAGCGGCACGTCTTCCGGTGGGGGAGGCGGAAAGCGTGCGTGTGCGCGAGAGGCGCACTTTTGCCTCCATAGCGTCACCGACGTGAGCCCGCCGTCTTGGCAATCGCTGCACGGATTCGAGCTGGCAAGAAACTCGCAATTAGGACAACGGCGACCCTGATGGCACGGCGCTTCGCCTGAGGAGAGAGGACACGAACGATGGGCCGACTTTGGATTTTGCCGACCAAGAACGGAAAGGTTCGCGTCCTCCTCGGTGATGCCGCCGTCCGGGAAAAACGTCGAATCGGCCGTAAAATCGACAACCTCATTGGCAAAGCGCTGCGCGGGAACCTCGACGAATCCGAGGTCGGCGAGGTCGCGGTGCTCGCCACGCTGGCCGACCAGTTGGCGCGCGGAAAGACCGGCTGACGCGCGGCGCCCGCCGGGAACCCGCTACGGGCCGGCCCGCTGTCCGAAAACGCGACAGTTGTCCGCGGACGGTGGACGCACAAGCCGCGCTGTTGTGCGCAAACGAGGAAACTCCGCCTAGGCCTTTAGGCCAACCGCGGCGCTGCGCTTCGATCGCGAAGGTGCTTTTTTCGCGCTGCGCGGACGAGGCGGCGAAGGAGCGACCTGATGGACGAGGATCTCGCGGACGGGACCGCGGCGCGTGGCTTTGCAATTGATCACGCGGGTCGCCTGGATCGTCTGCATGGGAAAGCGGGCGTAGAGCTTACGAATTTCTGGGACGTCGGAATTCGAAAGTAGGACGGCAACGCCGCGCTCGGCGAGCTTGCTGAAAAAACCGGCGAGACGCGACTGCGCGTGGAGATCGAATCCCCCCGGCGCGTAGGCAGTGAACGCCGCGGTTCGCGAGAGCGGTACGTACGGCGGATCGAAATAGACGAAATCGCCGGCCGCCGCGCGGGACGCCGCGCGCTCGAAATCCGCGGCCACGAGCTCGACATTGGCGAGGGCCGCAGAGCAAGCGCGCAGATTCTCTTCGTCGCAAATGGCCGGCTTGGAATAACGACCGAAAGGGACGTTGAACTTGCCGGCGCGGTTCACGCGATAGAGGCCGTTAAACCCCGTCTTGTTGAGGAAAATGGTGCGTGCGGCCCGCTCGACCAAGGCAAGCTTCGCCGGATCGGCGTCGCGGACGGCGTAATAATGGTCGGAATCGTAGCGATGCTCGCGAAGCGCCGCGATGAGGCCCGTCACTTCGTCCCGCACCGCCGTGTAACAGTCGACGATCTCGCGGTTCACGTCGCTGAGAACTCCTCGCGACGGTCGCAGCGCAAAAAACAGTGCGCCACCCCCGAGAAACGGCTCGAAATATCGATCGTAAGACGGGGGGACGTGAGCGCGCAGCCCTCCGAGCAGCTGACTTTTGCCACCCGCCCACTTCAGGAAGGGTCGAGGCGTCAGAAAGAGTCGACGGGTCACGATCACACTTTCCGTTTGCGGAGGAGCCTCTCGGCGGAATGGAGCCCGGGAGGAAGGTGGGGGGCCTCGGGTTGCACGGTGACGTGGCTTACGTGGTGCTCGCGACGGATGCGTTCCCCGACGTCGGCAGCGACGTCAGTGCCGTGCGCGGCGCCGTCGAGCACCACGTGGACCGTGACCGCGTCGAAACCGTCGGAAATGGTCCAGGCGTGCAGATCGTGCACTTCCTTCACCCCCGGGGTCGACAAGATCGTGCGCTCGAGATCGGCCAGCTCGACCCCTGCGGGAACGCTTTCCATCAGCACGCTCACCGTCTGCGCAACCAGCCGGAACGCGCCCCACAAAATGAGTCCCGAAATGATGAATCCCGCTGCAGCGTCGGCGCGGTTCCAACCGAAGACGAGGACCAGCCCGGCAGAGGCCATCGCTGCCACCGATCCCAGCGCGTCCGACGCGACGTGCGCCAACGCGGCGCGCGTGTTGGCGTTGTGACCGTCTGTCCCCCGCGAGAGGAGCCACGCGGCCACGAGGTTGACGACGAAGCCCATCGCCGCGACGGCGAGCACTGGCCCGGCGACGACCGCAGCCGGCGCGCGCCATCGGTCGATCGCTTCTGCGATGACCCACACCGCCGTGATCCCGAGCACCACGCCGTTACCCAGGGCGGCGAGGGTTTCGGCGCGGCGGTAGCCATAAGTCCGAACCAACGTACGCGGCCGGCTCGCTACCCGCTGCGCTGTGAGCGCGAGCGCCAGCGCGCCGGCGTCCGCAAACATGTGCCCAGCATCGGAGACGAGGGCCAGGCTGTGCGCGAGCCACCCAGTGACGGCCTCGACCGCCATAAAACCGAGCGTCAGAACGAGCGCCGCCAAAAGGCGACCCTCGGGCGCCTTGCTACCCGCGGCCGGCCCGTGATGATGGTGGCCGTGGGCGTGCGAGCCTGGGTGATGCGCGTGCTCCGCGGCCATGGTCAGCATCCCGGTGGAGTTGAAGCTCCACCAGGATCTTTATCATGACCGGGCGATGTTAGCGCCGGTCGCGGCGCGGCCCGCGGTCGCGGTCACCGCCGCCACGCCCCCCGCCGCCGGGTCCGTCGCGTCGTGGGCCGCGCTGGGGCGGACCGGCCTCACGGGCTTGGACGATCCTTTCGCGAGCGCGGTCGCCCTCTTCCCCTTCGGGGAACGGGAGCAGCTCGCGCCGCGTGAGGCGGACTTTGCCCTCGCGGTCGACGGAGATGACCTTGACCTTGACCTTGTCACCCTCTTTGAGAACGTCCTCGACGCGCTCGACACGCTCGTGGGCAATCTCGGAGATGTGCACGAGGCCGTCGGTGTTGGGGAGGATCTCGACGAAGGCGCCGAAATCGGCGATGCGCTTGACCGTGCCCTCGTAGATGGTCCCGATTTCCGGTTCGGCCGTGAGCCCCTTGATGATGTCGAGGGCCCTCTTCACCGCGTCCGAATCGCTGGACGCGACGTTGACCGTTCCGTCGTCCTCGACGTCGATGGCGACGCCGGTCTGGTCGATGATGCCCTTGATCGTCTTGCCGCCGGGGCCGATGACGAGGCGGATCTGATCGGGCTTTACCTTGATGGTCGTGATGCGCGGCGCGTACTTGGACAGGTCGGGGCGCGGCGCGGCGAGCGCTTCCAGCATC